>NZ_JBHTMP010000011.1:0-160407 GCF_042679305.1 Micromonospora sonneratiae | reverse complement strand
CCGGAGGCGGTCGCACACACCGGTGACGCCCCGCTGATCTTCCTGGTCACCCTGCCGGTTCTGGTGGCCGTCGTCCCGTCGAGGGCACGGGCGGTCACGCCGAGGCCGGACAACGCGCGGACGCTGTCGTCGGCTCGCCGCCGCGCCACGTGGTTGCCTTGTTCACCCGGGGCTGTGCGGGTGACGACGAGGACCTGCCGGCGCAGCGGATCCCGGCGGGCCGCCAGGCCGGCCAGGAACGCGGCGTGGTCGGCGCACGCCGCCTCCAGCGCGGGATGCGGCTGGGCTCGGGCGGCGTCGGCGACGACGCGGGCGTGGGAGGCGAGATCGACCGGCTGGGCGGACACGACGACCTGGGTCGGCGCCGACAGCGAGTTGAGCCAGCGGCCGAACCCGTCGATCAGGGCTGTCTGCTCGCTGGCGGTACGCAGCGTCAGGTTGATGTTCGTGGCCGCGACGATCGCCGCCCGGTCGCCGCCGACGGCGATCTCGCCGTTGTCGTCGATGGCGTCGGCGGGCAGCCTCAGCGGAGCCGGCAGCGGAACGCGTCCCTTCGGTTGCTGAACCCACTCGGGCACCTGGCCCGTGGATTCCCCTACGGAGGACAGCGCCTTCGGGCTGCGGCAGTGGCGGACCGCGTGCAGCAGCCAGACGTCCATCGGCAGCCCGTCACGACGCCCGACCACCAGCCCGAACACGACACCGCCGAGCACCACGCCGACGAAGATGATGGCCTGCGGCGGGACCACGTCGCGTAGGCCGTTCCAGGCACCGTAGAACAGCATTCCGGCGACGGCGAGGATGGCGAGCTGGCGCCAGGTCAGCCCGTAGGCGACCTTGTCCGGTGCGTCAACGTCAGCCGGCATCCGTGCCCGGTCGACGACAGCATCAGCATCGTCCTTGATCATTTCAGGACCTTTCGGATGGTCTGAAGGCCGGGAACCACTCGGGCGAGCTGCTGGACGACGACGACGCGTACGACCGAGCCGAGAACGTTCGTGCCACCGCGTCCACCCTGGCCGACCCAACGGCCGACAAGCCCGGGGATCTTGACGGTCGTCCAGAGCAGAACGATCACGATGACCAGGTTGGCTACGCCCCCCGGCTCGAGCGGCAGGCCCAGGACGGGCAGCATGTGTGACGAGTCGAGCAGCATCCACTGACCGGCGGTCAGGGTGAACGCCTGCGCCGACGGAATCACCAGGCACCCGCCGTAGGCGCGCCACCAGGTCTGGGCGATGCCCTCCAAGGCTGGTATGGCGTGACAGGCCAGGGCCAGGGGCGCGACGGTCGTCATGACGAGCAAGGCGACAAACCGGCCGATTAGCTGGAACGTCGTCACGGCGATCAGGACGGTGATGATCACCACGAGAACGAGGTACAACACCGGGGCGGTGGGATCGCGCCCGGTCCTGATGTGGGTCTGTATCACGGCGAAGGCGCTGTCCCCGTCGTAGTTGCCCTCGCTGATCGCGCCGGTGACGGCGTTGGCCAGGTCGATGAGCTCGCCGCAGAGCAACTGGGAGAAGTGTGCGGCGACAAAGCTGACAACTAGCCGGGGTGCGAGTTCCTTGACGGTGTATTGGGAACGCTCGTTGCCGCCGGAGACCATGACCATGGTTCCGGCGGCAACGAACACCAGGACGAACACGGTGTCCACAATCCAGATTGACCGACCGGTCAGGGCCTGCACCTGTGGAAGCGCGGTGACCTTTGGGGTCGCCAGAAGGACATGAGTTATCAGTTTGAAAACTGCGTTGAGGCAATCCAGCACTACCCCGATCAGCCACTGGATGATTTGGTCGAGTAGCACACGTATCGGAAACCAGTTCATGATGTTCAGCTCCCGACGATGCCCTGCACGAGTTGCAGCAGGATCGGAGCGAGGACAGCCAGGCTGTAGCCGATCAACGCGTTGCGCAGGGCACCCTTGGCCTTGTCGACCTGACCAGGGTCGCCGCCTGCGGTGGCCCAGTAGACCCCCGCGAGAACCAGGAACAGGGTGGCGATCCCGGCCAGCAACAGCATGATCTGGTTCTGCAGGTTGGCGATGACGACCGGCAGGCTGTTCGCCGCCAGGTAGGCGGCCTCGCCCGGATCGGCCTGGGCGGCACTCGGAAGGGCGAGGACGAACACGCCGGCGCCCACCGCCGCGCACACCCGTGCGGCGCGGCGGACCGGGGAAAGTTGGACAGGCTCGGTGGTACGGATGCGGAGCATGGGTGGTCACCTCCCGCCCCGCCGCCGGTCACCGCAGGGGTGCCGGGCGGGGCGATTGCCAGAGACGGTCGAGGAACCGCCGCCGAGCGCGAGGTCGGCATGCCGCGCCACCCCGGGAGGAGCTCGTCCTCCCTTTTCTGGGTGGTTGCGGTAATCGATGAGGTGTCAGCGCATGCGATGGCGCGGCACCCGGGGCGACACGGCAGACGTCACCCCGCTGCTCGACGGCGGACGGGACCCGGACCAGCACGTCTTGCTGCTCTCGTCTTGTCCCGCACCTACCAATCGGCGTTTGTCAGACGTGGCGAACACTTGCCGATCTGACAGCGGTCTGACACGACGGTTCGGCATCTGACACCGCAGTGTTTTTTCGTTGTTCTACCCCGTTCTCAATTTTCCTGCTCCAACTGGCAGGGTTTCTCAATCAAGTTGCCCGGCAGGCCGCTGGAGGACAGTCCGGGTAGCCTATCCCCGATGACTGAGGAGGCCCAGCTGAAGAAGCCCAGATTTGAGCCCGTCCATGTAGAGCTGGACTGGTACGACGGGCCGCAGGCCGGTTTGGCAGACGTTGACGGGGTGGTCCACTACTTCCATACGGTCCACTACGCGGTCGGTGATAGTGAGCCTGACGACGACTACTACGTCTGGCCAGCTAGCGACGTGGCCGTGGCTTGGGAACGTGAGCAATGGGCGATCTTCGTTGACTGGAATGCTCGCTATGAGGCGGGTACGACAGAAGTCGAAAGCCACCCTGGGCATGGAGGGGTGGATAGCCGGTACGACGAGCTGACAGAGCTACTCGCGCCGTGCCGGATGATTCCGGACGGCGCGCGCCGTTTGACGGCCGAATGGCAGTGGCTTAGCGGCTCGACTCGCTACCACATCGAGGGGGTCGACTACCGCGTCAACTGGCGAGAGAGCCAAGGGAGTGCCAGCCCGACATCAACATCTCGCTGAATCTGGCGCGGGCGACTCCGCTCGTCTAACGCCGCCTGACCCGCAGCAGCTCAGCGTAAGACCGGTGGCAAATCTCGGAATGTCTCATCGGCGAACACGGCGCCGAATGGTCCTACGGCTCCGTCCGCGGCTCCGTCCGCGACTACATCCGCGAAAGAGCCGCGACCAAAACCGTTTCGCGGCGCAGAAAGACTGAGAATCCTCGACACAGACGCACCAGCAGAGCAGATCAACTGAGAACGACCGACCGGCCTGATTCTCAATCAATCTGATCCGCCCAGCTCAGAGCCTCAGCCCCGGAGCAGGTTCGCTGAGAAAGGACACGCAGGCAGGCCATCGGCTGGGGCAGTCTGGGGCCTCGTCCGGCTTGCGAAGTCCGCCCTGAACGACCAGAACGGCTGTGGGCCTGGCGCGTCGGCGCCGGGCCCACAATCGTCAGGTGGAGCATGAGTCTTCGGTCAAGCGGCTACCGCAACCCCGCGAGTACCGGCCGGGCCGCGAGTACTGGCCCGGCCGGCGCGGATGCTGGTCCGACGTTTCGCCTGCGCCATCGTCGCCGCGACCGCGCTTGTTGAGGCGACCTCGGTGAGGCAGCCCTCGGCGATGGCCTGTGCGAGCCGTTCGTCGGCGCGTGCCAGCCGCATTCGCAGCGCGTCCACGGTGATACCGAGCCGGGCGGCGATCGGCTCTGGAGCCCGCCGGCCCAGCCGGACCTCGATCCACGGCTGCACGTCCGCCTCGTCGATGATCCGCAGCGTGCCGGCGCGCCGGACCAGCAGGTCCGGGTGTCCGTACGGCATCTTCGGCGTCCGGGACCCAGCCGCCACGTACTCGATGTCCTCGACCGGCACGGTCCCGTCGTCGGCCAGCCGTAGCCGCCGACCAGCCCGCCACGCGGCCATCGTCAGCGACGCGTACAACGCCGGCCGCGTCAGGTCGAGGTGATCGCGCAGCGCCTCCAGAAAACCGGTCAGCACCTCGCTGTCGATGTCAGCCGGGTCGCCCCGATAGCCGGCGGACAACTGCCCGGCGATACGCACGAGCGCGGGCATCGCCATCCCGACCGCGGCGATCGTCCACTCCGCACCCCGCAACCGGGCACGCAGAACCAGCTCCCGCCACACAGCGTCACGGCTACCGTAGTCGCCCGGACGCTTGAGCAGCCAGTCCCGCAGCACCGGCAGCGGAACAACGCCGGACGGCAGGTCCGGATCCTTGCCGATGTCACGAGCCAGGCTGTCACAGTCGAGTGCCAACGGTGCCGGCTCGGATGCCAGCGCCACGAACGCCACATCCGCGGCGAGCAGATGAGAGGTTGGCCAGTCCGGGGTGTCGGACACGGACATATCAGAACTCCAAAAGGCAGAGGGACATCAGAGTGGGAGACATCGCCGACGGACAACGGCGAATTCCCGTACGGGCAGTACGCCACCGGCATCTGACACGGGCATGACAAGCACGGCGACGACTCCTCACACCCGCGCTCACCGTGATCTGACAGCTCGCCGAGTCGCGCCGGGCGGACACCCCGTCAACTTCTGACAGGTCGCCCTGAGCTGCGCTGTCAGTTCGGCTACGGGCAACGGACTCCGCGCGGGAGCATCGACCGCTGTCACTTCAAGCGGGCGCTCGCGAGCCGATTCCGCCGTCCGCAACTGTCAGACCTGACGCCTCTGACAAGCCTCAATGCAGACTCCGCGCCTGCCCGCCCGTGGCGTCCACGCCGCTGATGTCAACGGCGAACGTCAACGCCACCGACCTGTCGCTGCCCGTGATCTCAACGGCGCACGCCGATGACACGCGCTCGCCGGACATGTCAATGTCAACGACCTTCGGCGATGTCATGGTCCTTGTGTGCGTGCCCATGTCGACGGCTGCCGTCGATGTCGCCCTCAAGGTGTTCGGGTGGCGACCCGCCGATGTCGTAAGAGCGGAGACTGGTTGGCGGAGGGTGGCCGCTTTCAGGGCGGCGGCTCGCCCGTCGGCGTCATGACAGATACGGAGAGTGTCTGACAAGCGATCCGGATTTGCTGCTGCCAGCAGCGCGGCCCCGCCCGATCTGACAACGGAAGCGCTGACAGATGCGGATGATGTCCGTCAATGCGCGTGCGGTATTCGGTCGCGCTCAGGGGGAGTCGAACAAATCAGGCCAAAAGTGGACTGTCAGACGGGATGAGGTCGCTGTCAGATCGCCAAGTGTTCGCCACGGCTGACAAACGCCGATTGGTAGACGTCAGCGCATCACGGCGCGGCGCGGAGCCGACACCACATGAGCGAGCACTCCACGCCGCAGCCCGCCCACCAGGGCGGCACCCCCCACATCCCTTCGATGGATCTGGTCGCCGGCAACCCGCCGGTACCGATCACCGTCTGGCGCACCGCCCGCGGCGGCGACGACCAGAGCACGACCATCTCCAACCGGCTGGCGTACCGGCTCATCGCCGCATACAGCCGGCCCGGCGAGGCGGTCGTCGACCTCACCGACGAGCACGTCCTGGGAATCGCCTGCCTGCGGGGCGGTCGCCGGCACCACCCGGCCTGGTTCACCGGCGCGTCGGCGCTGGTCGTCGGGCCGCAGACACCGCAGCACCTCGACGAGCCCGACGACGGCCCGGACTCCGACGGCTCGTACTCCGACGGTCCGGACGAGATGCGGGCATGGTTCGGCGACGACCTCAGCGACTCCGACCCGCTCCCCGGTGACGACCCGGTCGCCGTGCTCCGCGACGGCGACGACCTGCAGGGCCGGACCAGCCTCGTCGTGGCCACCTGGCCGCTCGACGGGAGCAGCGACGCGGCCAACCGGGTCCGCCTGGCCTGGCTGCTTGCCGCCTGCACCCGCCTGCTGCGCCCCGGCGGGTGCCTGGTCCTCGTCGTCGGGGTCCCGGCCGGTGCAGTCGCGACGCCGGAGGACTTCACCCCCGTCGTCGACGCCGCCGCAGGTGCCGGACTCGGCTACCTGCAGCACATCGTCGCGGTCGCCGCCGACGCCGACGGCGACCGGTTCACCTACCACGCCACCGACGAGGAACTCCTGTCGCTGGCCCGGGCCACCGGCGCGCAGGAGTTCGTGCTCCACGTCAAGGTCCACGCCGACCTCCTCGTCTTCACCCACAAGCGTTCCGCCGCGGGTTCAGCGAAATCGACGGATTCTCAGGAGGAACTCAAGGGTTCGTCGTCGCGTTCACGCTATCGCGAGTCCGGGGGTTCGCGGTGAACCGCGGGACGGAGTTCCACGCCGGTGTCCAGGAGTTGCCGGGCAGCGTTGGCGTAGCGGATGGCGGTGTTTTCGCTGATGCCGAAGACCTCGGCGAGGTGCAGGGGGTCGGCACCGCTGGCGATCGCTTCGTCGAGACGGCGGTCGACGCGCAGCCGTTCCAGGGTCGCCGGCAGTCCGCGCAGGATGAGACTGAGCCAGGCGTGGCTGACCGGGCCGAGTCGCAGCGCGCTTTCCTTGCTGATCAGCAGGTGTGGGTTCGCGGTGTTCGGCCAGCGTCGGCGGCGGTAGTCCAGCCAACCGATCAGCGCGGTGTGGGTCAGGTCGTCCAGCGGCCTGTCGTGCCCACCTATGGTCAACCGCCAGCGGTCGAGGTCCACGTCAGTCAGCTGCATGGCCATGATGTCGCCGTGTCGGGCGGCGTGGACCGCCGCCAGGGCGACGGCGAGCCGCACGTGTGGTGCGGTCGCGACTCGGATGGTCGCCGCGATCTGGTTCGAAGTCAGTGGCTGCGGGACGGGTTCCTCGACGGGGCCGAGGCGGATGCGGCTGGTCGGATCGCGGAACACCACGCCGTTGGCCTTGGCCCATCGGAACAGCGACCGCAGCGCCTGCAGCAGGTCGTGGCGGTCCCGGGCGTGCACGCGCCTGAGCTGGGTCAGGACAGTGTCGCGGGTGATCTCTCGCAGGTGCTCGTGGCGGGTGGACCAGTCGAGCAGGACCGGGCGCACCGCTGCGATGTATCGACGGACGGTCTTGTGATGGCGGGGTTTCGTTCGCGGGCCGCCGTCGAGCAGTTGCTGTGCCCACTGAGCGACGTGTCGGGCGGTGGCCGGTGGAATCTGGTCGAGCTGGCGGGTGATCCAGGTGTCGATCGCACGGGTCCGGTTGTCGTGCAGGATGCACATCTGCTCGAGCACGTGAGCGGCGTGGTCGGCGCTGTTGCCGCTTCTGCGCAGCGCCCGGTGGATGTCGGTGAACCGGATGGTCTCGCCAGCAGTGTGCTCGGCCAGCAGCATGACCAGTGCACGGTTCAGCGCGCCGAACACGACGGTGTCGAAGCCGCGGGCCTCGGCGAACGTGTCGGCGAGGTACAGCGCCCAGGCGAGCCACGGGTTGTCGAGCGTGGGGTGGCTGCGCAGGTCGACCCGGCGGCGGTAGTCACGTGGCCCAGGGTCGAACAGCGGGGGTTACAGCCAGCGCACCTGCGGCTGGCCGGCGGCCGGGGGCGGCGGTTTGCGCCGGAGGCCAGGGGCGCCGGATCCGACGCCGTGGCGCCGCTGGTCGGGTTTGCCGACCAGGTCGCGGGGTGCCGGCATGTCGGCCAGGAACAGCTGGTGGGATCCGACGCGGCGGGCGTGGGGCAGCAGCGCGGTGTAAGTGCCGGTTCGGCCGCCCAGGGCGGCGGAGCGGTCCAGGCGGGCCTGGCACCAGCACAACCGGCAGTGGCCTTTGTGCACCGGCTGCCGGCGGTGGCAGGCATCGCAGTCGGCGACCGGCCAGCGGTGGGCGAAGTCGTAGCAGGGACGGCACATCCGGTTGTTGAACCCGCAACCCCACGCCAGGCAGCCGACACAGCTGCTCGGACGGCGGCCCGGGACGCCGCGGGGACTCATCGGCGCCGCTCAGGCCGGCGGGAGCGACCGGCCGTCACGGCGTCGCGGGACCACCGCCAATACCGACCCGCCGCCCGCAGCGGCGGTCGGCTGTTCGGTGTGTCCGGGCCGGATGACCTTGTCCGGCTCCGGGATCAGCAGCTCCCCGACCGGGCAGCCCAACACGGTGCAGATGACGTTCAGGTCATCGAGCTTGAGCGAGGCCGGCCGGCCCGACCACAACCCGGACATCTTGCCCGCCGAGATGACCAGGCCGTGTTCGGCCAGCATCCGCTGCAATTCCGAGGCCTTCCAGATGCCTCGGTTCGCCGCTGCGAGGCGCAGGTTCCACCGCATTCAGACCAGTCCTTCCAGCCGCCTCGCGGCCCGTTGCTGCCCGGCCACCCACGCGTCCTCGATACGGGTGCGGTGTACGTGCTCTGGCGACGTCGGATATCGGAAGTATCTGAATACCTCCGTGGTGGGGCGTGCCGAGCCCGTCGCGAGGCCGGCCAGGGGCATGAGCCAGAAGCGCGAGACTGAGGGGTCGCTATCGAGCTGTGCGGATCGGTTCCCAGGTGGCTTCTTGCCAGGCGCGCCGTAGCAGTGTGGTGAGTGGTTGGTCGTTGGGGAAGGTGGTTTGGTCTATCGCGGCGATCGGTTGTGCCGGGCAGTGCGAGTTGGTCGCGGCGGCGGCCGTCATCTCGTTGACTGATTCGCGAGTTATCTTCCGGGTCGTGTCGGGAACGCCGAGCCGTCGCAGGCCGAGCCGGAGCAGTTGCATGGTGATGCCTGCCAGAGCGGGTCCCTCGGGCCAGACGATCTGTGCTCCGTCCCAGAAGGCGATGTTCCATACCGAGCCCTCGAGCAGGCAGCCGTCTCGTCCGGCGAACAGGACGTCGTCGAATCCTGCGTGGCGTGCTTGAAGGCGATGGAAGGACAGGCCGAGCGTGGCCAAGTGCTTGAGTTGCGGGAGCTCTCGCTCGTACTGAACGGTCTGGACTCGTATGGGTGGACGGGGAGCGTCGTCGACCGGTTCCTCGACGGACACCATGATGTCGGTGTTGGGCCGCCGGGCGGGGTTGGGAAGGACGGTGACCTGGACGGACGCGTCGCTCGTGTCGGCCAGTGCGTGATCGATGAACGTCGTGACCTGGTCGCTTGATGGCGGGACGGCGTCGGGAAACAGCACAGCCGAGGCCTCGTTTAAGCGGCGGAGATGGAGAGACAGGCCAGGCACTGCTCTATTGCGTACCTGCATGGAGGTGAAGTGGCCGTAGTTCCACATGGCTGCTCGATGCACGTCTTCGACGGTCGCCGGCGCGCCGTTGATTTCCACATGTGTCACTGCGTCATCGTGTCAGTCGACGCGGAACCGGCGACCGCTGCGGTATGCAGGAGCGCGGCCCGGCCCTCAAGATCGGTATTCACGGCCGGCCTGCTGGGGTTCCGAGAGCAGGCCTCGGCGGCTGACTTCCGCTGCGTAGGTAGTCCAGTCTCCCGCCGAAGCGCGTTGCCAGGCGGCGGCGACGCTGATGTGGATGCCGAGCATGCGGGCGAGGATCGCGGCGGGTAGTTCGGTGGTGAGCTGGAACAGCGCGGTGGAGCGGGACTGCGCGGGGCTGAGGCCGAGGTCGCGCAGTCGTTTGGTGAGTTGGAAGGCGCTGATGGGCCGTCCGGGCTGGCCGCCGGGGAACAGCCATGGGCTGCTGTCCGAGGCGCCGATGACGGCGTGTCCGCGGCGGGTGCTGGCCAGGTCGCGGACGAGGTCGGCGAGTGGTTCGGGCAGGATGACCGGTTCCCGGCCCAGGCGTAGGCGGGTGCTGTCCGGGGTGATTTGGAGGTGGTCGAGGGTGAGCCGGCTGATCGTGGCGGGTTGCTGGGCGTAGAGCAGGACGAGTAGGCCGGCGACGCGGAGTTCGGCGTCGATGGTGCCGTCGTGCAGCAACAGGCGGGCGCGTTCCCAGCGGGTTTCGGTGTCGATCGGCGCGGCGGGTCCAGCCCAGCGGGTGGCGGGGAGCTCAAGCAGGGTGAGTTTGTTCCGCCGGGCCCAGCGGACGAAGTTGCCGACCTCCCGGCCGGTGTTGTCGTCGGCGAGCCACTGGTCGAGGTCGGCCTGCCGGGCGGTGGCGAGGGTGCTTCCGTGGTCGGCGAGCCGGTCGAGCAGGGCGACGGCGGCGTTGATGTTGCGTTTGGCCGCGATGAACTGGTGATGGGTGGTGTCGGTGCCGTTGAGCCGGCCGCGGAGGCGGCGCAGCACGTGCCAGATGGCGTAGCGGCGCAGCAGGTGCTGTTCGTCGGGGTTGGCGCGTGCGGCGATGGTGTCGGTGATCCAGCGTTGTAGCCGGGTGAGTTGTTCGTCGCGGGTGGGCAGGGTGCCGATCGCGACCAGCACGCTGCGCAGGTGCTCGATGGGCTTGCTCGGCGGCAGGGCGTCGAGCGTGTTGTGGGTGAGTGGCTGTCCGGCGAGGGCTCGCAGAATGTTGGGGGCGGCGCTGCGGTTGAGCCAGGTCTCGACGGTGGCTGTCCGGTTCGTCGCCGCGAGTGCGTCGTGCAGAGATTGCAGTTCGGGCCGGATGGTGCCGGTGTCGTCGCCGAGGACCTGACGCAGTCGTCGGTGGATAGTGCAGCGGGCGCAGCGGGCGTTGCCGCCGGCGTGGATGCGGCCGGGTTCGCCGCAGCTGGGGCAGGCCTGCCAGAAGTCGGGGTCGGGGCGGGTGCAGGTGGCGCAGAGCGGCGTCTCCAAGGTGCCGCCGCGGATGGGCCGGTCCTGTCCGCAGCCGGCGCAGCGGGCCCATCGTTGTTTGCAGGCGCGGCACCACGGCTGCCCGGTGGTCTTGGAGATCAGGCAGGCACCGGTCTGGCCGCAAATCGTGCAGGTGCCGGTTGGCCAGGGACGGCAGGCCTGGCAGAGCGGTCCGTCCGGGGTGCGGACGCTGACCGGGCGCCGCCGTCGGCAGGTGGTGCAGGTTTCCTGGTTGGCGGGTTGCCGCAGCAGGCAGGTAGGACACAGCGGTCGGCCATGTTCGTCGCGGCTGCCGGGTTCCCGGACCGCTCCGCACTCGGCGCAGGGCCGGGCCCGGGTCTTGGCCACGCAGTTGCGGCAAAGCCACTGCCCGTCGATCCGCCGATGCAGATGGATGCGGCGTCGACAGTGCGGGCAGACCGGTGGGGTGATCGTCTGGGCGCCCGCAGCGACGAGCAGGTCGATCAGCCGCAACACGCAGGGGGCGGTGGCGTCGGCACCGGCCCCGGTGAGTAGATCGGGCCTGCCCTGCAACTCCCAAGCCAGTTGATGTCGCTGGCCTCGCCGGGTCGTCGCCGCGTGCACCACGTCGGCCACCACCTCTGCGGTCAGGCCCGGCTCGATACCGGTCACGATCGCGGTGACGGCGTCGACCGGATCCCGCTCGTCGACCGGGCACTGAACACACTGCGGACGACCGTGGCGGTCACGGAAGGCCACCGGCCGGGACTGGCCACACACGCAGCACGGTTCGGGACGGCGGTCGCAGGGTGCGCAGTACCAGTCCTGACCGCGGCGTTGCAGGCTGCGCAGCGGCTTATTGCAACCAGCGCAGGCCGGAGCCGAAATCACAGCCGCGCCGGCGCGGCGCAGCGCGATCAGCAGGTCCGCCACGACCCGCGGTGCGGGCGAGCGGCCATCCCGGAGCATGTCGGGCCGGTCCGTCAGGGCCTGGGCGAGGCGGCGTTGCTTGACCCGACCACCGGCGACGCCGGCCACGATGTCCGCGATCATCGCCGAGGTCAGACCCGGCTCGATCGCGGTGACCAGGGCCACGGTGACGCCGATCGGATCGGCCAGGACCGGCGGCACCCCGGACGCGTCTTGCGCCGCCGGCGTCGTGACCGGCACCGCGGTTACCTGTCCGCGCCGGTGATGCGGGCCCGTTTCGGACGCAGTTCACCGACTCCGCCGTCGCTGCCGCCGACCACCTTGCGCCGGCGGACGGACTGGGCCGCGGCGACAGGCTCGATCAGGTCCTCCATCGAACAGCCGAGGATGTCCAACAGGGCCATGAGGATCTTCAGACTCAGCCGTTCCGGTCGATCGACCACCAGCCGGTAGATCTGGCTGGACGACAGCCGGATATCGCGTTGGGCCAGCGGTTCGAGCAGATCGGTCGTCTGGAACATCTCCCGGCTGGCCATCACCTGCCGCAGATTCCATCGATAGTCGAGCTTGGCCGCCATCTACCGCTCCTTCTCTTGCCCGCCCGGCGTGTCGAACGCCGGCGTGAGGGCCTTGCGCAAGGCCGTGTTCATGAAATCCCCGGACACGTGCGTGTAGATCGCCGTCGAGGTGTCGCAGCGGTGCCCGACCGCCTCCTGGATGAACCGGCGGTCGACACCATCCTCGGTCAGATGGGTCACCCACGAGTGCCGCAGACTATGCGGGCTGAGAATCTTCGGCAGGCCGAGCGCGTCGCGGTAGGCGACGAACCGGGCGTTGATCTCCGCCGGGTTCACCCGTCCACCGCGCTCGGTCACCCACAACGCCGGATGATCCGCGCAGCCGAACCTCGGCCGGATGTTATCCACGTAGTCGGCGACCGCCTCTACCGCCCAGCCCATCACCGACGGCACGTTGCGCCGTCTCGGCGGCTGCCCGCGCACCGCTTTGCCGTAGCGGACGTGCAGCATCCCGTACCGGCCGAACTCCGGCGCCGCCGGATTACGGCCCCAGTCAGCCACATCCAGTTGCGAGGTCTCCGTGCGGCGTAGTCCCCACGCGTAGATGACCTTGAACAGGGTCGCGTCCCGGTAGGCGGCCAACGCGCCCTTGCGTTTCGCCCGCACTGCCCGGTCGACCTGCTCGTCGGCGTAGTCCAGGAACCGCTGCAGTTCCGGCCGCGTGAACGGGCGGGCCTCCGGGCGGCCCTCGTAGTCGTTGAGGTGCGCGAGCGTGTTCCACTCGTGGCAGATCGGCACCGGGAACGTGCCGAAGGTCTTCTCGCACTCCACCGCCCAGCCGTACCGGCCGTCGGTCAGATACTCGCTGAACAAACGCAGGTCGGTCTGGTAGCCGCGGATCGTCGACGGCGCCAACTGCCGCTCGCTGGTCAGCGACTGGGTCCACTCGTCCACATCGCCCGGGCCCCAGTTCCACGGGTACTCGTTGGTGAACTCCAGGAACCGGCGTACCAGCCGTTCCCGCGGCGCGATCGTGTCCTCCAGCAAACCACGAGCCGCCTGCTGGGCCCGCCAGCCCTTGAACATCGCCTCAACCATCGCGTCCTCGGGACGCAACTGCACTACCCCGGAGATGAGTTGCAGGCGCGCTGCACCCGCCAGATCACCCCGCCCCACCCGTCCTCCAAGCCCACAAACGGCGACCGTTCGACGGCAGGATCATGCATTAAACGGGATCATCACGCAAGCAGCGCAGCCCACAGGCGGTGCCACAACGCCGCCTCGAACCCATTGCCGGGCAGCACTGATCAGGCGACCTGCGAAAACTCGCCCGTCTGATGCAATTGCCGAGAGTTGACGTACCGCATCGTGGTGGCCACCCACGAGTGGCCGAGCAGCTCCTGAATCGAGATCAGGTCCACGCCGGACAGATACAGCTGCGAGGCGCAGAAGTGCCGCAGCACGTGCGGGGTCAACGTGTCCGCCCAACCCTGCAGGTGCACGCTTGCGGCGGCGACCAGTCCCGAACGCAGCGCGTCGTCGCCGACCCGCCGGCACGACCCGTCAGCGTTCTTGCGCTCGGAGGGGAACAGCGGCGCGCCTGGTCGGGTGTGGTCCGCGTCGAAGTGACCCCACACGTCTTCGATGAACCAACGCAGCGTCCGGCCCGCGTGGTTGACCAGCGGCACCATCCGCTCTCGCGGGCCGGAACCCCGCGACCCTTTGCGGTAGCGCACGTGCAGCTTGCCGAACCGGCCCAGCTCCCACTTGACGTCGGCCAAATCCAGGCTGCGGACCTCGTTGACCCGCAATCCCACCTCGGCCATCAACCGGGCCGCCGCGTAGTTACGCGCTGTCGGGGCGAACTTGCGGCACCCAGCCAACTCCCTGGACCAGCCGGCGAACAACTGCGTCACCTCGGCCTCCGACGGCGGGATCCGCAACCGGGCGTCCTTACGTCCCCGCGGCCGGTTCATCTCATCCAACGGGCAAGCCACCACCAGCCCGGTCATCGCGTGGAGCTCGACCTTGTGCCGCAGCTCGGCGAAGGCGAAGTACGTGGTCAACGCCTGAGCCCGCGCCAAACGCGTCCCGCTCGAGGCTTTCCTCAACACCTGCCCGAAGTAGGCGTCCGCGTCTGCTGGCCGCATCTCCCACAACGGGCGACCGAACCAGCTCCGCACCTGCTCGAGCTGTCCGACGTCCCCACGGATTGTCGAGTCCGCCAACCCCGCCGACGCCCGCGCCAGCACGAACCCGGCCAACACATCGGTCTCGAACTCCTCCAGCTCCCCATCCGTCGCGGGCGCACGGACATCGCGCAGATCCCGCACCACCGCCAGCGCCAACCCGCGCACCCCACCTTCAGCATCACCACCGAAAGGCCAACCACAATGGCAACGCTTCAGAATCCCCGAAGTTGCGTCAGAACGCCCCTAATCATCAGAAGCCGCCAAACAACAAGGGCAACACCATCGCCCCTGTCCCTGCATGCGGGGAACTCACGGGATGTCGCACAGGGCGGTGACCGGCGTGCCTGATCCCTCGATTAACAACACCCCAGGCACGGCGGGCGCAAACAAGACGACCACGGCGTGGCCCGAGGCCCTGTCGGTATGGGCGACCGCCCAGTCGACCGGCCCGGTCCAGCGGCGCGGCCGGTACGTGCCCCAGTCGGTCAAGCACCCGGCCAGGATGCTGCCCGCGATCGCCGCCCACGCCGTGCGCTCCTACACCCAGCCAGGCGACCTCGTGGTGGATCCGATGTGCGGGATCGGCACCACCATCGTCGAGGCCATCCATCTCGGCCGAGACGCCATCGGGGTGGAGTACGAGTCCCGCTGGTCCGACATCGCCGACCTCAACATTGCCCACGCCCACCGGCACGGCGCGACCGGACGAGGCTCCGTGATCCGCGGCGACGCCACCCGTCTGACCGCGCTGCTGCCCGCAGCCTTGCAGGGGCAGGTCTCCCTCGTGGTGACCTCACCCCCGTACGGGCCGACCGTGCACGGCCTCATCCGCCCCGGTGCCGACGGGGTCGCCAAGTACGACAACCAGTACGGCGAGGACAAAGGCAACCTCGCCTACCGCTCCTCCCTTGCCGGGCTGGTCGACGGGTTCACCGACATTCTGCGCGGCTGCCACGGCCTGCTACGCCCCGGCGGGGTGGTCGTGGTCACCGCCCGGCCGTGGCGTAAGCGCGGCGAGCTGGTCGACCTGCCCTCGGCGGTCCTGGCCGCTGGCACCGCCGCCGGCTTCGTCCCGCTCGAGCGGTGCGTCGCGCTTCTCGCCGCCGTCCGCGGCGGGCAGCTCGTCGCCCGCCCGTCGTTTTTCCAGCTCCAGCAGGTCCGCAAGGCCCGCTCGTCCGGGGTGCCGATGCACCTCATCGCACACGAGGACGTGCTGGTGCTCGGCAAGCCAAAGTCGCCAGAGGGCGGAACCGAGGTGGTTGCGTGACCGCACCCACCCACCGCCACCTGCGCCTGGGTGCCGGTCTGTACCGAGATTGAGTTGTTGTATTGGCGTTTGATGGCCATCGCTGTTTAGGTGACGCGTGATCATCGAGCAGCGCGGTCGTAGAGGTCCAGCGGTGTGGCGGCTGCATGTTTGCCGGCCGGATCGGGCCCCGTGGTGGTACGGCGAGGATCCAGTCTTGGTGGGGTTGCCGACGCTGCCGGAGTTCGCCGATACGCACGGGACGCGGCGGGGCCAGGAGTTCTTGATCTGCTCGGATGGCCGGGTGGTGTCGGCGGTGAACGCGTTTCTGGCCTCGCCGCGGATGACGAGCCGGTCGTCCGGTACGCGGGATAAGTACGGCCGGGCGTTGTGCATCTGGTTGGGCTATCTTGACGCGGTCGGCCAGTCGTGGTCGGACGCCGTGGAAGCCGACATCGATGGATTCAAGTTCTGGAGGATGACGGACGCGGCGAACCCGTCGCGGGTAGCGGGTTCGAGTGTGCTGGACAACCTCAGCGCGATCAGCGCCTTCTACGAGTGGGCGCAGCCGCGGTACGGAGTGCTCAATCCGGTGGCTCGGCGGCATCTGACGAGCCGGCGAGCCGACACCCGGGCGGAGGCGTTTGCGGCGTCGCCGCATGTGGTCCGCCGGCGCGACGTGAAGTGGCTGGACCCGGGCGGGTACGCCTGCTGGCGTGACATCGGGTTGCGTGGGCTGGACCGGCAGGGCCGGGAGATCGAGCGGTGGCGCGGCCGTAACGGTCAGCGTGACTGCGCGTTCGCCGACGGCCTTTACGGCACGGGGCTACGGCTATCGGAGTGGGCCAGCGTGCTGCTGGTGGAGCTCCCGGCGGACGATCCGCGGCGCGGGTACGTGACCTGCTGGTTGGCGGCCGAGTGCGCGAAGGGCGGCCGAGGTCGGCAGTTCTGGATGCCGCGCTCGGTATCGGCCGATGTGCTGGTCTACTGCGAAGGCGAGCGCGCTGCTGCAGTGCGCCGTGCGCAGCAGGCCGGGCGCTACGATCACGTCGTTGAGGCGCTGGTTCTCAGCCGGGTGCTCGGCCGGCGCCGAGTTGAGCTCACCGACCGGGCGGGAGCCAGGACGACGGTATCGCTGGACGCATTGGCCCCGGAGGTCCGTTGCCGGATCTTCACCGAGACGACCGGGGGTCTGGCTCCCGCGGCGGTGTGGCTCAACGAGGACGGCCTGCCTCGGATGGCTCATGGCTGGCAGCACACGTTCGACACCGCGAATCAGCGGGTCGCGCGGGCCGGCCTGGAGTCCGTCTCGGCGACCGCCCATATGCTGCGTCATTCGTTCGCTCTGCGGTGGTTCTCGGTGGGCCGTCTGCTCTACGAGAAGCGGTTCGCGCACCTGGACGCGCAAGAGCTGCGCGACTTCCGGGCCCAGTTCGGTGACACCTGGTATCTGGTCAAGACCCTGTTGGGGCACGCCGACGTGACCACCACGATGGACGTGTATCTGGAGCCGTTCCGGGAGTTGGACGTGTCGCTGCTGATCGAGCATGCGCACGGGGCGGGGATGGCGGCGTTGATGGCGGAGATGTTCGCTGGTCATCCGCTGGTTGTCACCGCTCCGGCTGAGGCCGGCCGGTGAGCGCCGGACGGCCTGCCGCCCTTCCGGCGGCTGGGTACGTGTTGCCGCAGCGGTTGTTCGTGGGGGAGAGCGAATGCCGGGTGCGGGTGTTTCCCGAGGACGGTGGGCCGCCAGCGGACATCGACTTGATGGTGCTGCCGGTGAGCCGGGAACTGCGGGAGTGGCTGGCGGTCGCCGCGCTGGGCGCGACCGGCCCGGGCGGGCCGCGCCGCAGTGTCGCCTCGGCGCTGGACATCCTGAGCATCCTCAAACGGTTCACCCGCTACCTGGCCACGTTGCAGCGACCCCCGACCCGCCCGGATCAGCTGGGGCGGGTGCATGTTGACGGTTTCATCCTGGCCGGCGGCAAGTGGGTGCACCGGGACTTGGGCAGTCTGCGCTCGATGTTGCGGTTCGCGCCGGATCCGCCCGTGGAGTTCTGGGCACGGCTGGCCCAGGCTGCCGTCCCGAAGTCCGACGGGGCGGTACGCAGCTACAGCGAGGCGGAGTTCCGCCGGATCACCAAGACGGCCCGTGAGCAACTGCGCGCCGCCGCCAGGCGCATCCGCCGAGCTCGGGAGGTGTTGCGGTGGTGGCGTAGCGGGCAGATCGAGCGCGGCGATCGGGCCGGGTGGGAGCAGGGATGGCTGCTGGACTACCTCGACCGGCACGGCGACGTGCCACGGCAGGTGGACGGCCGCGGCCGGGACGTTCCAACCGCGCTGGTGATGCGGCACGGCGGGCCGAACACGGTGATCGGCAACCTGCACCTGGACTACGCCGACGTCGCCGCCGCAGCGGTTCTACTGCTGTGTCTGACGGGACAGAACCTGCGGGTGATCGATACCGCAACGACGAACCATCACCGCCCGGACGCGCATGCCGGCGGTCCCGCGACCGCGGTGATTGAGCTGGTCAAGCCCCAATACCGGTAACTTAGAGCCTTGGTGTCCGTTTGACCCGTTTGGGTTTGGTGGCGTTGACGATGGTGATGGCCCGGTCGGGTGGGCGGCCTGCATCGCGGTGCGTGGCGCGTTTGAGTGGCCAGTTGGCGACTTTGCGTTTGATGGCGCGGGGGTTGGTCCGGTGGCGTCGTGGTGGGAGGAGCCGTTCGGTGAGTTCAGCGAGGGTGGTTTTGACGGCGCGGGCGAGTCTGCCGGGGGGAAAACGCCGCCTGGTCGGTGACCTGGCGGCGTACGACTCGTAGTGAGCGGGTGAAGGAGATCCGGTCGGGGTCGTGATCGGCCTCGGTGGCGGCTTGGTGCATCAGGTGCCGGATGGCGTGATGGACGAGGAGGAAGCCGTAGAGTTCCTGCTCGGCTCCGTCGGGGTGTTTCGACCGTAGTACAAGGTGCGGCCCGCCGAGGTGGGTCTTGATCTCGTCGAGGGTGGACTCGAACTCCCATCGCTGGGCGTAGAGGGCGGCCAGCTCGGTGGCCGGGGTGTTGGTGGGGTCGAGGATTGTGGTGATGAGTCGGTAGACGCCCTCACGACCGGCGAGGGTGTACTCGATTGCCCGTACCCGCACCCCACCACGCGTGTGGTGGATATCGCGTTGGTCGAAGATCTCGGTCAGGTAGGAGCCGTCTGGCAGCTGCTCGACCACCGTCAGGACGATGTCCTTGCGGACTCGCCACAGTAGGTCCGCCCCGGTCGCAGCGGCTTCGCGCCACAGGTCCACGCCGAAGAATCCGCGGTCGGCCAGCAGTAGCATCCCTGGTCGTAGCGAGGAGAAGACCGCGCGGGCCAGGGTGTGTTCGCCGGTGCGCAGAGGGCCGATCGCGGCGTCGAACACGACGTGGGTGCCGCATTCCACCAGGCCGACCATACGGATCTGCGGGTAGCCCACCTGTTGTTCACCCCGTCCGGATCGGGGTGGGCGACCAAACGCGCCCACATTGGCCTCGGTGTCCGGAAGGTCGAAAGTGGTGCCGTCGATCGCGGTCAGCCGCCAGTCGCGGTAGAAGACGCCCCTGGTGTCCGGCGTGGCGACCGGGCGACATCCCACCGCGAACAGTTCCTTCAGGGGCTCGACGCCAAGCCGGGACCGGGCCTTCCAGATCGCCGCCGTTGACGGCACCACCCAATCACCGCGCCATCGGCGTCGATCGCGTAGACCCTCGGTCAGCAGCCGAGCAACCTCTTCATAGGCCTCGCCGCAGAACAGACACATGGCCAGCACGAAGTACACCACCACACGGGCAGGCAACAGCCGGCTGCGCTGCTGCACCCGCCCTGTCCGAGCCAGAACATCATCAACAAGCGACGGCGGGAACGTCCGGGTCAACACCCCGAGGGCAACACGATCCGACAAACGCTCACCCGACGACTTGACCTGACCAGCACGAGCCACAACACCATCAACGACCGAAACATCACTAAGTTACCGGTATTGGGTCAAGCCCCGGCGCGGCAGTCGCAACGCCGCGATGACCGTCGCGCTGCAGGACGTCTCCGCGGACGGTGAGCGGGCTGTGGAACTGGGACCGGGCCGCGACGACTTGGTGACGCCGTTCGGCGTCTACACCCTGCTGATCGATCTGGCCCGCGACACCCGGCGCTGGCTGGGCACCGACCGGCTGCTCGCCTTCTACACCGCCAAGGGTAAAGCCGGACGCGGTTTCCAGACCGGGGTGCCCAAGCAGTCCTTGCAGTTGTGGGGCGCCACCACCGGCCTGGAACGTGACCCGGTCACCGACGGTGAGCAGGGTGCCGAGCAACCAGGTCCACGACCATTGGTGATCGACGCCCGGCGGCTGCGACTGACGTGGCTGGAGATCCACCAACGCCCGGTCGCGCAGACCGAGCACACCCTGGCGAACGAGTACCTCGCCCGCAACCGCGGCAACATCGCCGAGTACCAACAGCTCGTCGCCGACGTGCTGCAACAACAGGTCGACGGGGCCCGCGCGCACCGCCCGATCCCGGTCCTCACCGACGAGGACGTCACGCGGGCTGCCGTCGATCCGCAGGCAGTCGCCGCCGCGCACGGCCTGACCGTGGCCCGGCTCCAAGACCTGGTCGCCGGAAGGCTCGACACCGTATTGGCCGGCTGCACCGACAATATCGCCAGCCCGCACACCGAACCTGGACGGCCGTGCACCGCCTCGTTCCTGCTCTGCCTGTCCTGTCCCTGCGCCCGCGCCACCCCCGCGCACCTGCCGGTGCAGGTGCTGGTTCGCGACGCGCTGCTGGCCCGCCAGCAGCAGATGACCCCGCTGAGCTGGGCCCGCCGGTTCGGGCAGGCCGTCACCCAGCTCACCGACCTCCTCGAACCCTTCGGCCCCACCGCCGTCGACGATGCCAGGAAGGCAGCCACGGCCGCCGACCACGACCTCGTCGACCGGTTCCTGAGCACCGGACTGGACCTCAAATGAGCAACCCCACGGCCAACACCGCAGCCTCCCGGGCCGACGCCGCGGCACTGCCCGGCCCCGACACCATCGTGCTGGCCAACCGCCCCCTGCGCCCCGGCACCGACCCCGCAGTGCTCTCCCGGTTCGCCGACGACCGGTGGATCCTCACTCACGCCCTGCACGAGGACCACGCCAAGGCCACCTGTCTGGAACACTCCACCGTGCCGGACCAGTTCCGGCAGCCGCTCAAGCTGATCGCCTGGCTCATGATCAACGACGACGGCGGTAGTGCGGTCGCGTTCCACGCTCGCGCCGCCCGCCCCGCTGTCCGCACCGTCGTGTCGATCTTCCGTTTTCTGCGTGCGTTCACCGAGTGGCTCACCGACCGCAACATCCGTTACTTCAGTGAGGTCACCCTCGCCCACCTCGACGCCTACGTCACCGACGTCCGCGACAGCGACGTCTCCCACGACCTGCGCGAAGACCTGCTCGCCGCAGTCACCCGCGCGTGGACGATGCGGCACCTGCTACCCGACGCCGACCGACTGCCCGAGGCACCGCCCTGGGGCGGTGAACGAGTCCGCGACGTCCTCGGGCGCGGGCGCTCGCGGGGCGAGAACCGCACACCACGCATCCACCCGGACACCATGACCGCGCTGCTGTCGTGGAGCCTGCGCTTCGTCGACGACTTCGCTGACGACATCATCGCCGCGTTCGACGAGCACAAAGCCTTGGTCAACCGCACCCCGGGTCGCCGGCACACCCGGCCGCCACGGGTCGGACCCCGACGGCCGCGCAACAGCCTCACCGACGACCTCGTCCGGGTGCTCGCACGCTACCGGGATCACGGGATGGGCGTTCCTGGAAAACGACTGCCCGACGGCACCACGACAGTCAACTACTACCACCTGGGCCGACTCGTCGACGGCCAGCCCGTTGCCCGCTCACACGCCGCAGTGATCGCCGCGTCCGGGCTGCCCGTCGACGACGACTGCTACCTGTTCACCCCGGTACGAGGACTCATCGACGGACAGCCGTGGCGGGCGCGGCCGATCACCTTCGACCAGGCACCGCTGCTCGCACGGCACCTGAGCACCGCATGCTTCGTGATCATCGCCTACCTGTCCGGCCAACGACCCGGTGAGGCCCTCAACCTGCGCCGCGGCTGCGTCGAACACGACCCCGCGACCAGCCTGATCTTCCTCCGCGGACGGCACTGGAAAGGATTGCGTGACTCCACCGGCGCCACCCGGGCCGAAGGCGCCCAGCGCGTCGACCCGTGGGTCGTCGTCGCTCCGGTCGCCGCCGCCGTCGCGGTACTCGAACGCCTCCACACCGGGCCGCTGCTCTTCCCCAGCACGCTGCTCACCAACGGCCGGGCCGAAGGCTGCCTGCAAACCCGCGTCGGCATGGGCCGCAGCGATCAGTTGATCACCAAAGACATCGCCGCGTTGATCACCTGGATCGCCGACTACTGCCAAAAGAACGGCCGCGACGACCACGTGCCGCCCGACCCGGCCGACACGCCAATCACCACCAGCCGGCTACGACGGACGCTGGCCTGGTTCATCGCACGCCGACCCCGCGGCCTCGTTGCCGCCGCGATTCAGTACGGACACGTCAGCGTCAAGATGACGCTCGGCTACTCCGGCAGTTACGCCTCCGGCTTCCCCGACGACCTGGCCTTCGAAGAATGGCTTGCCCGGCTGGAAACCGTGGTCGACGCCCACCACCGGCTCTCCGAAGGGGAGTATGTGTCCGGGCCCGCCGCCAACACCTACCGCACCCGTGTATCGGCGGCCACCCGTTTCGCCGGCCGGACGCTACGCACCAACCGCGAAGCCGCCACCCTGCTGGCCAACCCCGACCTGCAGATCTTCACCGGCAAGGGCATGACCTGCGTGCTCGACCCTGCCCGCGCCGCCTGCCGCGTCGCCGCCGACGAACGCGGCACCCGCCGCACCCCCGACATCGACGACTGCCGCCCGAACTGTGCCAACATCGCCCGCACCGACCGCGACATCCACGTCCTGCGCCGGCAGGCCGCGCACCTGCGCGCCGTGGTTAACGACCCCGCAGCCCCACCAGTGCGTCACGCCCGCGAACGACACGAACTCGCCCGCCTCGAACACCTCATCGCCCGACACCACACAGGACGAACCCGATGACCACCGACCGGCAAGCCGAACGCGACGCCATCCAAGCCGCCACCCGCCGGCTCCTGGCGGGCACCCCCACCCGTTCCACCGGAGGGCTGACCGTCCTGCAATTGGCCGTCGAAGCCGGCGTGAAACGGTGGGTACTGACCCACAAGCATCCCGACCTGCGTCAGGCCTTTGAGCAACAGCGACGGGCTACCAACGGCATCCCACCGGCGTTCCAGCACCTGCACGGCAAGCTCGCAGATCTCGAAGCCGCCAACAAACGACTCCGGGAAAACAACACCGAACTGACCGAACGGATCAACACCTACGCCCAGGTCATCCGCGCGCTGAGCATCGAAATCGACACCCTACGAGCACAGGTGGCGTTGCCGGACAACGTCCGGGCCTTGCACCCACGACCCGGCACCCCACCGACATGAACCGCTTGGAGGAATGGCGAAACCACCCCTTCCTCTGGATCACCTCCCGGATCGAGTATCGAGGTATACCTCTTGCCCCCTGCGGAGAAGAAGGGTCGCCGAACCATGAACGACGCCCGACCAGACGCCGCATCCACGCCACGAAAGCGCCGAGCGATGGAGATCGTGGAACGGGAAAAGGCACTACGCACCCGGCAAGCCGACCTGCAACGGCAGGCGGCGCGAGGCACTCCACAGTCACCCGAGCTGCGCGAGGTCCGCCGCGAGTTGAAGGAACTCGCCGCCGAGCGAACAACTCTGCTGGCCCAAGTGAGGCAGGAAGAGACCACGCTACGGGCCGAACAAAGTCAGCTGGACCGCAACCGAACCGGCACCACCGCACAACGCGGCAAACGAGCGCTGCCGAAGGTCACCACCGCGGAGAAGCGCGTCCGAGGCAAGCTGGCCGCGCTGGCGAGCGAACGAGCCTGGCTCGACGGCACCGTCCAGCACGACCGAGAACAAGCCGCGATCGACAACGCGATCTGGAACAGCGCCCACGACCCGGAGACATTCGGCTCCGACGACTGGTGAGCCCTCGCTGCTACCGCATCCGTCCGTCGACAACGCGGAGTCCACCGCCTGCGGAAGGAGGTATCCGGATCCGATGACAGTGCGTTGAGGTTCAGGCGCGGGCGCTCCGCATCGCTTCCACCAACGCCGTGCGTATGGGTTCGTGAATGAGCGGCGGCAACTCTTCAGGCCGGAACCAACGGATCTCGTCATGTTCATCGGGAGCGACGTTGGTCGGTGTCCCCTCCCAGTCGTCGACAAGCCAGGCGCTGAAGCGCACGGACTGCTCTCCGCGACCTACCTCCAGCCGAGACAGTTGGAGTGCCGTTCCTGTTGTTATCCACACGCCGAGTTCCTCGTGCATCTCCCTGGCGAGCGCAGCCAGTTCTGTCTCGCCTGCGTCGATGTGTCCGCCGGGCAGATCCCACACGTCCGGGTAGACATGTCGATTCGGACTTCGGTGGACGAGCAGGACTTGACCTTCGTGAACCAGCGCTGCGGTGACGATCTCGGGCATGGGCGGGATTGTGGTACGACCCTCCGACAAGAACGTCCGCAACTGGCCGCGATCCCGAGCACCATGTCACGTCCACCGATTACTCATCGTAAGCGGCGGACGTAGGTCGGCTGCAGCGCCGCCGTTGCAACGTGCCGAGCGCTTCGCGTTCCGGGCCTCTACACATATGGCGTACCAACTGCACGGGAACCCGCACGCCGACAGCAGCCCACGACAACCGAACAGGGTCACACCGAACCAAGAAGGCCCCGGCGAATGCCGGGGCCTTCTTCATGTCCAATTTCAACCAGAGGAATCACTACTTTGCTTCAGCCAACTGCGAACCCCTCAGCACACCAAGTACAACAGTCACGAACACCTGAGAGAAGTGCCAGCGTGCAGAGTTCCACGCTACTGCTGCTGGCAGCCCAGAGCGAGATCCTCAGGTTCGACACGGTGATCTTCGCCGACGCCTCGTGGGAGCCGAACACGGACTACGAGCATCTGGACCGCCTGGCCGACATCGCAAAGCGAGCAGGTATTGCGGTCGTGCGCGTCAGCGCCAACGCGCCACGGCGAACCGGAACCCAACCAGGGCTACGCCCTGATCAGATCGATCACCTCGTCCGTGGTCCGCACATCACCGAAGGTCCGATAGATCGTGTACAGGGTCGCGTTGTGATCCTCGTCCCGCCGGGCCGAGTTCGCGTCGGCAACCATGATCACCCGGTAGCCAAGCGTGCGCGCATCGCGCGCCGACGACTCACAACACACATTGGTCACGGTCCCGGTGATTACCACCGTGTTGACGCCCCGTGCTTTCAGCAGATCAGGCAGCAGGGAGGACCCTGGGAAGAAGGCGCTGCTCGCGGTCTTCTCCACCAGCAGGTCCTCGTCGCTCACCTCGAATTCGTGCCACAGCCTCGACCGCAGGGGCCCCTCGCCGCCGCTGCGCCGGAACATCTCGGCGATCTTTGGTCCGAAGAACTCGTCGCCAACCGGCGACGGCTCACCCGCCCCGGGCAGCACCCACACGATCGCGCCGCCAGCCGAACGCAGTATCGAAGCGATCCGCGTGATATTTGGCACGATACCGAACGTGTACTCGTTCTCCTCAACGAAGAACGGCACCATGTCCACCACAACCAGCGCTGTCCGTTCAGGGACGAGCTTGGTGAAGGCATGCCGTCGACCCCGGCGAGCCTCTTGCCGCTCGTACTCCCGATCTTCGATCCGCCATGCATGCACTCTGCGCTCCATGGATCGAACTTATCGAATGCGAATAGCACGGAGAACCCCGGCGAGCCTCCGCACCGAGGCACCTCAAGCCGGCAAGCGGGGAACACCCTGGCAGAACGTGCTGGTAGCCATCCGGCAGCACAGGCACATTGTGACGAGAAATCCGCAATAACGCGCCCGTTCCACGACGACGGCTCCTGGCTCGCCCTGCGCGAGCACAGTCCGCAGGAGTCGGCGGACGCGGTCGGCTTCGATCGCGCGATTCGTAACGGCTCCGCGCGAGCCAACGCGGGCGGGCATCCGCTGCGCGGGGAGTTCTTCCTGCACCGGCAGCGGGTACCGCTCGATGAGGTGGTACTGCGTCCACGCCCACAGCCAGCGGATGCGCCTGGCTGCGGGCCGTGGACCTGCCCCCATGACCAGCCAGTGACAGCGGACGCCGCCGCACGGGAGGTGGCGTGAGCATTGAGCACACCACCGCCCCACGCATCGGTTCCCTCTGCAGCGGGTACGGCGGGCTCGACCTGGCCGTCGAGTTGGTGCTCGGCGGCCAGGTCACCTGGTACGCCGAAACCGACCGGCACGCCAGCCGTGTCCTCGCTAATCACTGGCCCCGGGTCCCGAACCTCGGCGACATCCGCACCACCGACTGGACACAGGTCGAACCGGTCGACATCATCACCGCAGGCTTCCCCTGCCAGGATATCTCCAACGCCGGGGAAAGATAGGCCGAGTTGCATCTGATGCAACCATTCGACCTTCCGGTCTCAGCGCGGCAGCGTGGACATTCTGGCAGGGTTGCATGCTCGTTCGGGTCTGCCGCGCGGGCTGCGTAACCGGCGCATCGGTGTTGCGTTGAGTGCAACGTGGAGCGGGCGGTGGATCTGGCTGGAGCGGCGCACCTGACGTTGGCGTCCGGGGGTGGCGTATCTCGATCCGGCGACTGCGGTCTTCGATGCGATGTTGGAGGGCTGGCAGCGTCAGCAGCGCACGCGGTTCCTGAGGGCATCGACGATCGCGGGCCGGGTGTTGATGGTGCGCCGGTTTCACCAGTACACGAACCAGTATCCGTGGGAGTGGGAGCCGGCCGAGGTCGAGGCGTTCTTCGATCACCTGCGATCGGCCGGGCCGCGGCCCATCACCGTGTCGACGGCCAGGAGCTACCAGACCACGCTGCGGATGTTCTGCGACTTCGTCACCGACGCCCGCTACGGCTGGGCGGGCGAATGCTTGCAGCGCTTCGGTCAGGCGCCGGCGCAGATCCTGCACGAGTGGAACTCGATCGTGCACGTGACAGAGTTCGACGGTCAGCCGGGTCGGCGGCCGCTCACCTACGACGAGGTGCAGATGCTGTTCGATGCAGCCGACGGCCGTGTCGAACAGATCCGTACGCATCAGCGTAAGGGTGTGCTGGCAGCGTTGCGCGACACGGCGATGCTCAAGACGGTGTACGCCTTCGGGCTGCGCCGGGCTGAGGCGTGCGGGCTGGACGAGTCGGACTTCCGCCACAACCCGAAGGCCAAGAGGATGGGGCAGTTCGGTGCGGTGTTCGTGCGGTGGGGCAAGTCATCGAGAGGCAGTCCACCCAAGCGGCGCACCGTGCTCACCGTCCCGGAGATGGACTGGATCGTGCCGGTGCTGGACCAGTATCTCAGCGAGGTCCGGCCGCGGATCGTCGGCGAGGCTCATCCAGCGCTGTGGGTGACCGAGCGAGGCGGCCGGATGTCGTTGCTCCGCCTGAACTTCGCCTTCGCCGAGGTGCGCGACCTTGCCGGCTTGCCGCCGGAGCTGGACCTGCACTGCCTCAGTCGCCGTCTTCGACGACGACGTGGTGCGCCACTACCAGCAATGCCTTCAGCAACGGCGCGACCACCGACCGGCCGCCGAGTACCGCGACGCCAGTGGCACTGAATGGAGCGAGTTCCAGGAGCACTTCGACAAACGCCGCGTCGAGCTGGGCTCCTGCGCCCGCCCCTATGGCACGCCGTGTCAGCACGAACACGCCTGCTTAACCGAAATGATCTTGCAGAGCTGGCTCCAGCCTCGCCCTCATCTGCTCTCACGGAGAGTGACCGACGCGAACTCCGGGAAGTGTTTCCCGGGCGTGTCGGCCCCCGGACCTTCAGCTCGGTTTCAGGTGTAGCGCCATCCTGTAGACCACATTCGGTCGGAGGCAGGACTCGGGCGGCCTTACCCCCAACTGTATTCGAGTTGGAGTGTCCGATTACTTCTGGTAGACCAGCGATGTGACGTTAAGGTCAACGCCGCTGATGACCGGCGCATCGATCAGTGAGATCGCGGCTCTTGCAAGCAGCGCCCGAGACGTGCAACAGGCATGCGCAGACTTCGGTTTGACGTATGTACCCCTGGACCCTTGGGATGTACATGGACCTGAGGACAAGGGCGACCCGCCAGCCCAATGGGAGCACCCGTGGATTGAGGCCTGGCATGTCACCTATGCGACGTTGGATGCCTGTGACCGTGATGACCCTCTGGTCGTGGTACGGGTTCTTCACTTCGCGCGACGGCTGGCCGAGTTGTGCCTCGTATCTGCCGGTGAACGCGCCGAAGCGAAGCTTCTGCGCCTCCAACGGGCATTGGCGGGCGATGGCCTCTATCGGACCATCTGTGGTGACCCGATAGAGGTCATCGATGAGTTGACGGCGTTGGCCACGACCGCAGTTGTCGAGACGGCCGTCATCCGAGCCGAAGTGAGAAGGCTGCAGTCGGCCCTGCCGGCTGACCCAAGCGTGGCCGTCGGACGGGCGAAGAATCTAGTTGAGGCGACGGCCAAGGCAATCCTCAGTCGGCACGGTATGCCCGTCGACAACAGGGCAAGCGTTCACGCATTGGCGATCCAGGCGATGGACGTCCTCGGTGCGCACCCCCGAGACGCCGCCAATGAACCATCACGGCGGATGCTCGGCAGGCTTAGCGCGGCGGTGCAAGATCTTGCCGAGCTGCGCAATCAGGCAGGCGACGGACATGGAGCCGCCTCGGTTGTCGCCGTGGAACCGCGTCATGGTCGCCTCGCGGTGTGGTCAGCCCTCGCCTGGTGCGGTTTCATGCTCGAAAGCGCGGACGCCCCGATGGCCTCGCCAGACAGCTCAGAGGCCGGTTCGCCCGGTTGAAAGGCGAACGTCCGGCATACCGAGATGGGTGACGGACCTGCGGTCCTCCAGTTCGCGCATGGCGGTTAGCTTCTGCTGCGCTGCGGCCATGGTGGTCTCGATAGCAGCGACTTCGCCGAGCCAGCCTTGATCCTTGGCCTCCTGGAGCCGGTCGGCGAGGTTGGCGTGGATCTCTTCAAGTCGCGGCCGTTGGGCTGGGTCGACCCGAAGGAGTGGGCATCTGACGCAGGCATTTTCGTGCTGGCAAGGGGTTCCGTGGTCTCGACCGCAGGTTCCGAGGGCGACCTTCCGTAGTTCGAAGTGGGCGAGGAACTCGTCCCACTCGGTGGTGGTCACGTCGCGGTATTCCTCGCTGGGTCGCTCGGCGCGACGTCTGGCGATGAAGGCCCGGTGGTGCGCGATCACGTCCTCGGGGTAGATCGCGGCGTATCCCATAGTTGTGTCCACTGCGGAATGGCCGCAGACCTTGGCGGCGATGTGCGGTGGCAGCCCGGAGCGGATGGCGTCGGTGACGAAGATCCTCCGAAAGTCGTGGGGCCGCCACTCAAGGGGCTGGCCGCCGGCGGTGATCTGGGCGGCCTGTGACATGGCGACGAGGCATTCCCGGATGTAGCTGCGGGTCAGCGGCCGATCTTCGGTGCCGAAGCGTCGTTGGAACAGAAACGGCATCGGCGGAGACCAGGTCTGCTCGAACACGTCGTAGGCGGACACCAACGGCAGAGCCGCATCGCCGGCACGGACCCGGAAGATGATCGCCGTCAACACCTCCGCGAGTTCGGGCGAGACCAACAGAAGCCGCTCCGCATCCGTCTTCGACGGGGCAACCTGCAGCATCGGCACGACCTCGCCGGTCGTGGGCAGCGTGTAGGCGACGAAGCTGTGATGGGTGAGCTCCAGCATTTCCTCGATTCGGATTCCGGTGTGTCGCAACACTTCCACCGTCGCCCACGACCAGAACGCGGCCTGCTCCTCGTGGGTGAGGTCCCGCCGTTTGCCGGTGGCCAGGTCGGTGGCGAAGACCCGGCCGGATTGGCCTACCCGACAACGCTGGAACCCCTGGCCGACTGCCATGAACCGGCCCTCAGCAGGTGCTTGTCTGGCTGCGTTGACACGCTCCTCGGCGTCCTTGCGCTGTTGCTCGACGGCCCGCAGCAACACAGGCAGCAGCGGAAGTTGGGTTCTGGTCCGCTGGTCCATTCGGGCTTTGACCCGCGCCTGGGCCTTCTTGCGGGTCACCTCGGACGCCTTGATCGGGCACAGCGCAACCCACGGCGCCCACCGCGCCGGATCATCAGCGGCCCACCGCGCGATGTCCTCGTAGAAGGCCCGCACAAACACCAATTCACTGCGATAGTTCACGCGAGGACGCAGCGGCTTGCCGTCGGCGTCGCGGATGTGGGCCAGCCGCTCCTTCCACGCTTGCGCGACCGCGGGTTCCAGCCGCAGCGAGCCAATGCCGGGATGATGGACCTCCAAGTCGCGCCAGAACAGACGGCAAAGGGTGCCGGCGACCGAGCGCAGCGAGGTGTGATCGAGGTCCGGAGCCCGCTCGCTGAGGTACTCGACCAGCAGGTCGCGGACCGGCCGGCACGCGATGCCGTAACCGTCGACGATCTGCTCGATGCTGCGGCGCCCATCCAGGCGCAGCACCCGCAACCGCTCGGGGGCCGCAGCCGGGAGCACGCCGGCCTTCTTCAGCGCCGCGTAGAACAGCGGCCGGCCGGCGCTGCCGCGGAAGTGGTGCTCCTGCAACGCTGTGGTCAACTCGACGCAATCGCCGACCACGATGTCGGCGACGAAGCCGCCCTTGCGGATCACGATCCAGGTGAGCTTGTTCATCGCGTCGGACCGCGCCCATCCGGCCGCGTGCTGCATATGGACGTCGAGGTTGCCGAAGCCCTCAGGGTCGATGGCCGCGCGGGTCTCGGCGAGCATCAAGGCGTTGCGTTGCCGCAGTAGCCACCGGTATCCCGGCCGGATGACCTGCCCGGCCACCAGCAGCGCCAGTCCGCTGGACAGCTCGTCTCGGTGATGACGCCGGACCGGGACCCGGTCGCGCAGCGGCAGATCGGTCCAGTCGAAGCCTGCGGCGTCGGCTCCGCTGGCCAGCCACCTGTCTTGCCAGGTCTCGCCGGGCTGGCGCTGGATCCAATCCAGCAGCTTTCCCAGACCCCGCCGTCGCGTCTTGTCCCGGGTGCGGCCCGCGCCCGGATCGGTGAACGCCTGCAGCAGCCGCTCGACCAGTGCCTGCCGGTCCTGGCGGGTCTGCCACCAGCTCTCCTCGTCGGGCCGCGGCACCCAATCGCCTGGCCGTGCTGTCGTGTCGGCCTCGGTGAGCCCGATGGTGCCGGGCGCGATGTCCGGCGCCGCGGCTGTCACCGCGCTCCTTCGCCTGCGGTGCCGGCGCCGAACAGGGCCGCCAGCACCTCGGGACGGTAACCAGGCGCGGGCGGCGCGGGCGGCTTGGCCCGTCCGGCTCGCAGCCGCTCGTGGTGGGCCAGGACGTGGGCGATGACCTCGTCCGGGGTGGGCGCGGTGTAAACCTCCGTGGTGGTGATATGGGCATGTCCGAGGACCCATTGCACATCGGCCAAGGTCAGGTCCGGGTCGCGGACCATCCTCTTGGCAGCGGAATGCCGCAGGTCATGCAGCGTCCAGTTCGCGCCGAGCACCGCATTGGCCTTGTTGAACACCATCCGAGCCGCGTCGTAGGTCAGCGGTCGGAACGGGCGGCGCAGCGTCCACCACAACGCCTCGTCTGGCCCCTTCGGGACCAGGTCTCGGATCTCCTGCTGGTAGAGCCGCAACCACACGAACGCGTCCGTTGACGCCGGCAGCTGCTGCAGCGCCCGGCTGCCCTTGCGGACCACGCCGATCAGCTGCTCTTCCGGAACCACCCGCCCCTGACGGACACCGAGCAGCTCCGAGGCACGGGCGCCGGTCGAGATGTAGAACGCGATCAACGCCCGATCCCGGTTGCACGACAAGGCCGCGAACAGGTCGTTGAACGCGCGATCGGGGATGCTCCGCGGCGCCGGCTTGGGCTCCTTGGGCTGATACACCGCTCGCCGAGACAGCCGTCGAAACGGTTGCATCGGATTGTGGTGAGCGTTGAGATGTTCATCCTCATCGCCCCTACCCTTGGGGAACGGGTTGACCAGCGGCCGACCGTGCATCTCCCGGTGGTACTCGTAGAAGGACCGGATCACCGCACGGGCATGCCGCCGAGTCCGGGCTGCGTAGTTCTCCCCGGACGTCGCCTTGCCCGTCACCGGGTTCACCGAGCCGGCCGCAGGCGCGTCAGCCCGACGCTGGCGCGGCGGCTTCTTGCAGATCTTCAGCCACAGGGCGAAATCCCGGGCCTCGGCCCGACCGGCGACATGCCAGGGAACCTCGACCGCACGCAGAAAGCGAAACCATGCCAGCAACTCGTACGCATACGACCGCAGCGATGCTGCGCTGGCGTCGTCGGCGAGCATGTGGTGCAGGAACTCCCCGACCGCTTCCACCTCGACGCCGTGTTCATCGAGAACACGGAACGGCAGCAACGAATCGCCGGTCTCCTCCACTCGGCCGACCCTGCCGACCTTCAACGCAGTGACATCCCTGAGCGCCGTACCGTGCTCTGCCATCCATACCTCCGCTGGCCGTCACATTGACGACCGAGATGACAGCAGATCAACGCGGCCACACGCAGTCATCCACAAGGCCCAACCCGTGACTCGGACAGGTCCACCATCACTATCCGTAGATCTCCGGAATGCCCAAGAGCCGACCAAACTGTTTCGGTCAACGGGACATCCGCTGCCCGATGCTCAACGTCAACCCGAAGATGCTGGACCGGCTCGCCGAGCTCGAAGAAGACCTCCACGCCCGACGTGCACGTGCCGAGGCCGAAGGCTGGCTCGGCGAAATCGAAGGCCTCGACCTGACCTTGCGGTTCCTCGCTGACAAATGGCAACAAGCCATGCGGCTGAGCAAGATCACCGGCGCCGCCGGGCTTGGCATGCCCGGCATTCGGGTGCCCACGCGATAGCCGAAATCACCGACGAGCTGGCCGGAGGTTTGATCGCCTCCGGTTAGGCACCACAAGGTCATGGGTTGCTGTTGCTTCGCCCGGACGGCGACGTGGTGCTGCTGATAGGAGGCGCGGTGACACGACGATGGTGAGGCGTGGACGCGCTGACCTCCATCAGTCTAGCGATCTACCTCATCACTCCCGGCAGCATGCCCGCCTGGTTGTGGCGGAGTTCGTCGGCTCCACCAAGACGGTCATAACCGGCCCCACCACAGGCTGGTCACTACTACCGGCCGGTTACCGAACGTAGCCTCAGCCCACGCCTGTCATGCCGCGATTGGCGGTAACCGCGCGTTGTCTGCGGCAGGAGAGGACGTTCGGCGAACGCCCACCGCACGCCGCACGCTTCATCATGCAGCCATGACTGCGAGAGACGAGATCCTGGCTGCGCTTCGAGACCTCGTTGCGCGGAGCCCGGACGGTACGTTCCGGCCCCAGGAAGTGATCGACGAGCTTCGCCGACGGGGAAGCACCTACGCGGAATCGACGATACGGACCTACATCGTCAGCCGGATGTGCGCCAACGCTGTCAACGCCGCCTCAATCGTGGATCTGGCCCAAATTTCGTGATCAGGCCTGACCCCCGCGATGGTGGGTCCACTGTGTAGGGTCGGCGGCCGTGCGATTGGCTGACCTCGCGGTGCTGTTGCCGCACCTGGCTGGCGTGGGCGTTGACCGGATCGAGCGTCGCGCTGGTGGTCTGCGGTTATGGGCCCGATCACGGGCCCGTCGGGCGGTCTGTGGAAGGTGTGGCCGCAACGGCAGCCGGATCCACAGCCGCTACGAGCGCCGGTTGACCGACGCCGCGCTGGCCGGCGAGCCAGTGGAGATCCGGCTGCGGGTGCGACGGTTCTTCTGCGACACCCCGATATGCCCCGCGCGCACGTTCGTTGAGCAGATCCCCGGCCTGACCCGCAGATATGCCAGGCACAGCCCGCCCTCGCAGCGGTCGCTGGAAAGGATCGGGCTGGCGCTGGCCGGCCGGGCCGGTGCCCGGTTGGCCAGCCGGTTGGGCTGGACCGTCAGCCGCAGCAGCATCCTGCGGGGGCTACGCGCCCTGCCCGAGCCGGAGACACCGGCCCCCACCGTGCTCGGCGTGGACGACTTCGCCCTCCGGCGGGGCCGCCACTACGCCACCGTGCTGATCGACCTCACCACCCGCCGCCCGATCGACCTGCTACCCGACCGGGAAGCGGCCACCCTCGCCGGCTGGCTGGCCAACCACCCGCAGATCCAGGTCGTCTGCCGGGACCGGGCCAACGCCTACGCCGACGGCGCCCGCACCGGAGCACCCCAGGCCATCCAGGTCGCCGACCGCTGGCATCTGTGGCACAACCTGGCCGAACACGTCGAGAAGACAGTGGCCCGGCACCACCGCTGCCTCACCGAGACGCTACGTCCACCACCGTCACCATCAGGACCGGACCTAAGCCAGGTCACGACCCAAGCCCAGGTCGACCGGGCCGAGCAAGGACTGCTCGTCCCGCGTCTACGACGCCACCACGCGCAGGTCCAGGCCCTACGCGGGCAAGGCCTCACGATCAAGGCGATCAGCCGCCAGCTCGGTATGGGCCGTAACACCGTGCGCCGGTTCGCCCGCGCCAACAGTGTCGAAGAGCTACTGGCCAAGGCCCACGCCGGACGTCCCAGCATCCTCGACGAGCACGCCGCCTATTTGCAGCAACGCTGGAACGACGGAACGACCAACGCCGCGCTGCTGTTCGCCGAGATCCGCACCCGCGGCTACCGCGGCACCATCGCCACCCTACGCACCTACCTCCAACCCCTTCGAGCGGCAACCGCCACAGCCCCCACCCCATGGCGGCCACCCAAGGTCCGCGCCATCACCACCTGGCTGCTGCGCCACCCTGACAACCTCGCCGCCGACGAACGGGAACACCTGGCCCAGGCACGCGCGGCCTGCCCGCACCTGGACGCCCTGGCCGGCCACGTCACCGCGTTCGCGGAGATCCTCACCGGCAGACACGGCCACCGACTCGACGCCTGGATTACCGCCGTGGAAGCCGACGACCAACCAGACCTGCACTCTTTCACCACCGGACTCCGCCGAGACCACCACGCCGTCGTCAACGGACTGACCCTGCCCCACAGCTCCGGACCCGTCGAAGGACACGTCAACCGCATCAAGATGATGTCGAGTAGCCGGGGGCGTCTCAGCCCCCGGCTCTCACAGAACCGTACGTAACGATCTCTCGTTATACGGCTCTTGTTGCCCTGGTCACCAGACTGCGGGAACGGTGTTGACCCAGGCCCAGTGGGCGAAGAACCGGGGCCTCGTGGTGACGGCTCGGGTCCAGGCTTCCTGCGCTCGCTTGCGTCCTCGCAACCGTTTGTGCTTCTTGCGGAGCCAGCGCATCAGATAGGCGTTGATACGCGTCAGGAGGGGATACAACGCTGAGCGGTAGAAGGCACCGTAGTACTGCATCCAGCCTCGCACCCGGGGATTGACCCAGGCTGCAAGGTCCGCTTCAGAGATCTGAGTGTGCCGATGCAGCCGCCATGACCGCACCTGACGGCTGATCTTCTTCAAGGCGTCGCTGCTGATCGCCGGGTTGAACCCGGTGAACCGTTTGCCGGTCCTGGGGCGTACTTCCCGGCCCCGGAACGTGTACCCCAGGAACGTGAACCCGGTGTGCTCGTAGCTGCCACGCCGGTTGCTGTCCTTGCAGTACACGATCCTGGTCTTATCCGGATGCAGCTCCAGGCCGACCTCACCCATCCGCTCCTGCAGTGCCGCCAGCACCTGGTGTGCCTGAGCCTGGCTGACGCAGTGCACTACCGCGTCATCCACATACCGTTCGAAGGCGACATCGGGGAACTCCCGCGCCATCCACTGGTCGAACGCGTAGTGCAGGAACAGATTCGCGAGCACGGGCGAGACCGCAGAGCCCTGCGGGGTTCCCCGGTCCCTGGCCTGCAACGAACCGTCGGGCAGCATCAGCGGCGCTTGCAGCCACCGCCGGACATACAGAACCACCCACGGCAGGTCGGTGTTCGCCTCGACCGCTTTGACCACCAGGTCCCACGGCACGCTGTCGAAGAACTTCCGGATGTCCAGATCGATCACCCAGTCCGTCTTCCAGCACCGTGAGCGGCAGGCAGCTACTGCGTCGAGCGCGGAGCGCCCCGGCCGGTAGCCATAGGAATCCGGATGGAAGACCGGTTCGACCTTCCGTTCCAGTTCCATGGCCACGACCGTCTGCGCGATCCGATCGGCCACGGCCGGCACACCAAGGATCCTCGTACCGCCACCATGAGCCTTCTCGATCTCCACCGCACGCACCGGCGGCGGGAAGTACGACCCCGAGGACATCCGATTCCAGATCTTGTACAGGTTATTCTTCAGATCCGTTTCGAACTGCGCGATCGTCTGCCCGTCCACTCCGGGCGCACCCTTGTTCGCCTTGACTTTCTCCCACGCCTCCCAGACTGCCCGCTTCGAAATCTGAAACGGCTTGTCTGCTGCTTTCAGCTCGCCCACGCGACTCCTCCCGGACAACATCCGGTTGATCGGACAGACCAGCCACGGACAACCCGGCCCCTTCGCTCCAGCCCCGTTACAGGACCTTCATTGCTACTACGAACCGGTCCGCCAGCGTGCCCGGCGACGGTACTCAATCCCTCACGGTGTCGCCGCTTGGGACACTCCCTCTCCCCTGCTCGCACGAGCAGGGCGTATCCGGGCACGCCTTCTCCTGTTCCACACGGAAGCCGCAGACCAGGCTCACGTCGTCTACATGCCGGACACCACCTGGCCAGAAAGCGGAACACCCGCCAGGCTTGTCCCGGGATCCGTTTGACACCCCGGTTTCGATGTCGTCTGTATCTGTTTCGACACGTCAGCAACGATTCACTCGCGTTCGTCTTCCTGGTCCCTACCTGACACCTCACGGCGCCTTTTCCTCATCGCTCACCACGACGGTCTTCAGCCAACGCAGCATGAGGCGGTTTGGAGCCTCCCACCGCCGGGCGACTCCGAAGGGCCAACATCCTTCATCTTCCGTGCAGCATCGCTTCGGAAACTCGACCTACCGACCTCCTCCACGTTCAGGACACACCAAACGACAGATGTACGGCAGAGCCAACCTCGACCTACTCCGCAAACGCGTCCTGCTGGCCTGACAGGGTCCACCCCCATCACGAAATTTGGGCCAGATCCAGTTTTCAGGCGGAGCCGACAAACGCGCCGATGCATCACGCTCGTACCTACGACGACCTGGAACGACTTCCAGGGGGTCGATACCGGCTTCGGTAGGTGCCCTGTCGCACGCCTTACTTTCGGTAGATCTGGGCGCCTGATCATGTTCGCGGATTTGCGCAGGCGAGAACAGAATCAGGTCCTCGTCCTGGCTGAGGACTTTAGCCGGCGATGCGGCCCTCTGGGGTGTCAACCACGAAGCATGCGGATTGCAGGATCTCCAGGAGTGCGGCACGGACCCGCCGGATCGCGGTGTCGTCCACGTCGAGGTGCAGGCGGCAGTCGCGCGGGAAGCCGAGGGCTGCGGCGGTCTGTGCGCCCAGTTCGAGGGACAGGTCGTGGTTGATGAGGGCCCAAGCGCCTGGTCCGTTCGCGACCGATCCGGCGCTGTTGATCACCTCGTCCGCCCAGCTGTCGTAGCGCAGCCGGATTAGCATGACGTGGACGCCTGCGGCGCCAAGGATCAGCGTGAGTTCGTCGTCGGTCTGCCGCACGTCGACCCGGTCGACGCGGAGCGGTGTGCTGTCCACGCGGCGACCATACGACGGCGCACACACCTCGGCACGTCCGGACGTCCTTGTACTTCGTGGCGCAACCGACGGCTACCTACAGTGATGTCGTAGCAGTTGCCGTGCGCCTTGTCAGCGGCAGAAGAGTGCGCTGGCTCCCAGGTGTCGGCGAGCGGCGTGAGCACGCCTACAGTAATCGTTGGTCCGGCGGGGAGGGTACGGATGATCGAGTGGCTTGACGATGTCTGGTCCCGGACACGCGCCGTGCAGATCGTCGAAGGTGGTGAGGACGGCGGTCCTCTTCCCAGCCGTGCGGTTCTCGCTGAGCTGCCGGGCGCTGCGTCGGTCGACGCGGCACGTGTGTTGACCACAACAGGTCGCTTCACCGGTGACATTTGTCGTTGTCCCGGTGGGCCGACGATTGTACTCCGCAGTACAGCTGGCGAGGTGCTCGCCAGCGCTGGTCTTCACGGCCACGGCTCGGTCAGTTGGGAGCGGTCGCGGTTCCGTAACGACCTCGTCGTGGCGGATCCTGCGGCGCTCCACCTGTTCCTGGCCGGGCACGGTGTACCGAATCAGCTGACCTCATTCCTGGCACCGTTGGCCGACCTGCTGAACCTGCACGAGGGACGCCCGCAGTTCCGGCCCGCCGGGGAAGCGGGCAAGCGGTACTTGACCGAGCGTGGCGTTCCCGATGTGCTGCATCCTGTGTTGGTCGCCGTCACCGGTCAGCAATCCGGCGAGCTGTCCGATGAGCAAGTCGACGACGTCCGTCGACGGCTCACCGCCGTCACACCCTCACCCATCGACAGAGCGGCGATCCTGCTCTCTTGGCTTGGCCGGCTCCCCATCCCCGCCGAGGCCCTCTGGGGCGAAGGTGTCCTGGTACGGCAGCTACTGGCCGAACTCGCGCTGCCCGATGTCGCGACCGCGACCGCCGACACCCGCACCGGACACGTGGCAATGGGAGTGGTCAACCTGGCCATGCACTTTGGCGACGATGACACACTGGCCAGGGCCATCGGCCCGACGCTGCGTCAACTGTTCCCACCAGCACCCGCGGTTAGCAGCCGTCGCACGTCTGGTTGGCGAACCGCTCGTTGACACAGGTCGCCTACCTGTCATCGCGCACCCTTGTCTGCGCGACCGAGTGTTCGGGAAAACCACGCCTCGTGGAGCTAGCGTGCGCCCCGTCGGCGGCAGTTGCGTGCAGGTGATCACGGCTGGGGCGATGTCGCGCGGAATGGCGGGACCAAGTCAGCGCCCGGCCAGTCGGTGCCGGTGAGAGTCGCGGTTAAGCGCCCGTCGGTAAGAGCTACGCCGACATCCATACCAGTTGCTGCCGGCTCAGCGAAGGCAACGGGTGTCGTTTCCGCGAGGAGAAAGACGAAGTGTAGAACGAACGGCGACCAAGGCTCGTGAGGGCAGCCGTCAGCGTCGAGTTGAAGGTTTGCGTGCCACGCCGCTTGGCAAAGCACTGAGATGAAGAGACCCAGGAAATCCGCCCCAGCCAGCTCGTCGGCCCTATCAATCAGCACTGCTAGGTTCCTCGTGTCGGCACCGTGGCCGTGCCAGTCGCGTAAGCAATCCACGAGTGCGTCCCAGTTGTGGCCGAAGTAGCCGGGGAACGACAGCTCACGAGCGAAGGTGGCGAACAGCGATGCCGGCTCTCGTAGCTGCCGGCCATCCAGCCGTACCACGCTTCCACCCTGCTTCTGCAGCTTGACCACTTCAGCGCTCACCCACGGGTCGTCCGCGCGTGTGACGACAACCCATGGCGACTGGTGCTCGGTAAGGGTGAGAGCGCTTATCGCCGTGATCCTCTCAGGCGCGCGGACGCACGAGGCGTGAGGACCACGCATGGCGCATGACGCGCGACTCGCGGCATGACCGCGCATCTGATCTAGCCCGTCGTTTCGGTGGGTGTTTATGGCGGAGCGGGCGTGCGGGAGTTCGAATGGTGGATTTGGCTGTCATGGCAACCGGATCCGTCATTCGATCATGCCGCCGAGTACGGGTTGGTATCGCATGTGCCGCCGCTTCGGGCAGGCTGGGGTTGAGAATGGTGGGGTGAGTGAGGAGCAACGGGGTGTGGTGCTCTACGGGTACGGGGTTGACGCCGTCGCGGAGGCGTTGCGGGAGCTTGATCCGCGGTACGTACTGGTCGATCGCGTAGCGCCGGAGTCAGGGCAGGTGCCGGTGCTGCGTTGCCCACACGGAGCGGAGGCCGACGCCGCGTGGGAGGCGGCACGCGGGTTCGCCTGGTTGGTGGTTGAGCTATACCGGCCCGAGGTTGATGTCGAGCGCGCCCGTGACCCTCTGCTATTGCTGAACGCCTCCAAGGTCGACCCTGGAATGGCCGCGCGGGCGATTGACCAGCCTGACCTCGAGATCTGGTACGAGGTCATCAATCCCATTCGCTCCACCACGGTGGACGGCGGGCCGGCAGCGGATGACTACAGCAACGTCGCGATCATCGTGCCGGACGGACATCGGATGGTGGCGCACGCGGTCAGGGCCGGAGGGGCAGTGCCGGAGTGCCTGCCAGGCGGTGCGGAACAGGTGTTGCCGTCGCATGACCTGTGGGCGCTGGCGCGGTTGGGAAAGACCGAGGTGTGCCGGGCCTGCACGGCCCGACACGGGTGACGAGGACGTCCGCGGACGAAGCGACGATCCCGACCAAGGCCGACCACCCCGCGGACCGGCACAAGCTGGTGTCGAGGCGGATCCGCTCATTGGCACGTCCGGACGGCGGCGACCGGCGTTGGTGTCACGTTGGGTGACGAGCGCTTTGCGGCAGAAGAGGATGCGCGCCGAGTACAGTGCGCGGGTGATCCCGGACTGCCCTGAATGCGGTGGAGCAGGTGTGCCCCTGCTGTTCGGTCTGCCTGTTCCGGAAGCGGTCGACGCCGCCATGAATGGAAGTCTGGCGCTCGGCGGTTGCTTTCTTCCCGATTCGACACCGCACTGGCAGTGTCCTCAGCAGCATCGATGGAGCGACGCTAACGAGGCCGTCTGGGATGAACAGCTCCGGGCTGTGCTCTCAGCTTATGGATACAACGAGTCAGAGGAGCAGCTCAGCTGATCGGGCTGCCGGAGTGCGCGACATCCGGCAAGGACCCAGCAGTGGACACCGGCCGGGCCGTCAATCTGACGCTACGTCACATCGTGCGGCAAACCGGATGGTTGCTTGAGATTCAGCCATGGTGCGCTCAGCGGCTCCTGGAGTCGCTTGTGGTCGTCGCACCTTGTCTGCGGATCGAGGTCGCGGCACCCCATCGACTGAGGTACAGATCCCGTAGACCCGGGCGTAGCTCGTCCAGCCGTTGACGCGGCCCTGGTTGTTGCTGATCTGCACCCGGCCGGTATCGGTGCTGACGGAGGAAACTAGGTGTAGGTAGGTCGTTCCCGCGACCCGTACCAGGACGATGTCTCCGACTTCGACCTTGGTCGGGTCGACCGGAGCAACGGTTACCAGTTGACGGCTCCGGATCAGCGGGACCATGGAGGAACCGCTCGGGCGGAACTCGACCACGCGTCCTTCAGCAACTCGTGCGGCGTGCGCGTCCAGGGCTCCCATCGAGCAGAGCATCGCGCAAACGCCGGCCATGGCGCTACCGGATTGTTCCGGGCTGCCCGACCTGACAGGTAGATCGGGGCGCACCGTGCTCGGGCGGGTATGGCTGGCTGCGCGGGGCGGCCTGCCCACGTGGAAGGCGACCTCCGCCGCAGGGGCAACGCACTCTCCTAGGCATGAGCGCGCAGTTCCACGTGTTGCGCCAGCGGTCCCGGCGGTCACGCGTTGTTACGCGATGCCCGGCAGCACCAGCTTGCGGTGGGCGTCTACGTCCTCGTCTTCGCCGCCGCAGGCGTTGACGGCATGAGCATCTACGTCATCGTCTTCCTCATCCTCCTCGCCGTCTGGATCGCGGCCGGCCGCTTCTTCGCCACCCGCCCCCTGATCGCGAAGGCACTCAGCCGTTGGAGACACATCCTGCTCCCCGTCGTCCTGATCGGGATCGGCCTGCTCATCCTCATCGAGGGCGGCGCCTTCAGCCTCTAACCGGCACGGCGACGCCGGAATGGACTCGATTTCCCGCTTTCAGAATTAAGATGGCCGCCGCCACCTCGGTCCGCTGTTGCGGGTCGGTCGGGGCGAGCGGCGGTTTGCGGGCGCAGACGGGTAAGCACGAGCATGTCGATCGGCCAGCCGCGTGCGCCGTCGAGGAGCGTCAGGCCCTGCCACCCGTCCGAGACCTCGCGCGCCCGGGCTCGGGCAGCCGTCCTCGAACGCCACCAGGCCGAGCGGCGCCCTGCGCGCCGAGCGAATCGCCCGGTTAACCCGGTGGCTGGACGCGGCCGCTGCCGCTTAGGGTGCGCGGGTGAACGAAGCCGGATTCCCGAGTCGCCTGTTCGACCGTATCGACGAGCTAGAACGGCTCCGGCATCCCGATGCCGGTTCCCTCGCGGTGCACGCAGGGTCGATTCTGGCAGTCGCCGATGCTGCGGCCGCACCCTTCACGGTCAGCCATTATGCTGCCCGGCATCTCGACTTCGCCATCGACCATCTGACGGCGATCCGGGCGCTGATCGTCAAGGCAGACATGCTGCCGACGTACGCGGCGTTCACCCTGCTGCGTGCGGCGGTGGAGAACCTCGGCTCCGCCATGTGGCTCATATCCGGCAAGGACGCGACCGAGCGTGTATTGAGGGCGTTGCAGACGCAGTATAGGGACGCGATGGATTTCCAGAAGGCCGACGCCTTGCTGGAGCCGCACTTCCCCGAACTCACACGCAGTGACGGTATTGGCGGGCGCTTGGACCAGGTGCGGGCGGTTGCCGGCCGAAACAACTTGTCGATGGTCAAAGTGAAGAAGAAGGACCCGTGGAACCAGATCGTGCGGTCGCTCGGCTTCGACGACAAGACCGCGGACATGGCCGAAAACCTATGGAAGAGTTGCAGCGCGTGCGCGCACGGCGACGAATGGGCATACACCTTGATGGACTTTGAGGAACTACCTGGCTCCACCGCCGGGATCGTGCGGTTGAAGATTGCGCCACCGCCTGCCATGCTGGCCAGCATGCTGTCCCTAACGCTGACCATGGCAGAACACGTTCTCGATCTTTACGACAGCCTTCGGCTACCGTCGCTGGGCCGCTGACATCGTCTTCGCCACGCCAGCGATGTAGCACCGCAATGCTTCGTCGGCCAAGGGGCGAAACTCCGGGCTCCACACCTTATGGATAAGGGCATTGAGGCCCGCCACCGGTTCCTCCAGAAGTTGGCGCTTCGTGGGTCCTACGTCTTCGGGTCTCAGAAAGAGCCCTGGCATCAGGGCTGAAGTTGCAACGCTCACCTCATCCGGGGTGCCGTGTGCATCCCCGGTCTAGTACTGCAACGGCACTTCGAGGGTGACGTTCTGGTTGTTCGGGCGTTGGATGGGTGTGATCTACGTTGATGTCGTGTCGTGGCAGGTTGAGCTTGATGAGCTGTTGAATCAGGTGGGTCCACGTTTCGGCAGGTCAGAGCCGCGTCAACGGGCTCGCCGGTACGTTGATGGGCTTGTCGTCGGCCTGGAACGCAAGAATGGTTGGACCCTGGCCGAACATGCCGGGGAGATCAGCCCGGATGGGATGCAACGCCTGTTGCGCCGTGCGGACTGGGACGTCGACGGTGTGCGTGACGACATCCGCGACTACGTGGTCGAGCGGTTGGGGCATACCGGTGCGGTGCTGGTCGCCGACGACACCGGGTTCATCAAGAAGGGCGACAGGTCCGCCGGGGTGCAGCGGCAGTACACCGGTACCAGCGGCAAGAAGGACAACTGCCAGGTCGGTACGTTCCTGGCCTATGTGGCTCCGACCGGGCACGCTCTGATCGACCGGCACCTGTACCTGCCGGAGTCGTGGACCACCGACCGGGACCGGTGCCGTGCCGCCGGTGTGCCCGACGAGGTCGAGTTGCAAACCAAACCACGTGTCGCGATCGACATGCTGCAACGCGCGATCGACGCGGGAGTGCCGTTCGCCTGGTTCACCGCCGACGAGGCGTTCGGGCAGGCCAAGTACCTACGGGTGTGGCTGGAAGAGCGGGATGTGTTCCATGTGGTGGCCACCCGCTGCAACGACGACGTGTCAGCCCGAGGGATCGGCCACGGCCGGGTCGACGCCATCATCGCCCGCCTGCTGGCCAGGGCCTGGCGACGCCTGTCCTGCGGTGACGGCGCACACGGCCCCCGCGTCTACGACTGGGCGAGGGTCCCGATCCGACCGTGGTGGGCACCCGGACGTGGACACTGGCTCCTCGCCCGACGCAGCCTCAGCGACCCGACCGAGATCGCCTACTACATCTGCTACGCGCCCAGGCGGACCACTCTGGCCACCCTGGTCTGGGTCGCCGGTCGCCGGTGGCCGGTCGAGGAGTGTTTCAAACAGGCCAAGCAGGAGACCGGGCTGGATGACTACCAGGTGCGCAACTGGCGAGGCTGGTACGCCCACATCACCTTGTCGATGCTGGCCCTGGCCTGGCTGGTGGCCATCCGCGCGCTTGAGCAAAAGGGGGCAAATCCTCCGGTGGTGAGCAGCTCATCCCCATCACCGTTCCCGAAGCCCGCAAGCTGATCATCAAACTGCTTCAGGCCCGCCACCCAAGCAACGACCACATCATCGCCTGGTCACGGCTAAGCCGCCGGCAATGGCAAGCCCAACAATCCCATTACCGGCGACGACAACACCCATAAGTGCCGTTGCAGTATTAAGCCGGTAAGAGAGCCGCCACCACAAAAGAGCGTTGGCAGCAGGTCCATGACCTGCTCGACAAGGGTGTCGGACTGCTGGAGTGCACACGCCGCCTCAACCTCGGGCTGAACACCGTCAAACGCTACGCGCGTATCCGTGAACCCGAGCGTCTGGTCCGCGCACCGCAGTACCGCCCCACCCTCGTCGATTCCTACCGCGACCACCTCCGCCGACGCCGTGAGCAGGACCCAGCGGTCCCCGTGTCCCGTCTGCTCGCCGAGATCAAACAACTGGGCTACACCGGCAGCATGAACCTGCTCTACCGCTACATCACCCAGGGCCGTGTCGAAGCCGACCAGCCAGCCGCCTCGCCCGCTACCTCCTGACCAGGCCTGACCAGCTCAAAGACCACCAGCGGGAACTCCTCGACGCCCTCACCGCCGCCTGCCCGGAAATGACCGCCCTGGCCGGCTTCGTGCGTTCCTTCGCCCCCTGCTCACCCCCGCCGACGGCAACGCTGAACTCCTGACCGCCTGGATCGATGACGTAAAGGCCGCTGACCTGCCCCACCTGCACACGTTCACCTGCGGCCTCGGCCTGGACCGCGACGCCGTCAACGCCGCCGTGACCCACACCTACCACAACGGCGGCACGGAAGGAGTCAACACCAAAACCAAACTGATGTCGAGTAGCCGGGGGCGTCTCAGCCCCCGGCTCTCACAGAACCGTACGTAACGATCTCTCGTTATACGGCTCTTGTTGCCCTGGTCACCAGACTGCGGGAACGGTGTTGACCCAGGCCCAGTGGGCGAAGAACCGGGGCCTCGTGGTGACGGCTCGGGTCCAGGCTTCCTGCGCTCGCTTGCGTCCTCGCAACCGTTTGTGCTTCTTGCGGAGCCAGCGCATCAGATAGGCGTTGATACGCGTCAGGAGGGGATACAACGCTGAGCGGTAGAAGGCACCGTAGTACTGCATCCAGCCTCGCACCCGGGGATTGACCCAGGCTGCAAGGTCCGCTTCAGAGATCTGAGTGTGCCGATGCAGCCGCCATGACCGCACCTGACGGCTGATCTTCTTCAAGGCGTCGCTGCTGATCGCCGGGTTGAACCCGGTGAACCGTTTGCCGGTCCTGGGGCGTACTTCCCGGCCCCGGAACGTGTACCCCAGGAACGTGAACCCGGTGTGCTCGTAGCTGCCACGCCGGTTGCTGTCCTTGCAGTACACGATCCTGGTCTTATCCGGATGCAGCTCCAGGCCGACCTCACCCATCCGCTCCTGCAGTGCCGCCAGCACCTGGTGTGCCTGAGCCTGGCTGACGCAGTGCACTACCGCGTCATCCACATACCGTTCGAAGGCGACATCGGGGAACTCCCGCGCCATCCACTGGTCGAACGCGTAGTGCAGGAACAGATTCGCGAGCACGGGCGAGACCGCAGAGCCCTGCGGGGTTCCCCGGTCCCTGGCCTGCAACGAACCGTCGGGCAGCATCAGCGGCGCTTGCAGCCACCGCCGGACATACAGAACCACCCACGGCAGGTCGGTGTTCGCCTCGACCGCTTTGACCACCAGGTCCCACGGCACGCTGTCGAAGAACTTCCGGATGTCCAGATCGATCACCCAGTCCGTCTTCCAGCACCGTGAGCGGCAGGCAGCTACTGCGTCGAGCGCGGAGCGCCCCGGCCGGTAGCCATAGGAATCCGGATGGAAGACCGGTTCGACCTTCCGTTCCAGTTCCATGGCCACGACCGTCTGCGCGATCCGATCGGCCACGGCCGGCACACCAAGGATCCTCGTACCGCCACCATGAGCCTTCTCGATCTCCACCGCACGCACCGGCGGCGGGAAGTACGACCCCGAGGACATCCGATTCCAGATCTTGTACAGGTTATTCTTCAGATCCGTTTCGAACTGCGCGATCGTCTGCCCGTCCACTCCGGGCGCACCCTTGTTCGCCTTGACTTTCTCCCACGCCTCCCAGACTGCCCGCTTCGAAATCTGAAACGGCTTGTCTGCTGCTTTCAGCTCGCCCACGCGACTCCTCCCGGACAACATCCGGTTGATCGGACAGACCAGCCACGGACAACCCGGCCCCTTCGCTCCAGCCCCGTTACAGGACCTTCATTGCTACTACGAACCGGTCCGCCAGCGTGCCCGGCGACGGTACTCAATCCCTCACGGTGTCGCCGCTTGGGACACTCCCTCTCCCCTGCTCGCACGAGCAGGGCGTATCCGGGCACGCCTTCTCCTGTTCCACACGGAAGCCGCAGACCAGGCTCACGTCGTCTACATGCCGGACACCACCTGGCCAGAAAGCGGAACACCCGCCAGGCTTGTCCCGGGATCCGTTTGACACCCCGGTTTCGATGTCGTCTGTATCTGTTTCGACACGTCAGCAACGATTCACTCGCGTTCGTCTTCCTGGTCCCTACCTGACACCTCACGGCGCCTTTTCCTCATCGCTCACCACGACGGTCTTCAGCCAACGCAGCATGAGGCGGTTTGGAGCCTCCCACCGCCGGGCGACTCCGAAGGGCCAACATCCTTCATCTTCCGTGCAGCATCGCTTCGGAAACTCGACCTACCGACCTCCTCCACGTTCAGGACACACCAAGCGGCAGATGTACGGACGCGCCGGCTTTCCCCTCCTACGACACCGCATCCTGCTCGGCTAACCACCACCCTCCGTCACCACCGAATGTGAGACAGCCCCGAGACAGCCCCACAGAGCCCAGGGCAGTGTAGGTAGATGCCCGATGGTCGGCCTGCAATACCGAGTGATCTCGAACCGGGAAGCGTTACTGATTCGTACGTGGGGTAGTCAAAACAGCGCGTCACTCGATGGTGTACTAGCGATAGTTCCGGGGCGCGCGGTGCCTTGGCCAGGCTGGGCACCTCGTGCGGAGTGAGTGCCCAGCCGTGTGTCCTTTTGTTTCTGAGGGCTTCAGAACTCAAAGTCGAACGCTAGTTGAATATCGCCTTCGGGTTCGGGTTGATTATCGATGTTGTCGCTGTCGTCTTCGAGGGTGTCGTCGGCGGGTAGCGCGTATTGGTTGGTGAGTCGTGCGACGTGCATGATCAGGGGTCTGCTGAGGGCTGCCCGGTAGTCGTCAAAGCAGTGGCGTTGCTGGTGCAGAAACCCGGCCCAGTTTGCAGGGTCTTCACCCTCGGGGTGAGCGGCGACGGCGAACTCGAGTAGTTCGGCGTTCCAGGCGTTTTTAGAAGGGTCGAGATAGTTCCTCGCGCCTTCTAGCTTTCCGTCGTCGGGAGAACGGTCCTCTGAGGGATCTGGAGCATCGCCCTTTGCCGGGTTCTCCTTGTAATGAGGTGTAAGTTTGGCTAAGTCGATGACGGTGGAGCTGTGGGTAGCCGGCTTGTCGACCGTGCTGTAGTAGACGCGCGTCTGCTTGGTGTTTCCGGTTCCGTCGTCGTGTCGCCACAGCCCGTCGGAGATGCCGACGTTGTCGCCCTCGAAGGCCCATGACTCGGGGGTTTCGAGGCGATCGTTGCCGCAGATCCGTACCAGCCTCATCTTCTTGCCGAAGAGGCTGATTTTCTGGGGTCGCAATTCGCCGAGCTGGAGGTGTTCGGGCAGCATATGGGCGTTCTGTACCGCGGTGAGCCGATACCGGATGTTGTGGGCTTCAGTCACGATAAGGGTCTGCGTGTTCCGGAACCGGGTTAGGGTGCTTCGGATGAAGGCAGCGAGCCGCTCCTTCTGTTCGTCTTCCTTGGCGGGGCTGGCGTGGTAGTTCGTGCCGGCCAGGGTCTTGAGCAGGGTCGGGTAGGGCACCCAGTCGGCCATGCCTTCGGCTTTGCCCATGATGTGCTTTTGGCCGGGCCGGATCAGGATGGCTATCGGGATGAAGATCTGGTGAGTGTTGGTGTCGTCGTTGCGTCTTTTGACGACCCAGAATGCGAGCTGCTCGAGGTCGTCGGGGATGGCGCTCTTGAGGCGATGTTGCGGGACGAAACGGATGCCGAGCTGACGTAGGCAGTCGTCCCAGGCGGCTTCGGCCCGGTGCTGGTTGCTGGCCTCTTCCTTGTCGAGGTCCTTGCCGGGAAACTCGTCGGGGCGGATGAACTGGTTGACCATGCCGGCGTCGGCGCAGCCCATGCGGATCGCAAACTTCGGGTCGGTGGTTCGTGCGGTGAAGGCTTTCGCGCCGTCGAGCTCGATGAGGGCGAGTTGCAGGGTGTCACCGACTTCTTCGGCCAGATCTGTCATGGCGGAAGCGACCAGCTTTCGGTGTGCGGCGACGGCTTCGTCGTGCTTCCGGCCACGCCGGGGAACGGAGCCCTCGCCGAGCGCTGCGCCGAGCCTGCCGAGGGGACGGGCGTAGATCGTGAGGGTGAGGTCTCCAACCTTCCATGTCCAGGTGTCGTTGCTGGCGGGTTGCTGATGGGGCAGATCGAGTAGTCGTTCGACGGTAGCGAGCAGGCGGTCGCGCATTCCCTTGCCGTCTCCCTGGTAGAGCAAGGCGACGGAGAGCCGGCCGTCCACTGCGGCGGCCAGTTGCTGGCGTCGGATGAGCGCGTTCGCCTTCGAGATTTCAGCGTTTGCGGCGTGGGCGGCTTCCTGCCTTTCGACGAGCTGGATACGCTCGGCGTCGGTCTGGTCCTTCTTGTCCTTGGGGATGCTTTCGAGCTTGCTGAGGCTTCGGCTCGCCTTGCCGCCGATGAGCACGCGGGCCAGGGGCTGGTCGAGGTCGAAGTCGGGCTGCAGACACTGGCCGATCCAGTGGATGAGGCGGCTGCGTTCGGCTGGCATAATACCGGTGCCGACCTGATGGTCGGGGCCGCGCATGGTGGTGTGGTAGGTGACGGCCGCAGTGACGCCATCCCGGCCGAAGATCCAGGCGTCCGACTTGCCGGCGAGTTGCTCGGCTGCCGGGAGATTTTCCAAGGCGCCGATCCGGTTGAGGATCTGTTCGGTGCCGCCGTTGCGCCAGCCCATCTCCCGGGTGTCTCGGTCCCAGATCAGGTGGGCGACCGCGAACTTCTGCGATGCCGGTGCATCGGTGACGAACGGGCTGGTCGACTGCAGGAGGGTGGAGGCTCCCCAGCGGCCCTTGGTGTGTAGCTCGCCGCTGGTCCAACGCCGGATGCCGGTGTCGACGTGCAGCCGCAGGGTGGGGTCGAACGCCTTTGTACGCAGCGCGATTTTGATCGTGGCGCTGTAGTACCAGGTCCGGGTGTTGCTGCCTTTGCCGGTGTGGTGTTCCAGCGGCGGCCAGGAGACGAGTTCGGCGTAGCCGTTGGCGGGGTTGGCCGCGACCTGCCGGAATCGTACGAATTTGCTGCCGTGCTGGTAGGACTCGCCGGCGATTTTAGCTGCGGCGTAGTCCGGCAGCAGGCTGAACAGGTGAGGCTGCGGGACGGCGGTGTTGCCATCGGAGAGTTCGTGGGCGAGAAGGTCGACGGTCTTCTGCGTCCATTGCAGGGAGCCCGAGTCGAGCTTCCTGATTGTCGGCATCACGAGCGCTTTGCCGTCGTCGGTGGTGGGAAGGTCATAAAGCCAGGCATTGATAAAGGTCCGCATGATCGCCGGCGGGAACGGCTTTGCTGCGAACAGCCAGGGGTTGCCTTGATCGAGGGTTGCCCAGGTAGCGGTGGAGACCAGATCGGGGGCGACGGTGCGCATCAGTGCGTTGAGGCGCCCGATCGGCACCTGCTGGGCGCGTGCGCGTGATTCCTCGCGCCAACCGGCGGTGCGCAGGTCGAGGATGGGGCGGCGCCAGGAGGCGGGGAAGGTAAGTGTGTGCAGCCGAATTTCGAGTTTGCGGCTTGCTACGAAGGCTGCGGTCTGGGTGTGGTCGTAGCGCATCGAGGGCCTTTCTGGACCGGTCCGTGCGGGGAAAGATCAGTTCATGTCGCGCAGGGCGCGGTAGAGCGGGTCGTAGAGGGCTTGAACCAGCGATCGGTCGATCGCCGTTTGTGCCGACTCGGAGTCGAAGTAGGGAGCGAGTTCGTGCAGCATGCTGGCGAGCAGGCTGGTCGCTGGGGTGTCGTCTCCGGTGAAGCCGGCCTCGCGGGGTGAGAAGGCTCCGTCGACGAAGTAGACGCGGGCGGCGACGCCGCCGCGCACGAGTCGTCCGATGACCTGCCAGATGACCACAAGTTGGTCCCAGGTGAAGGCCGACTTTTCGTCGGGAGGCAGGCTGGTCCAGGACAGGCGGCGGGTGAGGAAGCGGTGCCATTTGCGGGCGGCTTCGGCCCGGAAGCGCAGTCCGGCGTCGTCCGGGCTGCCGGCGGCCAGAGCGGTCTGGGTGAAGCGGCGGCCTGGGCCTCGGACTTGGCGGACCGCCCAGTCGTTGATCGCCTGGGTGGCCAGGGTGATGTCGTCGGGGCGGTGATGCGGGCGGGCGAGGAAGTACACGCTGCCGATGGCGGCTTTACCGCCGGGAACCACGATGTTGTGCCCGCGCTCGACTGACAGCAGCGGCGCGATCAGCAGCTGCCCGCCGATGTCGGGAAACTTGGTCAGCTCGCCGCGGCGAAGGTGCAGCTGGCGGGTGTCGGCGGGCAGGTTGCTCCAGGAGTGGTCAAGGTCGGTGTCGTCGGATACCAGGACCGTGACGTTGCCGGTCCATTCCGGCAGGTTGTTGAGGTAGTGCCCGGCACGGTGTGCCTCGGCGTAGCTGCCGACCAGCAGCAGGATTCTGCGGCGTTGTGGGTCGTCGATGTCGTCCAGTTCCTGCTGCAGCAGCGAGGTTGCGCCGGTCAGGCTGCGGTCAGGAACGGCCAGTTGGTGCAGCATCTGCTCGAGCTGGGCGGGACGCTTCCGGGGGTCGGTGCCGGATAGTCTCAGGGCGGTGGTGACGCCGGGTGGGTAGAGGAAGAGCTTGCGGAAGGTGCTCTTCTTGATGGCGGCGACCTCGTGTTCGTGGGGCCGCAGCACGGCGTCGACCTGGGCGTGCAGGTGGTAGCGGCTGGAGGTGCCGGCCCAGCTGGTGGCCGACATCAGCAGCACGTGCGGGCCGGGGCGGTTGTCCACGGCAGGGATGTTGGTGAGCTCCAGCAGCAGCTCGCGGCCGACGCCGTTGCAGCGAAAGAACCGCAGCTCACCGCTTTGGTCACCGTCCTCGTTGCGGTCGCCGGCCTGGAACTGAAAGCCCAACACGTTACCCATGGGGGATTCGGGGACCACCGGCATGTAGTCCTTAGGCGGCCGGCGTGACAGCACGTTGGAGGTCGAGTCCAGGTTGAGGGCAGCTTCGACGCGAGGCCACAGAATGGTCATGCGGTCAAGACGATCGTGCAGGACCGCCAGGACGAGGGTGAATTCGAAGCGGTGCAGGTTGGCGTCAAGGTCACCGGCGACGGAGGCGTTGTTCGGGACCAGCTGGCGCAGCAATTTTTTGAGCCGCTCACGGCTGAACTCGCGAACGAATACCCCGCGGGGCGCGTGCAGCAACTCGGTCGCCATCGCCACGAGCGCGTTGACCAGGTCCGTGGTCGTATCCTCGGGACCACGCCCGCGCAACGGGGTCAGCGGCGAGTCACGGAAACTGCCGAGAACGGTGTCGACCCGCTGGAGCTCGGCCCGCTGGGAAGCAAGCTTGTCCTCGTCGGGGGCTACAGCATTCTCGTCATCGTCGCGGTTGCGCAGCTCGGGAAACCACTCATTAATCAGCCACTGGTGCAAGGTCATCGCGCTGAAGTAGTCCTGCGTGATCCATCGCCGCAGTGGTTCGTCGTTGATCAGCATGGAGTAGATCCGGTCGGTAGCCGTGATGACCGTGTTCAGCGCGTTGTTCCAATCATCGGTCTCGTCACTCGACAACTGCAGCCGACCCTGCGCGGCCAACTCGGTGAGCTTGTGCTTGCCGACCTCGTCGAGCCACGACTCCGCACCACGGGCCACCAGCGTCGCCGCCGGCGCGAACGCGGTGTCGAGCTGCATCTGTACCCGGTCGGCCTCGTCGACGATGATGAGATCGCTGCGGCGGCAGGCCAGCTCCAGGTAGCGCATGTTCTCGTCGTTGAGATGGTCGGGCACACGGCTGTGCACCAGCGATGCCGGCGTGGCGACCCAGATCTGCGCGTCGACCAGGTCGCGGGCTGCACTGTGCCGCGGGCACGCTGTCCACAACGGGCATCCGTGACGTTTCGGCCTGGCTGGCTTACGGCGGCGCCGAAAACCCGTGCTGGCGGGGTCGGGATCGTCGTGCTCGGTCTCGGCCTTCTCGACATCGTCAGCGTTGTACAAGCCGGTGCATGGCGCGGCGGTGATTGCCAGCGCCCGGCGTGCCTCGAACCCCCGTAAGGCGTCGAGCGGGCAGGCGCTCGACAGGTGCGCGAAGCCAGGGTTGTCATGATCCAGCATGGTGCGTGTGACAGACTCGCTGCGCCGGTGCAACCGCTGAATGTTGCGTTCGAGGGTGGACTTTCCCAGGATCGGCGCGGCGTGCACACCGAGGCGGCGGAACTGCTCGGTGATGGTCAGCACTTCGGCGACGTCACCGACGACGATCGTGGTCCGGCGTCGGTCGGCCGGGTGCTCGCGAGTGGCGAGTTGGAAGGCAAGAATGTCGCGAATCGTGGACTTGCCGGCACCGACCATGCCGACCAGGTTCATTAGCCTGTCAATGCGTAGCCGGGGATGGGTCTGGAACGCCCCTGCGGCTTCGTCGCGCAGTAGTAACTCGACCCGCCGTAGACGCTTCTTCCAATCGTTGGACTTGCCCGGCATGCGGTTCTCCGCTAGATCCGCAGCGTTGGCGGCGACCTCCAGGGCGTCCATAGCATCAGCTGCGGCTTCCAGTTCGGTCATGGTGACGATGATCGGTTCGCCTTTTCCTGCCGGCACCGCCCCGATGTCATGCCCGATCCAGGGCTTGAGGCCGATCAGCTCGACGGGGATGTTCACGGAGTGGCGCTGGTCGCGGACGTAGAACAGCTGGTCTCCGGCACCGGCGATGGACAGCTCACGCTGCTCCAGAGGAGGCGGCTGGGTCAACAACCGTTCGTAGACCTCCCTGCGGTCGTACGCGCGCGTGGGCTCGAGCGCTTTGGGCAGATCGTCGATGGTCGCGAATGTGTAGCCGCGCAGCGTGATATCGACGTCGAGATACATGTGCAGCGAGTTGTGCCAGGTGTAGCGGCGGCTGCGGTCCCACAGGAAATGCCGGGCCCGCCGGATCATCAGCCGCGCTTCGCTGGTGCGTACGTCACCGAACGCTTCCTCATATGGGTAGCCGCTGAGCAGCGTCCAGACGTCGCGCACCGGCCGGGTCGGCATGACCCGCGTGCCGAGGTAGATCGCCAGCTCGACGTCGAGCAGGTCACCGATGCCGAACCCGGCAGGTGCCTTCCACGCGCCACGGAAGTCGCCGGCAAGGTCGCCGTGCCAGCCACTGCGATCACGCATCGTCGCCTCCCGCAGTGCCGTTCTTACGCAGCCGGGTCAAGGTGGTTGTCAGCATGCGGAGAAACGCCTTGTCGCTGAGCAGGGTCACTTGCTCCTTGACCTCCGGCGGGCAGAAGTGCTCGAAGACGATCTTGTAGTCCTCGCGGTCGTCGAACCGGTACTGCGGCACCACCAGGAAGGCCCGGTTGTACGGCGGCTCCGGCCGGAACCGGGTGGTGCTGTGCCCGAGCAGGGCCGGGTTAGCGCGGTCTTTCACGTCGACGGCCCAAACCTGCCGGTTCGGTAGCGTGATCCTCAGGTCGTAGGCGTCGCAGCCCGGCCACATCTCGGGGACGAGGCCCTTGCCGATGAGCTTCTGTTCGAGCTCGACCTCGGCCAGCCCTGGGCCAGTGATGAACATGCGCAGCGGCGCTCGCAGTAAGTACAGCCCGCCGGTCGAGCGATCGTCGATGAACTCTTTCGGGGTGGCGTGAGCTTCCCGGCGGCAGCGGTCCAGCTCGCACCGCCAGGACCGCCCATCGGGTTTGAGTAGGCAGTGGCAGCGTGCGCACGTAGCGAAGCGTCCGTCGGTGCCTCGGTAGGCGGCCGGGGCCGGCTCGTAGCACCGGTTCACCGTTTCCAAAACGGTGCCCAGCTCGGGATGCTCACCGATCAGCGTCGCCTTGTCGATACCGGTCAGGACCGGCTTGTCGACCAAAAGGTACCGGAACGCGGTGTAGGACTGCGGCGATCGTGCCGCCTCGCACTGTGCGAAGACCGTACGGATGATCTCGTTTTCGAAGAGCTCGGCTGCGGCATCGGGAGCTGAGACCTCCCACTCGTAGCATCGCTGGGTGGGAACCCCGGTCTGTGCGTCGACCAGGAACTCGTCCAGGTTCTCGGCTTCCGCCGGCAGGTCAAACGGCCATTGTCCGATCGGCCTGGTCGCCGCCCACTGCGCCATGTCTGCGACGCTGGCCGGCGGCTCCATCTCGCGCAGCAGGCACTGCAGGACCAGGTGGTTGTAGGCCTTCTGCACCTTGTCCGAGTAGATCGGGTCCGGGGCCCTGTCGTGACGCGACAGGTCGACCAGAGCGGTCGCGACCATGCGCAGCAGCGTCACCCCGGTAAAAGTGGACAGATCAAGCGGGCTGTTCACGGTCAGCACCACGAGCGGTCTCCTGAAAGGACGGCGGCGGGTCCGTTTCCGCCGCGCTGGGACACCACCTACTTACCGGACAGGTACGACAGTTATCCCCAGGCGCCGCGGCGAAGGTGTTGTCCTCGCGCCACGGCTGCGCCATTTTCCGCAGGACTGCGTACGCCTTATCGAGCTCCTGCGGATCTGACGGGTCGACCATGATGAGATCCGCTCCGCCCGGCCGGAGAATCTCCAGCTCCACTCGGGAACTGTCGACGGGTCCGCCGAGCAGGCCTCGCCCGAGGATGGCCGTCGCGAGTGCGACCTGCGGGAACTCTGTGACGACATCCTCGCCACCACGCTGGCGGCGCCGGGTGGTCTTGGTTTCGCGCCACACCCAGGCGCCGTCGTCGCGGTAGACGAGGTCGGGTTTGGCGATCACCAGCGCCTGGGCAGCGGTGTCATGAAAGACGAAGGTCTTTTCGATCCTGAGGTCTGAGGTGTTCTCTTGGAGGGGACACACGGACGGGTGATACGTGAGCATCCGCATGCCGACCTCGGCTGCATCAGCGTCGAGCTCCCACTGCGGGTCAGGCCAGCTGGTATCAGCTGGCATGTCCGCGTGCTGGCACGGTCCGCTTGCTTCCGCGTGCAACGTCTCCAAATAGCGATGGACTGCCTGGCCGATCCGGGCCGGAGTGGCGTACTCGTTGATCTTCGGCAGATGCAACGTCTGCAGGTGATGTTGGGCAGGGCAATTGTCGTAATAGCGTAGGTCGCTGATCGACACCTGGCGTAGCTTCGCTCGCCGGTACGACCGCAGTCCCAGTAGTCCCGGCGCTCGCGTCACCTCGTCGCAGGCCAGGACGAGGCGGCATTTGAGACAATCGCCGCCGGGGCGGCGCGTCTGACCATGAACGACCTGAATCGCTGCGCGTCGTCCATCCTTCTCGTAAAGAGCGGCGGCATCCTCGATGGCTCCGTCGAACAAGACTCTTCTCAAGCCTTCGGTGAGATCGACGTCGGCGACCACTACGCGAGACACCTCTTCGCGTGCCCGGACAAGAAACTTCTTTTCCCATTCATCCGGCCACGGCGCGGGACGGCCATATGCGGCCGTATAGGCCGCGACCGCCACCTCAGCCTCGCTGCGCTGTCGCTCTAGCATGTTCGCGAGGCGAATCAGCCGTAGTTCACGCACCGCACCATCGGCCGAGCGGTAGCGCCGACCCCAAGCCCATAGCTCGCGTACACCTTGTTCGACATGCTGGACCACCCACCAGCGGGCGACCGGCAGCATCGATGGTTCTGCCTCACAAACCGACAGGTAGCTGCGTGTGGCATGCTTGATGAAGGCTGCGAGACCTTCGTGAAGCGGCTGCTTCGCCAGCACCGAGTTCAGCGCCTCGTCAACCGGCCGGCGGTCGAACTCCACAGCGTCCAATGCGTCCATGAACAGCCGGACCGGCACCGGCGGCTTATCCCGACGCGGCCAGGCGGCGGGCTTAAGCCCTGGCCTCGACTTCACCGCAAGGTGCATCGCGCACCTATGGTCGCCCCCAGCCAAGACGCTCAATGCCACACGGATGGGCGACGTGCTGCCGACGAGTTCAGGCGGCGCGGTCCAGGTTCCTGCAGGCGGTGCGTCCTCGGGTGCTCTTTGACCGGGAACGAGGGGAAGGGGGTCGCGTTGTTCCAGGGGTAACGGCTTCCTGTCTGACATCGTGCTCCCATGACGAGGGTGTCCGCACAGCACCTTGAAACTTGATCGCAAGACGTGACTTATTGATAACGGCGCGTTGGAACGCTAGCAGACCGGGTTAACTGAGCGGCAATGCTGACGTGGTGCGTCCGTATCAGCATGATCAGGTGCACTCAACTCGGCAGATCTCGAAGCGAGCGGCTCGTGGCCGACCTACGGATCAGAAGGTTAGGGGTTCGAGTCCCTTCGGGCACGCAAATTCTACCAAGCAATATTCATGATTGCCGCTGACCTTCGGGTTGGTGTGGGTCGTATGCCCCTACACGCCCTATTCGACGCCATCCTCGCCGACGCCGGGATCACGGTCGTGCGCAGCGGCGTCCGAATGCCACGAATGAACTCGATCATGGAACGCTGGATCCAAGCCTGCCGCCACGAACTGCTCGACCGGACACTGATCTGGAACCACGCCCACCTGCCTCACGTACTCCGCGAGTACGAATACCACCACAACCAGCACCGTCCCCACCGCGGCATCTCCAACGCCCGACCACTACGCCCGCTCCCCGAACCGATCACCGATCCCGCAACGCTGACACGCCTGCACACCCACCGACACGACCGACTCGGCGGACTCATCCACGAATACGAGAACGCCGCCTGACCAGCACGGACAGCATTTTCGGCACCGTACAGCCGGCGGAGTGTTAACTCCGCACGAGCGGCCTCGTCATGTTCATGGGTTACACACGGTCGAGTTCTGCACCAGTGCCTGGGATCCTCGAGCTCACCTAACGATCTTTTGTGCACGCGATGATCAGCCTTGCGCCGGGCTTGGTTCGCCGTCGACGGGCTCTACAAAGCCGCGGATATCCTTCACCCTGCCGCGCCTGTCAACGACGACTTTTCGGACGTGAAGAGTGCCCTCGGCCGGCAGATTTCCTCCTCTCCAGCGGAGATAGCCGAGTGGCCCTTGATCGTCATTGACCGTCCAGCGGATGCCGACCCTTTTCACGCGCAACTGACTGCCGAGTTCGACGTGGGCGATGCGAGCGGAGGGAGCCGGCTTAGCTGCCAAGCCATGGACGGGTGGTGTGCCGGCATCATAAAGGTCTGCCGCGCGTGGGATCGGTACACCGATGAGGCGGTCGCCGTTTGGATATTCATCGAGGACGCGAGGGCTGGCTTCCGGCTCCGGTATACCGAGTTCGCTTCGCTGCTTCCGCATACTTCTTCGGGTGGGTAGGAAGACATAAAGCTCGTCCGGGTTGTCGGCCAACACGGGTACGAGATAATGGCGAGAGCGTTGCGCGAGCCGCTCAACGATGGGGCGCATCAGTTGCCCGTCACCGGGTAGTAGACAGGCAACATGACCCACCCAAGTCACAATGCCCACAAGGTCGTCGTACCCGTAGATGGGATCCCTCGGAGCTGGATACAGCACTCCGACGTACCAGGGCGCACCCTCTCCGTCCACTCCATGCGGGCGCGTCGAACGCAATCTCCGTACACGTCGCTCGTTATGGTGCTCCCCCATAAGGGGCCGCGCTTCAATCTCGGGCTCCTCCCATCCTCCCTCATGCTTCTTGAAGTGCGCCCGCCATCCCGGAATCGTCAGGAATTGCTGTGTGCTTGTTGCTGCGGCAAGCGCGCGCTGGGCGCGGCGCCACGATATTTCCGGAGGCTGTAACGTCTCGTAGAACTCATACTCCGGTCTCGGTGGCATTTCGTAGCTCACGCGCGCCTCCAACGCGGTTCGATGTACCGGTGCGGACGGTGGGAACCTCTAGCAGCTAGACCGATCCCCAGGCGGTCAAGCTTATGTCCGCCGCGCCTCGTTATCTCTGACGCTTCGGCCAGCTGACGTCGAGCACGTAGATGCTCACGTCGAACTGAGGTGCCACCTCCGTTGCCCAGCGCCGCATGTCATCGAGGAGCTCCTGCTTGTCGGCGTACTTCCGCGAGCTGGAGGTCCGTTGCTCGGGCGGAAGCCAGTACACGAGGTAGATGCCGTGCCGTTGGTTGGTCGCCGCGAGGTATCGCTGCACGAGCTGATCCCGCAGTGCGGTGGGCACTTCGTCGTTGTTGACCAGCTTCGCCTCGATGATCGCTTCGGCGACTGCGATCGGCGCGGTGTTGGTCGGGGTGCCTGCGGTCAGGTCGATGCGCGTGCCAGAGCCCTTGACTGCGATGCGTTCGACCTGGGGCTCCCGGGCGAGGATGACGCGGTCCCGACCGAGATGGTCCGTCAGGCGGCGTCACAACCAGTCTGTGATGTCGTCCTCGGCGCCAAGCTTCTGGCCGTCCGGTGACCACAGGTCGCGGAAGCCGTTGTTGTGCGAGAGTTCGTGCTGCAGGTCGTCGAGGTGCTCCAGTAGAACACCGATCAGGTCGCCGGAGTTGCGGATCAGCCGTGGGTCCGAGCGGCCGAGCAGGTCAAGCAGGCCGGTCGGGCCGGGGTATGCCTGGGCACTGTCGGCCGCGACCTGTCGGGCCTGGCGCAGGTGGTGGCGGACGAGCGCCTGCGCTTGCGGCGACTGCCCTTCGGCCAGCACCTTGAGTTCCGTGGCGAGGCCGCGCGTGGCCAGCATCGCGACCGCGTGGTTGCAGATGCGGAACTCCCGCCGCGCTGGGCTGTCGAGTGAGTCCTCCGTTTCCGGCGGAGCGTCGGCAAGTGGGAGCCGACCAAGCAGAAGGCGGGCGAGGTCGACCAGCCGGCCGTCGTCGACCGTTTCCAGCGGCAGGCCCTCAAGGAGCTCGAGGAATGCGCCGGGCGGCGCCGACCCGCCCACCAGGCGGTTGATCGCGTCGAGGCTATCGACGCGGGCGAGGTGCCGGTTCGCGGCGCGGGACAGTTGCGAGTCGTCGCCATCTGCCACCGATCGGGCCGCGACAACGGCCATGTGCGGGCCATGCTCGATCAGGAAGGCGAGAACGTCGGCGTTCTGGTCGTCGGGGTAGCGGCGCTTCGTCAGGATGGCGGCCAGATCGGGCGCCAGGTCTCGGGCGAAGTACTCGTAGAGCGGTGTGCGCCGCCATTCGGCGCGGTTTTCGAGTGCGATCCGTACCGCGGTGCGAATTTCGGCCTTCGCCTCGGTCGGAGCGAGGTCGAGGAGGTTCCCGAGTCGGCGCCTCGAAGCCCGACGAGGTCGACCTCGAAGCCGTCCTCCCGCCGCCGCAGGCCGTCGAGGACAACTGACTTCCCCACGCCGCCTGGCGCGAGCAGGACGAAGCTTCCCGGCCGCCCGGCGAGATCCCCGGCCGACGTGATGCTGGCCGGCGCGCCGAGATCGAGGAAGCCGTCACCGTCCAGCGGCGTGTACTCCTCGTTCGCAGCCAGGACATGCCGTTCAACTGCGCCGATGGTCAACAGCTCCTCCGCCCCGCGATGCGCATCCATCCTAGAAAGGACGGCGATGGGCGGCCAAACCAAGGAAGCGCCACGGCGTCGGCAGGCGCCGCCGGTCAAGTTGATCCGTCGGCGGCATGGTCGCTTCATTCATTGTGGCCCGACCGGCAGAGCCAACCCAACGAAATGATGCACACGACCGCTGACCTCATCGACCGGACGACCCGCGCGAGCGGCACCGACCCGCTACAGATCTTGAAAGGCTAGGTTGAGTCGGGTTCGAGAGTCAGACCGGTGTGAGCGAGGGGCATGTGTTGATTTCCGTGTTCGGGCCTGTGGTGTGATCGAGGTTGTTAGATGGTGATCCGGTCGCCGTAGGCGAGGATCAGGGCGTTGAGGGCCTTGGCCCAACCGTAGACCCGGCCGGTGATACTCCCGCCGCCCTTACGTTTCTGCTGGACAACGAGGTAGAGCACCTTCATCGCGGCCTGCTCCGTCGGGAAGTGCCCACGCCGCCGGGCGGCCTGCCGGAACCGGGCGTTCAAACTCTCGATGATGTTGGTGGTGTAGAGGACTTTCCGGACCTCGTGGTCGTAGTCGAGGAACGGTACGAACTGCGGCCAGGAGGTCCGCCAGAGCCGGATGACAGCCGAGTACTGGTCGCCGAACTCGGCGGCGAAGGCCTCGAAGCGTGCCTCGGCGGCGGCCACCGTAGGGGCGGTGTAAATCTCCCGCAACGCGGGGGTAATCTTTTGCCAGTCCTTGCGGTTGGTGTAGCGCAGGCTGGCCCGTACGAGGTGGACGACGCACTGCTGGTGCACCGCCTGCGGCCACACCTGCTCGATCGCGTCCGTTATGCCCTTGAGGCCGTCGGAGCAGACCATGAACACGTCCTCGACACCTCGGTTGCGTAGTTCGGTGAGGTAGCCGGCCCACTGCTTGGCGCCTTCCCCGCCGGTGCCGGCCCACATGCCGAGTACGTCACGTTCCCCGTCCAGGCCGATGCCGACCACCACATAGACGGGCCGGTTCACGACCTGCCCCTGCCGGATCTTCATGGCGATGGCGTCGATGAACACCACCGGATAGACCCGGTCGAGGGGGCGTTGCCGCCAGGCCTCCATCTCGGCCAGGACGCTTTCGGTGACCTTGCTGATCAACTCCCGGGACACCTCGGCGTCGTACACATCCGCAGCACCAGGTTCCAGATTTCGTTGCTGATGGGTGGTCGGCCTGGCTTGTTCGGGTGGGTCCAGTGGCGTCGTACCAGCCGTCGGTGCCAGTTCAGCAACGTGGCCGGAGTGACGATCGGGTGTGCCCGTATCCGGCGGGGCAGTAGGCGGGCGAGGGCGGACAGGATCGCCCGGTCCGGCCAGGACAGCCGCGGCCGGCCGTGAACGTGGCGGCGCAGTATCGCTATTTCGTGCCGCAGTGCGAGGACCTCGACCCATCAGCGCTCTGTCGCTGGGATTAGTAGCCCCAGTCCGGTGAATAGGTGGATTATCCCCAAGTACAGCAGCCGTACGACCATACCGACGATGGTCAGCCCGAGCCAAGAACTCCCCGCTTACAGCCTGTGCGCCAGGTTCTGGCGCGGTACAGCCAGGTCTTTCGGCGGCCCCGGTCCGACGTCCGGATCCCGGCCGTTCCGATTGTGGACGCGGCCCATGACTCTTTCACTCGGCCGGTTTGTGCTGTAGGCGACCTAAGCAAACGTCGTCGAGCATGCCGCTGGGCGATCGGACTTAAGGAGCTGAGGCGTTCTCAGTCGGCACTCTCGACAGCGGGTACTAGCCGTTCATCTGGGTGGATGCGCTGACGATGAGGTCCGATGGCGAGCAGGTCGACCCGGTGCCGGGAGTCTTCCCAGTTGCCGAACTCCTCGGCCACGACCAGAAGATCGGGGCTGAGCACGGCGATGTCGTTCCGGAGGAGTCGTTGCAGGTCCTTGCGCTCGTAGAGCCCGAGGGCGGCGGACCGGGCCGCGTCGTGCCGTCGCAGGTGTTCGCCGTTGATCTCGTACAGTGGCACGCCGCCTCCTCGCCGATTGCTTCGCCAGACGGGGTGCATCGCTATGGACTGCTGAGCGAGGCCAGGCCACCAGCGTCGGTTATCGCCGTGCGAAGTCGCGTCTGAGCCTCGATGAACCAGGTCACGTACTCGGCCCAGTCCGCACTGTTTCCGACGTTTCCTTCCCGGTACTGCGCGATGCGGCAACCCTTCCTGCCCTGCAACGGTTCGTACGACAGGATGTCTCCGAGAGCTGGCTCCAGCCTGGCGCGGGCGGCGGCGAAACGCGCGTCGTTGACCGCAGGATCGGGGTCCTGAAAGAAGATCTCGCTCGACAGGCCCGACCGGCCGAACGTGCATGTGTACGAAATGCCGTTCATACCGGCGGGCAGGGACTGCCAGTTTTGCGGCGAGCCCTTGGTCGACGTCGTCCACCCGAGTTGGCGGTCATGGACCGCCTCCAGGAACCTGGTCCAAAACTCCTGGTAGGCCATCGCTCGGTCGCTTGCCGCGGTGTCGCCCTTGGCGATCGCCTTGACCTTCTTGCCCCAGTCGTTCGGCTGCACGACCAAGCGCATGAGGGGCGCCGGCACCGACTCGCCGATGCGTACCGCACTGATCTCAATACCGAAGAACCGCGTGTCCTCGTCCGTACGGGTGTTGAGCCAGTCCAACGCGGCCCGATGCTCCTCGCGAAACTCGGTCGCGATCCACACCACGTTGACGGGATCCGTCCCACCGGCGTAGGTCAGCAACTGACCCAGGTGGCCGTGGTCCGTCCTCGTCAGCTGGTTTTCGATGATCACCGTTTCATTCGTCGCCTCATCGACGCCGATCAGGTCCAGAGAGAATCCGCCCACCGGGTGTTCCGCTGACGACAGCACCAAGTCCATGCCGAGCAGCTCACCGAGCACGTCCGCGTTCGCCAGTAACCACGGCGTGAAGGTGTGCGCCTCGTGTTTCCAGACTTGCCGCACGTCGAGTAGCTCAAGCTTGCCGAGCGTGGGCAGTCCCTTGCCGGCGTCCACAGAGGTCATATCGCCGACCGTATCGGTCTGAGGCCAGTCCTAATGTCCCATGGCCACCTCTCGGTGCTGGCGTTGCAAGGTTGACCGTCACGAGGCCGCTGAAGCCCCTCGGTTCGGCATCCAGGCGAGGATGCCCAGCAGGCGAACGTCCGACAGGCGATCCGCCGCCTCGGCGACCAGCCGATCGTCGTGGTCGCGCGCGGCGCCCCGCAACAACGCGAGGCCCTCGGCGGCCCGCAACAGGTCCGTGCGGTATGCCGCCCAGTAGGCCCGCTGCGGTGGTGCGTGCCGGCTGCCTGCCTGCTGCAGTTCACGCGCCGCGACCCTGGCAGCCCGCCGGTAGCGCCGCAGCAGCGCGCTGTCGAGGATGAGGAACAGGCCAGGCCGCACCAGATGTAAGGCCTTGCTCACCTTCGCGTGCCCGAGCCCTCGCGGACGATCTTGGAAGAAGTGCTGGTACAACCGGAGCGCACAGTCGTAGTGACCGTCGTCGAGCATCGGGTCGGCGTCGCGGAGGTGGGCGTCGAGCGGCACGTCGTCCCAGGGCGCGGTCTCGCTCAACCGGAGCAGGTGGCGCTCCTGCTCCCGACTAATTCTGCTGCCCATGTACGGTGCCCGAGTTACCTTGATGAGCTCCGGTGTCAGCACGGGGTGTGTGCCGGCCGGCCAGTCGTAGGCGCGGACCGTGCGGGCATGCCGCTGGCAGTAGTCGACAAAGACGCCGAGCGGGTCGTTCACCGGTCGACCGGCGACCTCGATCGGGCTCACTGCGGCACCTGCTTTCTGATCGCTCGGCAGAGTCTCCGCCGGTTCCCAGCCTGCTTCCGTTCAACAAACCGTGACAACCTCCCTGGCGGCCACCGAGAGGAGCGCTCGGGTGACGTCAGCCATCCGAGCGGGTCGTTCCATGTCGGCTGTTGGTCCCGTTCTGGCCTCGGCTTTCGCCGATGGCAGCGTGCCCGCCCAGCGCATTTATTAGCATCACCATTCCTTATCGCCCACTTGGGGAAGCTCGGGTCGTCGGCCTCGAGGCCGGGACGAGGAGTCGACGAAGCGTATGGCCAACGGCAAGAACCAGTTCGAGCGGCTGAGCGACAGCGGGTACTACTCCGCCGCGGTCGAGGCAAACCGGGCGTACCTGGATGGCTGAGGAACTCAGGTCCATCCACGACTGCTCACTGTCGAGCGTCCAGCTGATCGCCCGCGTGCTGGACATCTGACGAAGGAACGGCCATGTCCGGTACGGAGCTGTCCGGAAAACTAGTCGGCCTGCGTTACCGGGCCTGACGTAGGCGATTTATGTATTGATTTGGATGCGGCGTACGGCTACGACGGCATCGGCCTGTTCGCGAAGAAGATCATCTCAGAGTTCGCGAGATGGTCGTCCGCGCGTGGTGGCCGCATCCGACAAGATCCAACCACTTACCGCACCCATGGTTCGGCCGCCTGCCAGGTGGCAGTGGACGGAGGCGGGGTCGGGCCGGCCGGATCGCCCGCGTTGGCGTACCGTAGTGGTGAGACGGTAGTGGGGCGGGCGTCCGAGCCGTCGAACTGGAAGCAGTGGTACTTACCGGACTCGGGCCCGCGCTCGGCGACGAGCCATGGGGACAGCGTCACCGGCGCCCCGGCGTATGGCAGCAGGAATACTTGACGGGTAACGGGGGGGCCGGCCGTTACCACGGTGTGTGCGAACGGGCCGCTTGTTCCGCGGAGCCGGTCGAACTCCGCGTGGAACACCATGCCGTCGTATGTCATTGTGGTCGCCACCCCGATGTCGGCGCGCCAGAACGCGGCGGCCCGGGCCGCGAACCGGCGGAGCAGCCCGTCGAGCTGGTCGGCGTGGGCGGCGGTGGGCGTCGTACGGCCATGCGCGATGCTGTTGCGCAGGTTGACTAGATCCTGCACGGGCTGGGCGGCGCTGCCCGGGATGAGGCAGGTGAGCAGGCGGCTGAAGTCGCCACCCGCACCGGCCAGGGTCCGCAGCCGAGTGCACACCGTCAGCCAAGTGCCCATGCTGGGTCGGGCGAGCTGAAGCGCGGACACTCCTGGCAAGGGCGCCGGCGGCGTGGTGGCGAGCCCAACCACGGCTGCGAAGCGCAGCACCGCCTCAAGCGCCGCGAGGCCGGCATTGACCTGCCGGTCCACGTCGTTGGCCCGCCTGTACCGATCAAAGTGAGCTGCCAGGGGTGCAGGGAGCCGTCCGATCGCCTCCTCTAGGGCCTGAGCCTGCCATTTGCCATGCACTTCGGCGCAGCGGTCGAGCAACTCGGTGCCGGCGTCGTCTTTGTCGACCCAGTCGGCGGCGCCGAGGCGTATGGCGCGGATACTCTGCTTCTTCGAGCCCTCGCCGGACAGCACCAGCGCTGGGGTGCGCAGGCCCTCCGCCTGCAGGCGTTCGAGGAGCCACAGGCCACCCCAGTCGTCCGGCGGCATTTTCAGGTCCACGATCATCAGGTCGAACGGCCTGCCGGTGGCTGCCGTTAGCGCGGCGGTCCCGCTGTTGACGAACTGTAGGCGCGCGCCGGCCCGCTCGACCGGCCGGCAGAGCGTGCGGGCGACGTCCGGCTGGTCGTCGGCGACCAGCACATGTACGTCGGCGAGCGGTGGGGTCATTCGTCCGTCCCCTCGGTGGCGGCGGTCAGCGGAAGCCGGACGTGCCACTTGGTTCCGGCCGGCGACGGCATCCATACAAGCTGCCCGCCGACTCGCTGCAGGAGCGACTGGACCGACAGCAGGCCGATGCCGCTACCGCCCTGTTTCGTGGTGCGGATCCGGGCGCCGGAGTCCAGCGCGGTGACGACATCTGCGCCGATGCCTGGGCCGTCGTCGGCGACCTCGACGATCGCGCTCTCCTCGTCAACGTTCCATGCTATCCGGATGTGGCCGCCGCCGGCCATGGCCTCCACCGCATTCGCGGTCAGGTTGTCCAGGATGAGCCCGAGCGAACGTTCGTCGATGGCGGCTCGGGCGGTGGTGCCCGTCGCCGGCGTGTCCAGCCCGACCCGGTCTGGCAGGCGGGTCAGCAGGTCGCGGGCGTACTGGCGGAGGAACGGCCCGAGATCCACGTCGCAGCGGGCCGCGGCGTCCGGAACCGAAGTCACCGCGGTCAGGCTGAGCGCCAGCCGCTGCATCCGTTCCAGGTGCCGGTATGCGTCCGCCTGCTGCTCGTGGTGGCCGGCCGGGGTGGCCACCACCGTACTGGCGGCCTGGCGGGACGCGCTCGCGTGGTTCTTCATGTCGTGTAGCACGTCGGCCACCCGTCGGCGGAACGGGTCCGGGCGAGGGTGCAGCGCGGCGAACGCGGCCCGGCTGACCGGCCCGGGGTTCAGCGGGAGCGCCGGTCTGGCGATGTCGACCTCGACTCCGCCGGGAGCCGGGCGCACGACGGCCGACCAGGTGACGGCGGACCACAGCGCGCAGGCGTGTGCGATGTCCGGCTCCGTTGGGCCGGTGAAGCGCACGCGTAGCGGGCGCTCGCCGACCACCGTGGCGGTCGCGAGGGCTCCGGAGCGGAGCATAATCATGTTGGCCGCCGCGTCAAGGACGGCGCGCTCGCGTGCGGCCAGTGTTACGGCCGGCACTGGCCCGGTGAGCGCCAACTGGTCCCGGTGGAAGATGTTCCACTCGCCGGCCAGGTGCGCCAGGTCGGTGTCCGGCTCGTCCGCGCCCATGCAACGGAAGAGCTGGCAGAGGCGGACGATCCGGTCGGCGAGCGTCCGGTTCAGTTCGGCCGGCTCGCCGATGGCCCTGATCGCATTTAGTGTGTCCAGCAGCTCCGCGTCGATCGCCTGCTCCCGCGTGTCGCCCAGGTTCCGGGCCCGCCGGAACGAGTTAGTCAGGCCAGCCACCAGCTGTGGACTGGACCGCTCCCGGAGATGCCGGTCCGTCCGGCCGGCCCAGTCCAGCAGCTCGTCCGGGCTCTGGATGAGATCCAGGCCGAACTGCCCGGACGCCGTCCACGCGGAGACCGGCGGGTTGTCGGAGGCGAGGATCGACGCCTGCTGCGCCAGAACCAGCCGGTTGAGCGCGTGGCTGCCCTCGTCCGGGGTCCCGCTTCCGGAGCTGGCGAGGATATCCAGCACGTGCCGGGAGACCTTGTGTTTCGCGGCGGTCTTGCCTGAGGCGCCCTCGCCGGTGATGGCTACCGAGTCGCCGAGCAGCGGACTGGTAAGGAGCGCGGTGGCGACGAAGACGGCCTGGTGGTCCGGCCCGGACGACTCGAACTCGTACGCAATCTCCAGCCGCAACCCGCTGGCGGCTCGCTGTAGGCGGGTAGTGTTATCGAGGTTTCGGGCGCGGCCCGGCGCGATCATCTGCCAGGCCGGCCGCCACGCGGGAGGCCAGTCCGACGCGAGTGTGGCCGGGCACCGCTTGCCGAGGTAAACGGCGGCCATAACAGCCTGGAACAGGTTCGCCGCAATCTCGGGCGAGGTGCCCATGACACTCTGGCCGGCTCCGAGCAGCAGGCCGTTGGTCAGGTCGGCCCACTGGCAGGCCCGCTCGTACGCGTCGTTAGGCAAAGTGACCACGAGGAGAGTGTCTGGGCGCTCGACGACCGCCCGGCGGACCACCGCGAGGGTGTACTCGTGCTCCAGCACATGTGAGCCGACCAGACCGAGCACCTGGTTGCTGCGCTGGCCGGCTCGGGTGGTCTCAAACTGGTGCTCGTACGTCCAGGAGGAGTGGATCAGCGCCTGGGACAGGAGCGGCCGGGCGGCCGGCGGGAGTGCGAAGGCCCGCTGGATCCGGTCGACCGTCCAGGTGTGGTCGCGGTAGCCGCGCATCTCGCGGGCCAGCGTGGCAGGTTGTACCGCCGTCATCGTGGCGATTGCGGCCGGGTAGTACCGCTGGAGAAACTTGCGCGCGGCCTCGTGGGCCGCTGCCTTCTTGCTACGGCCGGCGCCGATGGTGCTTCGTCCCCGGGTATCGGTCGCGACGACGTGGTATGTCGCTTGGTGGTCCAGGCCCTCGCGCTTATACGTGTACGTCACCGGCGCGGCCTTCGCGGCCGCCTGCAACGCGGTGACAGGGTTGAGCACAGCATCTACCCGGCGGGCGTCGGCGAGCAGACCGTCAGCCAGGCGCTTGGCACAGTCGTACCGGTCGAGGACACACAGCAGGCCGACGATGCGCCGGAAGAGGTCGGCGACCACACGGTTCGGCAGCGGCTCGCCAACGAGGCCGCGCCCGACAGCGGTCGACTCAGCGATCCACGACTGCCGGGCCGCCCACGCCGGCAGTGCCGAAGCAATGTGCGCGATCTCCCAACTCAACGGGCCGGGCTTGTTGCCGGACACCCAAGCCAGCGTCTTGACCGCCGCGTGCCGCTGTAGGAAGGTGCCGCCGAGGCGTGCGAGCGCGTCGAGGACGCCGCGCGTGACGCCGGGCAGATGGCGGGCGTTTTCGTAGAAGTACGATGTGTGGATCAGAGCGACCCCGAGCGCATCGACAAAGCCGTTGTCCCCGACAGGTGCGCCGCATTGCCGCAGCGCCTCCAGCGCGGGGTCGATTGGGAACCGCCTCCGGGATGCTGCGATATCCGGCCAGAGGTCGTATGGAGTGCTCACTGGACGGACGCTACAAGCTTGGATCCGGCGGGGAAACCACCCGCGCGACGGCCCCGGCGCTCCCTCGCCGTCGCCGGCCTCCTCCCCGGCACCGTCCGGGCGTCATGTCCTAGCGGCGGTCGCCGGTCTGCCATTGTTGACGAGGGTGGGTGAAGGTGGAGGTGCAGTTGATGCTCGGGGCGGGTCCGTCTCGCCAATGGCTCTGTCTCACATTCGGCTCTGTCTCGCTTTCGGTGGTGACGGAGGGTGCCCTTTGGCCGAGCCGGATTTGATGTAGGAGGAGGGCCAATCCGGAGCTTCCTGGCAACCGTTCCTTTTGGTCGGCGGTGGGAGCAGGTTGGGAGCGGCCGGCTGCTCCGAACGGCGCTGAATGGCTCTCAACGGGGCTGAGCTGCTCGTATCGTCTCGCCCTGACCTGCGGTCTAGCATGTTCGTGCTGGTCAGGCCGTTGCGGACCGTTCGTTGACACGGAAGAGGTCACATGTTCCTGGCCAAGTGACGTTGCCTTGCATTGCCGCGGGTCGGGGTGCCGACAGTAGGCGAGTTGCGAGGCTGCTGGAGCCAGATGCACCGTGTTTTGGGAGCAGATTGGGAGCAGCGCGAAGACCCCTTCTTGGTTGCGGAAGGGGTCGAATCTCAGCAGCCAGCGCGGGGTTCGTCGGCAAGTCGTAGCTTGCCGCGACTTTCGAGGCTGGCCGGCCGGAAGTCATGGACCTCGGCGGTCACGATCGGACGAGTCAGCTTAGCGAGGGCTTTCACCTTCCGTCGCTGGCTGAGTGTCGGAGGGCGATCTGGAGGGCGGCTTGGGTGGGTGTGAGGTGTGTGGTGTCGATGACCTCGGCCTCGGCATGTAGCCAGGTGCGAGCCGCCTCGGCGTAGGGCTGGAGGTATTTGAGGCGGAACGGGGAGGGGATGGGGTGTTCGCCTTCTATGCGTGCGCGGAGGGTGTCCTGGTCGGCGTGGAGTACGAAGTGTTTGATCGGGATGCCGTGGTGGGCGAGGCCTTTGTTGATCTCGCGCCAGTACGGTTCGATCAGGACAGTCATGGGCACCACGAGGGTGCCGCCGGTGTAGTCGAGGACGCGGCGGGCGGTTTCGACGACGAGTTGCCGCCACGGTGGCCAGTGTTGGAAGTTGTCTGTGGCGGGTAGCCCTGGGGTGATGTCCATGAGTGTTTCACCGATTTTCTCGGCGTCGAACACTCGGGAGTCCGGGATCAGTTGCTGTACGAGCACGCTGGTCGTCGTTTTGCCTGCGCCGTGGGTGCCGTTGAGCCATACGATCACGGGACCCATTCAACCTCGCGAGCAACCGGACGGCGTCCGCGTCGCCGCATGCGCGCCCTCGCCACTTGGTCTGCCGACTGTCGCGGCCTGCCCACCTCCCGGCGAAGAGGGCCGCAACCCTGGTCCTGGTCGGTCGGGGAGGATCTTGGGGGAGTTGCCTTCGAGCGGCTGCAGGAGTGTGGGTGTACCGCTGGATGCTGCGCTGGTGTGGGACCAGCCCTCCTGCCTCAGCAAACCGGATTGTGGCGGCCAGCGCGGATCCTCTTTTTGGGGACCGTTGGTTCCGGCCATAGGGGAGCGGGCGGCGGTGAGACCTATTGCCGTTCTGTGCACAAGGCCCCCCGTTTACCCCCCGAAAACCCCGGCGATGCGTTGACGAAGAGTGACAAGAAGTGGCGAGCGTCTGGTTGCGTCTGTGCAGCTCAGTGCCCATTATTGGCAAGCAATGACAAGCTAAGTTTGACTACGGTTGGTAACAAGGGGTTTTGGCGAGCAATGACAAGTCCCGAGGAGGCTCGACAAGAGGTTGCCCTAGGTTCAAATCGCCTCGTTCCCGCGAGCGCTTGGTGCTGAACTGGGCAGTACATGCTCGTGCCGCAGAAAGTGTGGCACGGCGGACCTGGTCGCAACGGCGGGCCAGATCGTTGACCGATGGCTACGCGTTGCCGCCGGTTCGCTGAACACTCGCACCGACGGCCGGTGTCGCTGCCCAAACTCGGCATCGAGATTACCGCACTCGCTGGGCTGCTATGCCGCCCTGTATCCGCAGGTGGCCCCGCCCCATTGCCGCTCAGGAGATGAGGCAGGCGAACCGGACGATCCGCCTCGCCGGAGTCGCACGCACCCGACCGGTCAGCCGCCATCCAGCGGCGCCCGCCGCAGCGGAACAGGCGTACCTCGGCGTTGATTGCGAGTTCGCCGTCGATCGCGTGCCGGATAGGTCCACGATGTCGACTCCAGCCGCCGCGCCGTCCTCGGTGCACCTGACTCCGCCGGATCACCCCGCGACCTCGACATCATCCGGCAGAGCGCCAGCGAGCTGCGCTTTCGTGGGGCAGCCTGCTGTGCGCGACAGTAATAACTGCGCGGACGGGGACGGCGTCTGAGTCGCGGACGGTGCCGACCGGGCGGCCGTCGGCGGCGAGCGCGGCCGAGGGTCTTTACAGGCCGCTGTGTTGTCATCCGGGTCGACTCAGATCGGGATCTCCCCGTCGTGGCGGACTGTGTGTGAGTTATCTCATAGCGCTGCTGCGGCTTGGCTTGGCGACCTCAATTTTGATTACCCAAGGTAATCGCCCGTGGTCGTTTGGTGAAAGCATCTATTGATGTCGATGCTTCTCGTGTTGCCCCGCCGAACGGGGGTACCACACGTTGCGACGCTTTGATCTAGCGTGCCGCTCCGAGTGGTTTCTTGGAGGTTGGTTATGCGGGGTGTCACCACCGGGCAGCGAGGTACGGGTCGGTCGCTCGTCGCAGTAGTCGCGACGATGGTGACCGCCGTCGGGCTATTGGTCGTACCGGCTTCGGCTGCAGAGCTGGTCAAGGCGGCCGGGCAGCCGTTAGGGGGGGCGGTTGACGTTGACGGCGTGACCGATCGGGCAGCTGCCCAGGCCCAGGCAGCCAGGGCGGCGCGTACGTCCGGCGAGCGGGTGCGGGTTGACAGCATGACCGACGAGACGACGGAGGTGTGGGCTCTACCAGAAGGTGGCTTCGAGGCGACGCTGAGCCTGGGGCCGGTGCGGGTCAAGCACGGCGACGGTTGGGTGCCGGTTGACGTGTCACTGGTCAAGGACCAGGCCACGGGCGCTGTCCGTACGGTGGCTGACACACAGAATGTGCAACTTTCAGCGGCCCGGCCGGCGGGCCTGCATGAGCTGGCGGGGATCGGTGTCGGCGATGACCGGCTGTCGCTCGGCTGGGACGGCGCGCTTCCGGAGCCGGTGCTCGAGGGCAACAAGGCGACGTACGTCGAGGCCAAGCCCGGTGTCGATCTGGTCGTCGAAGTGTCCCGGGGCGGTGTGGAGACCTTCCTGGTTGTGAAGAGCCCGGCGGCCGCCAACCAGGTCCATGACCTCGTTTTCCCGGTCACGGGGCCCAACGTGGCAGCGTTCCAGCGGGATGCATTCGGCAACACCACGATCGCGGACGGTGCAGGGCGGGGGCTGGCGACGGTGCCGGCTCCGGAGATGTGGGACGCGGCCCGGACGCCGGCCGGGGATCCGGCACGGGTGGCGGTGGTGGCCTCCGAGGTTACCGGCCGCCGGCAGGAGGTGGCGGGGGTGGGACTCTCATCGTCGGTACCGGGCCTGGACTTCCGGTTGACGCCGGATATGGCGTGGATGACCGATGCGGCTACCGCGTGGCCGGTGGTGATCGATCCGCAGATCAACCCGATGCACGCGGCCTACGACATCTATGTCAAGGAGAACGACACCACACACAACGGCGGCAACAATGACATCCAGCTGGGCCAGCTGCCGGACGGCAAGACGCGGGGCCTGGCGCGTTGGGACACGACCGTGCTCGTCGGAACGCAGATCTCCTCTGCCACGTTTTACTTCTGGAACTTCTGGTCTGGGGCGTGCACGGGCAAGCTGTGGGAGCTGTGGAGCACGGGTTCGATCCCCAACAACGTGTTGTGGACCAACCAGCCGTCCTGGAACTATCTGGAGGCGACCTCGACGGCGACCCTGGGCGGCACGGGCTGCAGCGACGGCCAGGTCTCCATCGACGGGAAAAACTTCCTGCAGCGGGCTGCCACCGCCGGTGACGCCAGCGCCAACATGGGTCTGCGCGTGCCGGCGGCCACGGAAGGCGATGGGACGTTCTTCAAGCAGTTCCGTTCGGCCGACTACACCAATGCTACGCAGGTGCCGTACGCCGTGGTGGACTACAACTCCTACCCTACCGTGGGTGAGCGCTCGACCAGCCCGGTGACGGCGTGCGTGACTGGGCCAGCCCGTCCGATGATCAACACGTTGACGCCGCAGTTGTCGTCGGTGATCGCTGACGTAGATACGGGTGCCGTGATCAAGGCGGAGTTTGAGTGGTGGGCCGTCGGCGGTGCCGCCAAGATCGGGTCGTCAGTCACGGGGACCGGTGCCTCAGGTGCGACGTTCTCCACGACAGTGCCGGCGGGCGCGTTCGCCGAGGGCGGCAGCTACCAGTGGCGGGTACGCGGCAACGACGGGTCGTTGAATGGTTCGTGGTCGTCGTTCTGCGAGTTCACGACGATGCTGCTGGACCCGCCAGCGGCCGGGTGCCCGGCGACGCTGACCGCCGGTGACTTTAACGGTGACGGGGTGCGCGACCGAGTGATCGCCGATCCGAAGGCAACCGTCGGGTCGTTCATCAACGCAGGTGTGGTGTACCTGTTGGACGGTGCCACCGGCGCGCAGCGGACGCTGCAGCAGGGCCTAGACGGCATGCCCGACACGCCGGAGACCAACGACCGCTTCGGCTGGGCGCTGTCGGTGTTCGACGCGAACCGAGACGGCTGCGCGGACCTGGCGATCGGGGCACCTTACGAGGATGTGGGCACCACGACCGACGCCGGGGCGGTCTACCTGGTCTACGGCTCGCCGTTGGGCCTAGGCAAAGGACCGGCGGCGCTGACGATACAACAGGGTGCCGCGCTACCTAACGGACGCGGGACGGTGCCGGACACGGTGGAGGCCTCGGACTGGTTCGGGTTTTCGCTGGTCGGCGGCACGACTGCTGCCGGTGAGCCGTTCCTGATGGTGGGTGCGCCAGGTGAGGACCTGTCCAACGGGTACGACGCCGGCACAGCGCACTACCTGCGCGGCAGTGTGAACGTAAAGTTCGACGGCCAGAGCCCGCAGGGTATCGAGCAGGATGACCGGCAGGGCTTCGCCGTGGCGGCCTCGCCGTACCATCTGGCCATCGCGGCGCCAGGGGAGAAGGCTGGCCCGCAGACGGAGCAGTCGGGGGCGGTGTGCGTCCTCAACCACAACAGCGGCGCAGGTGCCCCCGCCGGGATCCGGTGCTTTATACAGGGCGACGGCACCACCTCGGACACCGCCGAGCGCGGTGACTGGTTTGGCAAGTCCGTGTCGATGGTGGCCTACCGTCCAGTGGGTGCGCCTGCAGGGGTGGCGAACTCGCTGCTGGCGGTCGGTGCGCCCGGTGAGGACCTGGGCTCGGTCCGCGACACCGGACTGGTACACCAGTTCCTGGTTACGACGACGTCTGGGACGCAGCTCGCCGCCCTGGCACAGGACTCCTCGGGCATCGGCGGCACGAAGCAGACCGGTGACCTGTGGGGCGAGCGAGTGGTGCTGGTCAACCGTGACCCATCGGCGCAGACGTCGGCGTCCACGGTCCTGATCGCGGTCGGTACGCCAGGTCGCAACGTGGCTGGTGCTGCGGACTTCGGCACGATCCAGGTGTTCGCGGCCGGTGTGGACACGATCGCGTCCGGCACGACGGTCGAGCGTGGCAGCGGGCTGCCGGGCTCAGCCATGAAGCAGGAGCTGATCGGCGCCTGGATGACCTCTGACGGTTCGAACCTGCTGGTCGCCAGCCCGTACGGCGACCGGGCGGTATACGCCCTCGCGTGGGCGGACCTGGCGGCCGGCAGCGCCGTACCAGCGGTCACCTACGTGCCCGGGCAGGGCGGAATTCCGAGCGATGCGATCAGTTTCGGCCTAGCGGTCGGCTGACGACAGTGATGACGAACATTCGCGAGTGGCTGGCCGCGACGAAGGGGACGATGGCGGTGGTCGGGGAGTACGGGCGCAGGCGCGCGTGGCTGCGGCGTGGTTTGGCGCTGGTTGCGGTAACGGGTCTTATGACGGGCACGGTGTGGGCGTTTACGTCGCGGCCCGGGCCTCAGACCGCGGCGTTGCCGGCAACGGGTGTGCCAGCGGGCGAGTGGCCGCGCCGTACGGAGGCTCAGGCCGCGGATTTGGCCGCAGTCACCGGCAAGCAGGTGGAGGTGCTCGACGAGCGGGGCGAGTCGCGGCAGGTGTTCGCCAACCCTGACGGCACCATGACCGCGATGACCTACCAGCAGCCGATCCAGACGGTGCAAAATGGCAAGTGGGTGCCGACCGACGCGACGCTGGTGCGGCATGCGGACGGTTCGGTGGGCCCGCAGGCCGCGCTGACGAACCTGCGCTTGTCCGGCGGGGGCGACGGCCTGTTCGCCTCGGTGGAACGGGCGGGCAGGCGATACGCCTTGCGCTGGCCGGGCATCTTGCCGGCGCCGCAGCTGTCTGGTTCGACGGCGACGTATGCCGAGGTGCTGCCGGATGTCGATCTGGTGGCGCACGCGTCGGTGACCGGTTTCACGCACGTGTTCGTGGTGAAGACCCGGGCGGCGGCGCTGTCGCCGCAGGTGCGCCAGATCCGGTTTGGTTTGGAGTTGCAGCTGCTGCGTGTGGAGAAGTCAGCCTCGGGTGCGCTGCGGATGGTTGACGCGGCGACCGGCGGTCCGGTGTTCGACACGCCCGTTCCGCGGATGTGGGACGCGTCGGCTCCGGTGGGTGCAGGTGACCCGACTAAGAGCGCGCCGGACGGCGCCGCTGTGGCCCGGGTGGGCACCGTTTTGGGCCCGGATTCGCTGACGCTGGTGCCCGACCAGCAGATGATGGACTCGCCGAACACCAGGTTTCCGCTTTACATCGACCCGTTTACGGCGGCCACGAACAACGAGTCGTGGGCGATGGTCGATTCCGGCTACCCCAACGAGGAGTACTGGAAGTTCGACGGCGACACCGATGAGCGCGTCGGCTACTGCCCAGTCGGTGTGTCGGGTCAGGTCTGCAACGCCTCGCGCGTCAAGCGGATCTACTACGTACTCGGCACGAACTACGCCGGCAAGACGATTATCAGCGCAAGCTTCGGGGTGACCCAGTCGCACACATGGAATGGCACAGCGCACGAGGTGTCGCTATACCGGGCCAATAGCGGCGGTGCGCTGATTAGCTCGGCGACGAACTGGAACAACCGCCCGAACAGCCTGACCTTGCAGCAGACGATCAGCACCGGTGCCGAGACGGCCTGCCAGACAGGTGCGACTCGCAATGTGTGGTTCAACGCCACCGAGTCGGTGCAGAAGGCTGTGGCCAGCGGCTGGACGAAGACTACGTACATGCTGCGGGCCGTCAACGAGAGCAGTTACCTGCACCTGAAGCGGTACTGCGCCAACGCGGTGCTGTCGGTGACCTACAACCGGGCTCCCCACCAGCCAGCGGTGTCCGGCCTGTCGATGAGTGTCGGCGGTGGCTGTGTCTCCGGTGTGAACCGGCCGTATGTCAGTTCCATGCCCACCTTGAAGGCGATCCTGTCTGATCCCGACACGGCGGACGCTGAGCTGCTGACCGCGAACTTCGAGGTGAAGTGGACCGCCACCGACGGGTCGCAACAGACCAAGACGTGGACGTCGGGTCAACTGGGCAACGGCGCGACGTTCAGTTACAACCTCGCCGACATAAACGTGGGTGTGCCGAACCTGCCGCAAGACGTGGTGGTGTCGTGGAAGGTACGCGCCAACGACGGGGTTGTGCCCGGGCCGTGGTCGTCGGACAACGGCAGCCACGCCTGCGAGTTCATTCTGGACACCGAAAAACCCGCCGGTCCAGACATCGATTCACCCGAGTACCTTCCGCATGATGCCGATAACATCGACCCGAAAAAGTGCCCGGAGACCGCCGACCCGAATAACCCGGAGCTGGAGGCTCCGTGGCTGCCCGGTGTCGGACGTTACGGCACATTTACTTTCGACTCGGCGGCCACCGACGTCAGCGAGTACTGGTACGCCTTCGACACGAACCCGACCTCCGCGAACAAGATCCTCCCGGCGGTCGACGGCGGGCCGGTCACGATCCAATGGCAGCCGCTGGTCTCCAAGCCGTACACGCTGTATGTCCTGGCGGTTGACCGGGCAGGCAAGACCTCGGACATCTCCAGCTGCATCTTCCGCGTCGCGGAGGGCAGCGGCCCGATCGCGGATTGGCGCTTGGACGAGGCCGCCGGGTCGCCGACCGCCGTCGAAGCGGTCGCGCAGCTATCGGCCAGGGCCGAGGGGGGGACACGGTTCGGCGTCGCCGGTCCCGGCGGCCTGGCGGATAAGGCCGTTCACCTCGACGGGGCCGCCACCAGCGGCTTGAGCACCGAAGGGCCGGTTGTGGACACCGCAGCCAACTTCACCGTCAGCGCCTGGGTGCGCCTGGCCGACCTCTCGCGCTACCAGACGGTCCTGTCACAGGACGGCACCGGTGAGCCGGGGTTCCAACTCGGCTACAGCCAGGGCAGCGGCAAATGGTATGTCAACGTCGCCAACAACGACGTGCAGGCGCTGGGCAGTTGGGGCCCGCATGGGACGGCGGCACAGGTAAACGCGTGGACGCACCTGACGGCCACGTTCGACGTCGTCGGCCAGAAGATCACGTTGTACGTCAACGGGGCCGAGGCGGGATCGGCCAACTGGCGCGCCGCGTGGGCCTCGCACGGAGGGCTGCAGATCGGCCGCCGGTTCAACCGGACCGGGGTCTACAGCGAGGTCATCAACGGTGACATCGCCGATGTACGGATCTGGGACCGCACGCTGGTGCCGTCGGAGATCCTTACCTTGCCCACACAGTTGATCAACCGGACGGCGTACTGGGACCTCGACGGTGCCACCATGGTCACCGACGAGCCACCGATGGTGGCGGTCAGCTCCGAGTACGGTCAGATGCAGCCGGACGGAACGCGCCTGATCGACCGGGCGCTGGACATGTACATCTACCACGACGCCGAGCACTACCGGCGCCTGTCGGAGGAGGAGGGTGGCGGCCCGTTTGACCCGGTGCCGCTGGTCGGTGACGGCCACCTTGTCCTCGACGGGGCCACCGGCTACGCCGCCACGGCCAACGCCGTCGCGGTGACCGACGGCAGCTTCACGGTGACCGCGCGGGTGCAGGTCGCGACCGACTGCAGCACCGGTCCGATGACCGTATTGTCCCAGCCCGGCCGGCACGCCAGCGGGTTCAAGCTGGGCTGCGCGCCGGACGGCCCGGACAGCGCGCTGTGGCAGGTGTTCGTGCCTGGCACGGACCAGGACGCGGCGTCGGGGGTGACGGTCACCGGCTCGGAGGCGATCGCTCGCCCGAACCCGAGTGCGTCGATCGGGCAGTTCCTGACGGTCACGTACGACGCGGCGTACGGGAAGCTGACGCTGTATGTCGACGGTGTCGCGGTCGGCTCGGCCTCCGGCGTGGCGCTGCCGTGGGCGGCCACCTCCGGTGGCCTGCAGGTCGGCCGGTCGCTGACCGATTCCGTGTGGGGTTCGTACCTGGCCGGTGTCGTGGACGAGGTCCGCGTCTACACCGGCGCCCTCGACCAGACGACGATCCAGCAGCTCAACGCGAACATCGCCGTTCCTGAGATCTGACCACGGGTAGGGGACCGCCGGGCTGGCGGCCCCTACCCGCCTCTTGTTCACCCTACGACCGCAGGTGGAAAAGCCGATGGAAGTCTTCTCCCGGTTAACGGGATCCTGGTGCGCGACCGCGCGCCGCACGCTGATCCGGTCGCTGGCGCTGAGCCTGTGCCCGCTGTTGGTCGCCAGCCTGACTCCCCAGCCCGCATACGCCAAACGCGTACCGCGCAAGGCCGCGCCAGCGGTGCAGCAGCAGGCCCCGGCAATTGGTAAGGGCCTCGCGGTGCGGCCCATGGGCACCGACCCGACCCGCGCCGCCGCGCTGACGGCTGCGCCTAAGGTGACCTGGCCGGGCGGCGGTGAGACCGACCTCGCCCTGCCGTCGGTGCACACCCGAGTCTCGGCGACGGTCGGTGGCCTGTCGGTCAGCGCCAGAGCCGTGGACGCGGTCGCCGCCGAAACCGATGCCCGGCCAGCCCGCGTGCCGCTGGCCAGGGTGCGGATGAAGGTGCTGGACCGAGCCGCCTCCGGCCGCACGGGTGCCACCGGCCCGGTCGTGGCGCTGACTCGCGCCGACGGCGTCGCTGCGGCTGGGCCGCTGCGACTCGAGTTGGGATACGGCGGATTTGTCGACGCCTTCGGCGGTGACTACGGTGCCCGCCTGCGGCTGGTCCGGCTGCCGGCCTGTGCGTTGACTACCCCGGAGAAGGCGGAGTGCCGCACCAGCACGCTGGTCGGCGACGTCCAGAACGACACCCAGGCCCGTACGGTCTCGGCCACCGTCGAGGCGGCCGGTCCGGCGGCTACGGTACTGGCGCTGGAGGCCGGCGACAAGTCCTCGCAGGGCAGCTACGAGGCCACCAAGTTCGCGCCGTCCTCGAAGTGGGACGTGTCGCTGGCGTCGGGGGCGATGGCGTGGACCTACCCGATCCGAATTCCCCCCACACCGGGCGGGTTCGGCCCGCAGGTTGCACTGGCGTACAACTCGCAGAGCGTTGACGGCCGCACCGCGGCCACGAACAACCAGGGCTCCTGGATCGGTGAGGGGTTCACCTACGAGCCGGGCTATATCGAGCGCCGCTATAAGCCGTGCGCCGACGACGGCCACACCGGCTACGGCGACCAGTGCTGGGCCTTCGCCAATGCCTCGATCATGCTGTCGGGGACGGGCGGCGAGCTGGTTAAGGTCAACGACGACCTGTGGAAGATGTCCATCGACGACGGCACCGAAGTGCGCCGCTACACCGGCGCGGTCAACGGTGACAACGACGGCGAGTACTGGGTGGCGACGGTCCCCAACGGCACCCGCTACTACTTCGGTCTGAACAGGCTGCCGGGCTGGAGCGCGAATAAGGAGGAGACCAACTCGGCCTGGACAGCACCGGTGTCCGGTGACGACGACAACGAGCCGTGCCACCAGTCGTCGGGATGGATCGACTCCTTCTGTAGCCAGGGCTGGCGATGGAATCTCGACTACGTCAAGGATCCGCTGGGCAACGTGATCTCCTACTTCTATGGCAAGGAGCTCAACCACTACGCCCAGGCGGCCAAGACCGACGTCGACGGCAAGCAGTACGTGCGCGGCGGCTACCTAAAGCGGGTCGACTACGGCCAGACCGATGGCGCGGTCTATACGACCAACGCTCCGGCGCGGGTCCGGTTCGACACCGCGGAGCGGTGCATTGCCAGCGGCGCCATCACCTGCGCGGAAGCGCAGCTGACCGACGCGAACGCGGCGCACTGGCCGGACACGCCATTCGACCGCAACTGCGTGGCCGGCACGCACTGCAAGATCACGCAGGCTAGCGAGACGTTCTGGACGCGTAAGCGGCTGACCGCCATCACCACCGAGATCCGTGCCGGCAGCGGCTGGACGCCAGTAGAGACGTGGTCGCTCAAGCACTCCTTCACGGACAACGGCGACGGCTCGAAGACGCTGTGGCTGGACGAGATCGGCCACGCTGGGTTACACGGCGAGCGCATCGACCTACCCCCGACGAAGCTGGTCGGCGCCCAGATGGCTAACCGCGTCGACAGCCCGACCGACAACCTCGCGCCGCTCAACCGCTACCGGCTCAGCACCGTGTACACGGACAGCGGCGGCGAGATCCAGATCAACTACACCGCCCCGGAGTGCACGGCCGGTGCCCTGCCCAACGAGGGCAACAGCACCAAGCGCTGCTTCCCAGTGAAGTGGCATCCCTTCGACCCGGAGAACCCGACCACCGACTGGTTTCACAAGTACCTCGTCCACCAGGTGATCCAACTGGACCGCACCGGCGGTGCCCCGCCCGGCGTGACGCAGTATGAATACAGCGCCGGCACCGGCGACCAAGACCCGGTCGACGGTGCCGGCTGGCGCCGGAGCCCGTCCGACGGCATCACCAAGGACAAGTACCGGACCTGGTCCGAGTGGCGCGGCTACCCCGTGGTGACGGTCCGCTCCGGTGACATGCAGACCCTGACCACCAAGGTCGTGCACAAGTTCTTTCGCGGGCTGAACGGCGACATGGACGCCGACGGCGACAGCCGTACGGTCAAGGTCAGCGACTCCACCGGCGCGATGTACACCGACAGTGATGAGCTGGCAGGCCAGGAGTTGGAGGTCATCACCTACGACGATGCCGACGCCATCTCCAAGAAGATCGTCGTGCCCAAGCTCTGGCACACCCATATCCAAACCGAGTCGTGGGGCACACGACGCGCGTCCATGGTCAAGCCCGAGACAACCCGAGCCATGGCCGCGCTGGCGCCGGATGCACAGGGCAACTCTGTGTGGCGCGAAAACAAGATCACCACGTCGTACGACACGACGTGGGGACGCCCAACCCAGTCCGACGACGTGGGCGACTTGACCGACCCGAACGACGACCGCTGCACCCGCATCACCTACATCGACAACGCGACCGCCCACCTCTACAGCTTCCGCAAGACGGTCGAGAAGTTTTCCGTCTCCTGCGCAGCGACCAACCCCAACCGCGCCACCCAGCTGCTGGAAAGCGAGCGGATCTCCTACGACGGCTTGGCGTTCGGGATGGTGCCCACCAAGGGCGTGGCCACCCGTCAGGAGAAGATGGAGTCAGCCGACGCCACCAACACCACCTACCGGTCAGTGGAGACCGTCGTGGACGGCTTCGGCCGCGAAACCAAGGTCACCGACAGCCGAGGCAACTTCAGCACGACGCTCTACACCGAGGTCGACGGGTTGACCGTCCGTAAGAAGAGCACCAACGCGTTGAACCACGCGGTCACTACCGAGTATTCGCCCGCCTACGGCGTCGAGACGTCGGTCACCGATGCCAACCTGCTGCGCTCGGACATGGAATACGACTCCCTCGGCCGGCTGGTCAAGGTTTGGTCGCCGGCCCGTCCCAAGAACCTCGAGTATGCGCCGGACACCAAGTACAGCTACATAACCAGCACCACCAAACCGGCCGTCACCAAGGTCGAGAACATTCGCAACGACGGCACCTACCGCGCCAGCTACGAACTGTTCGACGGCTTCCTGCGCAGCCGCCAGAAGCAGGTCGAAGGACCAGGCGGGGGGTGGCTGCTGGCCGACACCCTCTATACCCCGACCGGCCAGAAGGCCGTCGAGAACGAGCCATACCTCGCCACCGGCACTCCCGGCGACCTGGTCATCGTCGTGCCGGAAGGCTCGGTCAACGGGCAGAGGAAGTACATCTACAACGGTGCGGATAAGGTTATCGTCGAGATCACCGCGGTGGCCGGCGACGAGAAGTGGCGCACCACCACCACTTACGGCGGTGACCGCACCATCGTTGACCCGCCGCAGGGCGGCATTGCCACGATGACCCTGACCGACGCCCGCGGCCACCGCACGGCACTGTACGAATACCACGGCGACGAACCCGCCGGCGACGCATACATCACCCGGTACCGCTACGACCCCGAAGGCAAGCTCCACGAGCTGACCGGCCCCGACGGTGTCCGGTGGCGCTACACATACGGACAGGACGGCCGCCAGAAAACCATCGAGGACCCCGACGCTGGCACGGTCACCTTCGGCTATGACAACAACGGCAACCAGACGTCGCGCACCGACACGCGCGGCACCGTGTCCTACGTCTACGACAAGCTCAACCGTAAGACGGAGTCGTGGCAGGGCGCGCCGTTGACCGGCACGAAGCTCGCGACGTGGACCTACGACAGCTACTACAAAGGCCACCTGGCCGGAACTGGCCGCATCGTCGGCGACAAGACCTACTACGTGACCTTTCCACAGCGTGACGGCCAGTACCGAGTGCTGAAGACGAGCTACATCATCCCATCGGATGCCGGGGCCGAGCTGGCCAAAACCTACGACTTCAGCCAGTCCTACAACATCGACGGTACGGTGCAGGGCGTCGGCATGCCCGCAGTCGGCGGGCTGCCAGCTGAGAGCATCGTCATCGGCTACGACGCCGTGCAGCGACCGCTGACACTGACCGGCAACACCAGCTACGTCACCGACACCAAATACTCCGACACCGGCCAAGTCCTCCAGCTTGCCCTGTCGACCGGCGTTGAGGGCAAGACGGTATGGCAGACGTTCAGCTACGAGCGCGGCACCGGTCGCCTCGTCAGCTCGCGAATCGACCGCCAGCACGTCTCGGTCGCCGACATGGATGCCCGTTACAAGTACGACGCCGCAGGCAACATTCTGTCTCTCGCTGACACCCCGGCCGGCTCGCCGCGCGACATCCAGTGCTTCACCTACGACGGGATGCGCCGCCTGACTGAGGCGTGGAGCACCGAGAGCACGCAGGAGGACCCGTGTGCCGGCGGCGATGTGACCACCAGCGGTGTCGGCGGGCCTGCGGCATACCACGAGAAGTTCACCTTCCGGGCCTCCGGCGAGCGCGAGACCGAGACGATTTACTCGACGACGGGTGGTCCGGAAACCACGCGGGTCTACCACTACCCACAGGCGGGGCAGGCTCAGCCCCACACGCTGCGCTCGATCACCGAGACCGCCGACGGCGTCGAGAAGCAGCACACCTACACCTACGACGCGGTGGGCAACACTGTCAGCCGGGGGCCCGCCGATAACCAGCAGACACTGGGCTGGGACATTGAGGGCAAGCTGTCGACGGTGCAGACGGGCGGCCAGACTACATCCACCTATGTCTACGACGCTGATGGCAACCGCCTGGTGCGCAAGGAGCAGAACGCCACCACGCTCTACCTGGGCGCGATGGAGATCCGGCTCGACCTGACCACCCGCGCGGTGACCGCAACCCGGTACTACTCGTACGCCGGAAAGACGATCGCATCTCGTAACAGCTCGGGGGTGGCGTTCCAGCCAGCCGACCCGCACGGCACGGCGATGTGCTCGATCAACGCCGAAACCGGTGCCATTACCTGGCGGCGCACCTCGCCGTACGGCAAGGTGCGCGGGGCGGCCCCGGCGGCGTGGCCGGACCAGCGAGGCTTCCTTGGCGGCGTAACCGACGCGACCAACCTGGTCCACCTCGGCGCGCGCGAGTACGACCCGACCCTGGGCCGCTTTGTGTCGATTGACCCGGTGTTCGACGCCGAGGACCCCCAGACGTGGAACGGGTACGTCTACGGCAAGAGCAATCCGCTAGCCTTCACTGACCCGCAAGGCACATGGAGTCTGAAGAGTCTGAAGAGTCCCGGCAGCGGGCGGCCCTGGTACACGCTGGAGCACGACACGGCCCAGCTGGCTTGCTACTACAAGATTCAATCTGAGGTGATCAGGCGTGGCGGCGATCCCACCAAGGTGCGGATCCGCTACCACATTCCAGGCGGTTCCTTCAAGAACAAGAACTCCGGAAACAATGGCCAAGCTGACATCATCTACGAGACCGACACGACCATCTTTGTCTGGGAGGTCAAAGCTGTCGGGCAGGGCGACACGCTAGCCCAGGAGACCATCGACCACTACGCCCAGCACATCGCCAGTAAGACCGGAAAGCTCGTGGAGCCGGGCTTCCCGATGGGCGGCGTCGCGGTCGGCTTCGTTCCTGGTGCCCCCAACAACCAGATGGTCATGGCCTTCGACGGACCATCACCGGGAACGCTGCTCTACCACCGCTACACCCCGCCCAAACCGACACCCGCACCGACACCCGCACCGACACCCGTACCGACACCCGTACCGACACCCGTACCGACACCGGTGCCGATCGGCAAGCAGGCGCCGATGCCGGCGACCACACCGGTGGTGCCGCAGCCCACGCCCAACCCTTGGGGCCCTTACGGCACGCCGCTGCCCGCGTGCGGCGGCGGGATCGGCTGCATCCCGATGGAACTGATGTTCTTCGGATTCCTTGTGCTCGGCGTCGCCGTCGCGCTCGCGCCCGAGATCGCCATCCCGGCGATCGTGGTGGGTGGCGCCAGGCTGGCAGCGGCATAGGGCAGTATGTCGGCATGATCGTGCTCGACACTCTCGCGGCCAGGCTCGCCACCGAGATGGCGGACCTGGCCGCGAGGCCTTATCCCCACGCCGTTGTCATCCCCGGCGACCGCGGCGACCGGCTGGTGGTGCATCTGCAGGAGTTTCCCGACGGCCACGGGGATACCACCCTCTTCTTCGTCAACATCGCGCTCTGCCCCGTCGCCTGGGCCGCCTGGATAGACGGCATCACCCTCGCTCAAGCGCGGGGGCTGCCGCCCGACGCCGCCGCGCAGCTGCTCTGGGACCGGCTGGATCCGCCCACCTTCGGCCCGTGCTGGCAGTTGACGCGTGGCGACCTCGATCAGGTGCTGCACACACTGCTGTCGGCGCTGCGCGTAGAACTTTCCCATCACTGGCTGCCGCTGCTGTCCCGCGACAACCTTCGCCAGCGCCTGCGATCGGGCGGGCAGCTGCCCGGGGCAGGCATTTCTGGCAAAAACGCTCAGATCGCCCAATTGCTCTGCGTCGTCGAGGACATGCCCGCCACCGATCGCACCCAGCTTTTGGCGTTCTTCCGCAAGCGCCAGGCCGACGGTGACGTCGAACTTGGCGTGCTGGCCGACTGGCTGGACTCCGCCTTTCCTGCGTCGGATTAGTGCCGTGACCACACCTCAAGTGGATGCGAGGTCGTGGCGGCAAGAGGCGAGGGAGTAGTCCGCTTTTGCAGTCCTGCGCGTGCCGAAAATGCCGTCCGTGCTGGTCAGGCGGCGTTCTCGTATTCGTGTAGGAGTCCGCCGAGTCGGTCGCGCCGGTGGGCGTGCAGGCGTGTCAGCGTTGCGGGGTCGGTGATCGGTTCGGGGAGCGGATGTAGGGGTCGGGCGTTCGCGATGCTGCGGTGGGGACGGTGCTGGTTGTGGTGGTGTTGTACTTGCGTGGGGCGTGTAGCAGGTGGGCGTGGTTCCAGATCAGTGTTCGGTCGAGTAGCTCATGGCGGCGGGCTGGATCCACCGTTCCATGATCGAGTTTATGCGTGGCATCCGTATCCCGTTGTGCACGGCTGTGATCTCGGCGTTGGTGAGGATCGTGTCGAACCGGGCCGGGTATTTGCCGTCTCGATCCCGGATCAGGTGCTCCATCGCATTACCGGCGTCTTCGAGGTCTATCACGAGGTTTCGGGCGGCCTGGGTGATGCAGGCGGCGGTCGGGTGCGGTGGCGCCGAGATGCGGACCCGGCGGGTGGCGTGTTCGATGACAATCAGGGACGTGCAGTCTGGTGTCGGTCAGTGTGGTGGTTTCGAAGAAGTCGGTGGCGCTGATTGGCGTGTGCCTGGGAGCGGAGGAACGTTGTCGAGGTGGTGCTGTTGTGTTGAGGCGCCGGGTCGATGCCGGCCTGCTGGAGGATTTCCCAGACGGTGGAGGCCGCTACCTTTACACCAGCATGCGCAGTTCACCGTGGATCCGGCGATACCCCCAATGGGATCGACGCCGACAGCGTCGATCGCTGGCCTGGTCTGTCTCAAGCCCGGCCGGCGGGGCAGGTTCGTGTGGCGCGCTATCACCCACCGGGGCCGTAAGGGCGAGCGTAGTAGCTTTTCCGAGACCGCCCCCGCGGCCCTGCTCGACCAGGTCCACCACCGGCTACAGGCCCCGATCATCGTGGTCTGGGACAACTTGAACACCCACGTCAGCGCGGCGATGCGCACGTTGATCGCTGCCCGGGACTGGCTGACCGTGGTCCGGCTACCGGCGTACGCCCCTGATCTGAATCCGACCGAGGGTGCCTGGGCGCACCTGAAACGCGGCCTGGGCAACCTCGCTGTCCGTGGTGTCGACCACCTCGCCCAGGTGGTGAAGCAGCGGCTACGACACATCCAACGGGAACCCGACCTCATCGCCGGCTTCCTCGCCCAGACCGGCATGACCCTCGAACCCGAAACCGGCTGGCCGTGAAGACCTCAGCCTTTCAACCTCTGTAGTCGGCCGTCGAGTTCTTCCCAAAGGGCCATGTCAGGCTGGCGTCTGAGCCGGTCGAGCAGCTTCCCGACGACGACGCCAGAGTCGCCTCGCGTATCCCGCACCGAATTCCATTCGATCACTGAATGATCAAACACCACGGTTGATCGGCATCATTGGGCCGGCTTCTTCGAGTGGTCGGGTCTGTTCGGTACCGATGTGCAGCGCAGGGTCATGAGTTCACCGAGTAGTCGCGCGTTGTCGGCACGGAACTGGGTGTTCTCGACAGGTAGCTGGGCGAGCGCCTTCGTTGCGATGGCGAGTTTCACGGTCGCCGAGCTCGCAGACGGTCGCTCAGCTGCGGGCATTGGCATGGTTGTACCTGCCGAAAATTACGTACGGGCAGGTCAAGTGGCATGTTCGTACTCGTGCAGGATGCCGCCGAGGCGGTCGCGTCGGTGGATGTTCAGACGGTCGAGCTGGTCTGGGTCGGTGATCGGTTCGGGCAGTGGGGCGGGTGGCCGGGTGTTCGTAAGGCCCTGGTGCGGCCGATGTGCGTTGTAGGAGACCTCAAACTCGTGCAGCGTGTGTAGCAGATGCCGCTGGTTCCAGATCAGAGTGCGATCCAGCAGTTCGCAATGGCAGGTGCGGACCCAGCGTTCCATGATGGCGTTCATGCGTGGCATTCGTACGCCGCTGCGCATTTCAAGCACCAGACACCGACCGCGAGCGACCTGGTCAACCGTGATTCCACCGGCACCGAGCCGAGCCGGCTCTCCGCCATTACCGAACACCCGACCCGTGAGGGCAAGGTCTACTGCGCCGTCGTGCTGGACAACTACTCCCGCAGGTTATCGGCTGGTCCGTTGCGCCACGCAGACCGCCAACCTGGTCACCAATGCCTTGAGCAGGGCCATCAGCAACCGCCAACCCGCGAGAGAAACGATCATCCTTTTCGGCTATGGAGCGCAAAAAGGACATTTCGCGGGTGTTTATCCGCCGAGTCCACGGCGTCGGACTCGCGCCGTCGATAGGCTCGATCCGCGGCTGCTACGACAACGGCATGAGGGAGTCGTTTTGGGGCCGCATGCAGACCAACTCTTCAACCGAAATCGCTGGCACACCCGCGCATCGAGCTAGCCGACGTGATCCTCGAGTACCTGGAATTTTCTCGCAACCGGCAACGCCGCCACAGCTCGCTGGGCGTGCTCAGCCCAGTCGAGTACGAAAGAGTCCAACCCAGGTCCCTGTCCGTAGCATGAAACCAGCCTCACGACTCCACCAGACCCGGGAACATCACTCCAGTACCCGCACCGAGACGACCGTGTGATGCTACGGCAGGAGCAGGCCCCAGTACGCCGCCCACGACACAAACACCCCAGCTCCACCAAGAAGCACCGCGAGGCGGACACGTTCCCCCGATACAGGGCGCTCCGCTCGCCGTAGGGTGGAGTAAACGGTGAGCAACAAACTGGCAACCGTCACCATTGCGAGCGCCTGCAACAGCAGCCACGGTATCGGTCGACCGGCCAGCACTGGACCCAGGCGGTGGGAGACGGTGGCGGTCAGGAAGGCGAAGTAGGCGATCACGCCGATCGAGCCGAGCGTGCCGGCGCTGGCCAGCCAACGCGCGGGAGGTGGCGGCATCGGGCTGGGCCGCCGATTTAGCCGGCGGCCCAGCCCGACCAGCAGGTAATAGCCGAACCCGGCGAGGGCCAGTAATGCCGCAGATATTTGGACCCAGATGCTCTCGTACCAGCCCAGAGGCCTGATATCGATCGTGACCCGATCCTGCATCGGAGGCGCATCGGCGACAGCCACCGGGTCGGGTGTACGCAGCCCGTCAAGCCAGTCGCGCACCAGGTTTGGGTAGCCCGGCACCCACTTCGCGCCGCGGGTGTAGCCACGGTCGGGCGTCTGGCGCAGCACATGATCCGCACCCGGCAGTACCCGCAGCGTGTAGTGCTTGTGACCGGTGCGCTCGAACGCCTCGCGGAAAATCGTCAGGCTCTCCGCTGGCGGGGTCCGCCGGTCGTACTCGCCCCACAGCGCCAGAACCGGCACCAGGACCCGCTCCAACACGGGTACCGGATCATAGCGGGCGGCCGGTAGCGCGTCGGCGGCGACGAGCTGCCGCCAGAAGGTCTCTGAGTACACACGGGCCAGTGAGCCGCGTATGCCGGCGTGGTCGAGCTGGTTCGCACGATGCCACTGCTCCTGCCGAGCCGGCGAAACGCCGCTGGCCGCCACGGTGATTAGGAAGGCAACGGCGTTGGAGCGCGAGGCGGCCAGCGGTGCCACCCAGCCGCCCTCGCTCACCCCGAACAGCCCGACCCGCCCGGGGTCCACGCCGGCATGCTTGCGCAGCAGCTGCACTCCGGCAATGGCGTCGCTGGCGAGTACCGAATGCGTCTGGTCGCCGTACTGGTACGCGTCAACACGCTTATCGTAGATCAGCGTCACGATACCGAGGTCAGTCAGCATGTTTGCCAAGGGGCGGACTTGCTCGCGCGGCCCTGGCCCGGACTCGTGTACCAGCACCACCGCCGGGAACCCACCCGCAGGCGCCGGACCGGCTGGGCTAAGCACCGTACCGTGCAGCAATGCTCCACCATGGCCAGCGAAGGCAACCTCGCCGCCGCTCGCGGCCGCTGCTGCGACCGTCGGCGCACCGCCGACCAGGACGGTGAGCAACAGCACTATCGTGGTAAGTGCCAAGCACCTGGGCAGCAGCATGCGGGCACCCTACGACAACCGGTTCCGCAGCCTACAGCCGGAATCCAGCGAAGCCGTAACCAGGGTTATGTGCCGGTACCAGGCGTCGTAGTGGCGGACCTGGTAGTGGTCGAGTCCGACCTCGTTCTTGGCGGTTTGGAAGCATTCCCCGATTGCCCACCTGCTGCCCGCGACCCGGATCAACTCCTCATCGAGCATGCCGCTAGGGCCGTGGCAGAGGTAGTAGGCCAACTCGCTCGGTGTGGTGATGCTACGTCGAGCATGGCCACCGTGGCGTCGGAGGTGAACGAGCGGGCTGCCCGCGTGGCCAGGGCGTCGCGGGTGTATTCGTCGATGATGCTGAGGAAGCGGACCTGCCGGCCGTCGACGGTGACGTCGACCTGGAAGGCCAGGGCCCACATCTGATCCGGTCGTCGGGCGCGCATCCGCTGGTGGCGGGCCGGGCCGCAGCGTTGTTCTTCCGTGTCCGGAGTGGCCGTTGAGCCCGAGCTCGATCCACAGCCGGCGGGCGCGTTTGCGGTTGACCACCAGCCCTTCCCGAGCGGCGATTGCACGCGCTTTACGTCACCCCCACCGGGAATACCGCGCCGAGATCTCACGCAGCCGGGCCCGCAACCGCACATCAGCCTCAGCAGGCTGCCGCCGCTGCGCCGGCCGGTGCTGGCCGACCAGCCGGCAGGCTCGCCGCTCGGAGACCCCGAACCGGTCCCGCAGCACCACAACGGCACGACGGCGACGGCCGGGGCTCACCAGTTTCCCTTGTTCAGTTCCTTGAGTATGTCGATGTCCAAGAACTGCTCGGCGACGATTTTCTTCAACCGGGCGTTCTCCTGCTCCAACTCCTTCAAGCGTCTGGCGTCATCGGCCTTCATCCCGCCGTACTGTGCCACCCACCGACGCCAGGTCGCCTCCGTCTGCTCTACTGCTCGTGACTTCTCCGTCGCTCGTAGCCGCGCTTTCCGGTGTCCGCTCGGACAAGTTGCGGACGGTTGGGCTTCGGTTCGTCCGGACCTACTTGGCATTTCCTGTGAGGCGATCCGGGCGGATGACGATGGTGCTGATGGTTGCGTTGCCCCAGACCGTCGTGTTGAGGATCATTCGTCGGTCGAGGGACAGCATCGTGAACTCGGGGACGAAGCGCTTGGTGAAGACTGCTGCGAAGTGGCTGCGGAGTGCAGTTGAGCCGCTGCCGGCCAAGTCCCACTTCCCGGTTAGGGCGTGTTTCAAAAGTGGGTGGGTTTGATCGACGTCACGGCGTGGCGATGATCGACAACTGAAGAGGTCTCCGGTATCTGGTTCTGCGACCAAGCAAGAACTTCATACCGGAGACCTCGTGCCAAGCGTAGCGGTGACGAGACGGCATGACCTGACCGACAGGCAGTGGGCTGTTCTGGCTCCTCTGCTGCCTGCCGCGCCGACGACAGGTCGTCCGCCGAAGTGGGAGAAACGACAGCTCATCGACGGGATCCGGTGGCGGATCCGGATCGGTGCCCCATGGCGGGACGTCCCGGCCGAGTACGCGCCCTGGCCCACCGTCTACGGCCTGTTCCGCCGTTGGCAGCGTGACGGGACCTGGGACAAAATCCTGTCCGCGTTGCAGGCGGCCGGCGACGCGCAGGGCCGGATCGCTTGGACGGTGAGCGTGGACTCGATGACCAGTCGCGCCCACCAGCACGCCGCAGGCGCCCGCAAGGACGGGCATCTGCAGAAGGAGCCGCCCGGCGGCGTGCACGACGAGCCGGCCGACCACGCGCTGGGTCGATCGAGGGGCGGGCTGACCACCAAGACTCATCTGGCCTGCGAGCAGGGACAGAAGGTCCTTTCCCTGATCGTGACCGCCGGGCATCGTGGTGACAGCCCACAGTTCATCCCCGTCCTGCGCCGTATCCGCGTGACCCGTCTGGGCGTGGGCCGGCCCCGCACCTGCCCCGACCTGGTCCTGGCAGACAAGGCCTACACCAGCCGCGGCAACCGCAGCCATCTGCGCTCACGCGGGATCAAGGCCTGCATCCCCAGTAAGAAGGACCAGGACGCCTACCGCAAGGCCAAAGGCTCCAAGGGCGGCCGCCCACCCGCGTTCGACACGGACCTATACCGGCTACGCCACGCCGTCGAGAACGGCATCAACAGGCTCAAACGCCACCGTGGAGTCGCCACTCGATACGACAAGCTGGCGGTCCGCTTCCAAGCCGTCCTGACCATCACCATCATCACCGAGTGGCTCTGACCGGCTTATGAAACACGCCTTAGTCGAACCCGTACCCAGCGGTACTCGTCGCCGACAGCGTCAGGGTCGCTGTAGTTGACTCCGAGGAGGAACTCTCGCCGTTCGTCGAAGAGCTCAAACTCGTTGGCCATGCGCCACCAGCCGGCGTTGACCTTTGCCGGCATGTCGGGGTCGTTGACGTCTACGATTTCGTCCGGCGCGGAATCGAAGCGTCCATGCTCGACGCGGCAGGATGCGGGTCCTTGGTCGGGCGCTGGTAGCGGAAAGTGGACTTCTGTCGTGATTCGCTCGATGAACTCCAGGCCGGCGAGGGCCAGGTCCGTCGCGATGGCGGCATCAGTCTGAGACACGGGGGGACGATAGCTGGTCAACATCATCAGACCGGCCGAGTAGTCGGAGGAGGACTGGTTCTGAGGCCTGGGCCAGGGGTTGTGGGATGTAGGGCGGGTCCGCCTCGGGTGACGCGGTTAAGCGTGCCGGCAATGGGGGCCAGCGGATCACCGCTTCCGAGGAGGCGGGGTGGGTTCCGGACCGGTGGAACTTCAACAAGGGCGCCTTCTTCATGGGTATCCCCGACGAGCACTGTCGGTAGGCTGTCGGTGGTGGGCCTGGCCAAGAGCTACACGCTGCGCGGCAGCATCACCCGCGAGATCACGTTCTCGCTCGGCGACTCCACTCCGCCGACGGTGCAGGGGCCGCCGGCATCCGGTCGGACCCAGAGTGAGGGCAACAGATGTTCGACGTCGTGCCGGTGACCCGGCGTATCCACCTGGTCGTTGTGGCGGCGGCACTGGTGGCCGGGTTGGCCGGTTGCCAGTCCACCGCCGGCCGGCAGCCGGGTCGGGCGGCATCGCCGGCCGGCCCCGAGACCTCGTTCAGCCCCTCGCCCGCGCCCAGTGGGTACACCTACAGCGGCCCGGCCGAGGGGATGGAGCCGAGGACCATCGCACCGGACGGGCTGCTCGGCCTGGGGCTGCGGGTCGGCGAGGAGACGGCCGCCACCGACGGGCTGTCTCCCTGCGGTGATCCCGAGACCCTGTTCGAGTGGCTCGGGCTGGGCTACTGGCGGGAGTGGGAGTCGGGCCAGGACACGCCCGCGTGGACCTACGTCACGCAGTACACGAGGCCCTTCGTCCGCGACGAGCAGGTCATCCCGGGGACCCAGGTGGTCGCCGAGGTGCAGAGACGGACCACCTGCAGGACGTACAACTCGCGTGAAGGTACGCCGAGGTTGACCGGGGAGCTGGTCCTGCCCGCCCTGCCGGGCGTGGACGCGCAGTGGGCGTTCTGCGAGCGGCTCGGCGGTCCGCCCGACGAGGTCGACCAGGCGTGCACGGTGTACCTGGCCCGGGCGGAGATTGTCTCGAAGGTCCGGGTGCGTACCTTGGGGCAGGCCGACGCGCGGGAGCTGCTGCCCCAGGTGGCGGCGGTGGCGGCGAAGGCGCTCGCCGGCCGTTGACCGTGGCGGTCCCCGATTCCGGTGCATGGGTCGGGGACCGCTCAGGTCAGCCACCGGAGCTGGCCGCCTGCCCGGGTCTGTCATCCGAACGGCTCTGGCTCACATTCGGCTCCGGCTCGCTTCCGGTGGTGACGGAAGGGTTCCCTTCGGCCGAGCCGGATTTGATGTCGGAGGAGGGCCAAGCCGGAGCTTCCTGGCAACCGTTCCTTCTGAGGGTCGGCGGTGGGAGCAGGTTGGGAGCAGCCGCTTGCTCTCAACGGCGCTGAACCGCCCTTAAGCGGGTTGAGCTGCTCTTATCGTCTCGCCCTGACCTGCAGCCCGCTACGTTCGTGCTGGCAGAGCGCTGCGGACCGTTCGTTGACACGGAAGAGGCCAGATGTCCTTGGTCAAGTGACGTTGCCTTGCATTGTCGCAGGTCGGGGTGCTGGCAGTAGGCGAGTTGCGATGCTGCTGGAGCCAGACGCACCCGCACTCTGGGAGCAGAATGGGAGCAGTGCGAAGACCCCTTCTTGGTTGCGGAAAGGGTCGAATCCCAGCAGTCAGTGCGACGTCCGGCGGCAAGTCGTAGCTCGCCGCGACTTCCGAGGTGCGTCGGACGGAGGTCATGGACCTCGGCGGTCACGATCGGACGGCTCAGCTCGGCGAGGGCTCTTACCCTCCGTCGCTGGCTGAGTTTTGGAGGGCGATCTGGAGGGCGGCTTGGGTGGGTGTGAGGTGTGTGGTGTTGACGACCTCGGCTTCGGCGTGCAGCCACGTGCGGGCCGCCTCGGCGTAGGGCTGGAGGTACTTGAGGCGGAACGGGGACGGGACGGGGTGTTCCCCCTCTATGCGTGCGCGGAGGATGTCCTGGTCGGCATGGAGTACGAAGTGCCTTACCGGGATGCCGTGATGGGCGAGACCTGTGCTGATCTCGCGCCAGTACGGCTCGATCAGGACAGTCATGGGCACCACGAGGGTGCCGCCGGTGTAGTCGAGGACGCGGCGGGCGGTCTCGACGACGAGTTGCCGCCACGGTGGCCAGTGCTGGAAGTTGTCTGTGGCGGGTAGTCCCGGGGTGATGTCCATGAGTGTCTCGCCGACCTTTTCGGCGTCGAATACCCGGGAGTCCGGGATGAGTTGCTGTACGAGCACGCTGGTTGTCGTCTTGCCTGCGCCGTGGGTGCCGTTGAGCCATACGATCACGGAACCCATTCAACGCCCGCGAGCAACCCGACGGCGTCCGCGCCGACCCATACACGCCCGCGCCACTTGGTCTGCCGATCGTCGCGGTCCGTCCGTCATCCGGCGAGGGGGCCCACAAGCCTGGTCATGGCCGGTCGGTGAGGATCTTGGAGAAGTTGTTTCCGAGCGGCTGCAGGGGGTGTTGGCGTACCGCTGATGCTGCGCTGGTGTGGGACGAGCCTCCTGCCTCAGGAAACCGGATTGTGGCGGCCAGCGCAGATCCTCTTCTTGGGGAGCGTTGGTTCCGGCCGTAGGGAAGCGGCCGGCGGTAAGACCTATCGCCGCTCTGTGCACAAGCCCCCCGTTTACCCCCCGAAAACCCCGGCGAAGCGTTGACGAAGAGTGACAAGAAGTGGCGAGCGTCTGACCATGTCTGTGCAGCTCAGCGCCCATTATTGGCAAGCAGTGACAAGCTAAATTTGGCTACGGTTGGTAACAAGGGGTCGTCGGTTCAAATCCGGCCAGCCCGACAGAACGAAAGAAGGCCGTTGACCGGGGCGTATGCCCTGGTCAACGGCCTTCTTCATGTGTTGGAACAGTAGGGGTGCTGCGATCTAGACCGCGCGTAGCTGGGGACCACCTGGGGACCGGCGAGCCTTCAAGTGGGCGCTCAGCGCCGTTCCGGCGTCGGTTATCGACTGCCGGTCGGGGTGTAGGTACCGCTGGGTTGTGGTGAGCGACCCGTGTCCGGCGATCTCCCGTAGGACATGCACGGGTACGCCAGCGTCGGCCATCCAGGTGAGCCCGGTGTGCCGTAGGTCGTGCCGGCGTAGGTGCTCGTAGCCGAGCTTGGTTACCACCTCATCCCAGTGGGTCGCGTCGCGGAGAACGGCGGTACTGATCCGGCCACCGCGTGGACCGGTGAACAGCCGTGAGTCCGGTTTGGTGATGGCGTCCAGGCCGGCGGGCCACGATCGGCCGTACCTCCTCGATCAGTGGCACCGTACGGGCACGTTTACCCTTGGTGCCCTTGTCGATCAGGCCACCGGGGCCGGGTGTGGGTTGTCGTCGTACGGTCCACATTCACGTATATCGGCCGATGTCCTCGGCTCGGATGCCGGAGACCTCGCCGATTCGTGCGGCCGTGCAGGCGGTGAATATGACCACGTCGGCCCATCCGGTGAAGCCATTCGCGGACCGCTCGACCAGTGCGGCGGCGAGTGTGGTCAGAGCCTCCCAACTGGGCAGTGCGAGTGTGCGTGGGCCGTCCAATTCGTCCTTGGCTTGTTGGTATTCGCGCTGCCATCCGGTGACCTGTGCCGGGTTCGCGGGATGACGCCGTCTCTAACAGCCTGCTCCATGACCCGGACCAGTACGGCGAGACTGTTCTTCACGGTTGATCGGCTGTGTTCGTCCGCGATCCATCCGTGAACGGCCCGGTCAACCGCGCCGTTGGTAATCATGCGGACGGGGATGTGACCGCGCCTCGGCACAACGCGCTTTCGCCATCCAGCCAGGTACGGATCGAGCGTCTTTCGTTCCAAGCCGCGTAGTGCCAGCGTCATCACGCTGTCGCCGTACTCAGCCAGCCGCTTGGTTGCTGCCAGCGGGTCGACACCGCCTGACGTTGGAGTATTAAGGAAGTTCACTTACGCGCCGGGACAACAGTGCGCGCGAGTTGGATGCGTGACTGGAGGCCGAGTTTCCGGTAGACGCGGGTGAGGGTTGCTTCGACCGTTTTGACGCTGATGGTGAGGGCGGCGGCGATGTCGCGGTTACTCGCTCCGCTGGCGGCTAGCTCAGCGCACAACTGTTCAGCGGAGGTCAGGCGCGGGACCGTACCTGCGGGAACGGGTTCTAGCCGGTGGAGGGTGCGGGTGGCGGCTTCGATCCAGGGGTGTGCCTGGTGCGTGCTGAAGAGGTCGGCGGCGCTCTGCGCCGCGGTGCGGGCGCTGGCGCGTCGGCGTCCGCGTCGTTCGGTGTGGCTGAGGGCCAGGAGGGTTCGACCGTGTTCGATGGGCAGGTGGCGGAGGTGGTCGGCTGCTGCGGTGAGGAGGTCGGCGGCCGCATCGTAGTTGCCCAGGGTGGCTTCCAGGAGTGCCTGGGAGCGGTCGAGCACGGGGAGGACGCAGCTTCTATCTAGATCAGTCGCGGTGCGACGGGTATCGGTCAGCAGTTTGCGGGCTTGGTCGAGGTAGCCGAGGGAGATGAGGGCTTGGGCGAGGTCGGCGTGCCAGCGCAGGACGGACGGGTCGCGGACCTGCTGGCGCTTCTCAAGCGTACGGACCTCTTCCAGCGCCTCCAGGGCTTCTTTCGGACGCCCGGTGACCAGGAGAAGATGTCCGAGGACGAAGAGGTTTCGGGAGAGGAAGACTTTGTTGTCCTCCCGGCGGGAGGTGTCCGCCCCGCGGCGTGCGTGAGCGAGGGCGGAGTCGGTGCACGAGGCGGTGCCCTCGACCAGGGCGGAGGTGTAGCACGTTGGTGCGGGGTCCAAGGCGGCTCTGTCGGTAAGCGACAGGGCGCGGCCGGCGTAGTCGAGGGCCAGTCCGCACCGTCCGGCGCGGATCTCGACTTCGGCGAGGCTGCGCAGGACATCCACGGTGGCTTCGGCGTCTCCGGTCCGCTCGGCTTCGACGAGCAGAGGCAGCAGTGCGCTGCGGGCTTCGTCCAGACGGTCGTCGAAGATGGCGTGCCGGGCGGAGAGCTGTTCGGGCCTGGCGTTGACGGGGATGTGAGTGCTGCGTGGCAGGGACAGGGCGTGGCCGAGCGTGGTCTCGGCTTGGGGGCGGCCGAGGATGCGTTGGATGCGGGCCTGCATCGTGAGGGCCATGGCGGTGGTGGCGGTGTCGCCAGCGCTCCGGGCGAGGCTGGCGGCCCGGGCAGCCTGGGCGCACGCCCGGTCGGGATCGCCGTTGACGTTGGCCCAGATCGCCTGGCGGACGAGGATCTGCGCGGTCAGGTCCGGATGTCCGGCCGCTTCGTGAAGTGCGTCGGCGAACAGCTTGTCGCCGTTGTACAGGTGCTGTCCGCCTGAGTCGATCAGGGCGATGAGGGCGTTGACGCGGTTGGCGGGGCTGCTGTCGTGGTTCAGGACGAGGCGGACGGCAGCCTGGCCGCGGGGCAGGTCGCCGTTGTGGGCGGCGTCGCGTACGGCGGTCAGCGCCCGTTCGGTGAGCAGGTCGGCGTCGGTCTCCGGGGTACGTTCGGCGGCGAGCAGGGAGAGCTCGGCCGCTAGTGCGGGTTCTCCGCGCAGCCGGGCGCGGGCGGCGGCGAGTTCGGCGCAGTCGGCCGACTGCGGGTCGTTGGTGTCGGCCGCCAGCGTGGTGTGACGGTCGCGGCGGATGCTGTCGCGGCTGGCTTCGGCCAGGCGGGCGTGCAGGAGCCTGCGTGTGGCGACCGGCGGTCGGGCCGCGAGTTCGGCACCGATCGCGGCGGCGGCGAACCGGATCTTCCCGTCGACCTGCCCGATGTTGATCAGTCCGGCTGCCTCGGCCTCTGCGAGAAGGTTTTCGGCGGGCGGGCCGGCGAGGCGGCTCAGCAGTTCGCGGTCGGGCCGGTCGTCGAGTGCGGCGACCGTCAACAGTTCCTGAACTTCGGCCGACACAGTGCCCAGCCATTCGTTCACCAGTCGGCGGGCGGCCGGCGGCAGGACCAGGTCGTCTACGAGACCCTGAGCGGCCGGCAGGTCGGTGGCGCGGCTGCGGGCCCCGGCGAATGCGAGGGCTAGGGCCGGGTTCCCTCCGCTGCGGATGTGGGTCTGCGTGACCTCGTAGGGGGTTAGCCGGTACGGCGACAGCAGGGTTGCGACCTGATCGGGTGTCAGCGCCGGGATGCGTACCGCACAGGGGTCCTCGCCGCACCAGTGGCCTTCGCTCCCCGGGCGCCAGATTCGCTCTGCGGCTATGACGGGAAGGTCGGGAGCCAGGCGCAGTGCCCAACGCAAGACGGCCGCGCTGGCCGTATCCAGCCACTGGGCGTTGTCCACCACCAGTGTCAGAGGCGGGGTGTCCAGCAGCAGGGTGGCGGTCAACCGGCGCAGCCGTAGAGCGGTCCCGGCGGGATCGGCAGAGCCCGGCACTCCGACGGCCTTGTCGATTCCGGTCGCGAGTTCCCGCGCGGCCGGCAGCGGTTGGAGGGCCAGTGCGAGTTCGAGCAGTCCGGTGTAGGGGACCTGGGCGTCCTGTGGGCTCGGAGCCAGCCTTAGGACAGGCATGCCCAGCTGCTGCCCGAGTACACCGGCCGCAGCGGTCTTGCCGATCCCGGGCGGACCGAACAGCACCACCCGACGGGCGCCGTACACGTCGGCTGGCACCACTGGCAGCACGGTGCCGGTGGCCCCCTGATGCGCATTCACTGCCGTCGCAGAATCTGGCACCGGATCATAGTGCGCCCGACGGTCCTTCGCGCACCAGAGCAAGGGGTTGCCCTGATTTCGGCCAGCCTCCGCCGTTCCTAGTGTCATCGCCAAAGCCGAGCTGTCACCGGTTGCCGGAGATCCCATCAACACGGGCCCTGCTGCCACACCCCTCAACCCAGCTCGGCGGGAGGATTGCGATGTATCGAAGAACTGCCATGGCGGCCGCTGTCGCGGTTGCGCTTACCCTGGGCACCGTGACCGGGGTGGCCACCCAGTCGACCGCAGCCACCCCGCCCCCTACACCCACGGTTGCGCAGAGCCCGCTGTCGCTGGCGATCTCTGCAGCCGACCGCGCTGCCGACGGCGGTCACGACGCGCTGGCGAAAGGCCCCTTCGAGCAGTACGACCGGCGCATGGTGATCCCGTGGGTCGACGGGCTGTTCTCCATCGCCTACGAGCGCACCTACCGGGGCCTGCCGGTGGTCGGCGGCGACGCCGCCGTGCTCGCCGACGGCCGGGGCGCCATCCGGGCGATCTCGGCCGCCACCAAGACGAAGATCAACGTCTCCGTCGTGCCGACGGTCGCCGCCGACCGCGCCGAGCAGACCGCCAAGAGCCTGCTCACCAAGGTCGACCGGGTCGAGTCGCGCACCCTGGTGGTGCACGTCAAGGACAGCACCGCACGACTCGCGTGGGAGGTCGTCGTCGCCGGGCGCACCGCCTCGGCGCCCAGCCACCTGCATGTCTTCGTGGACGCGCGTAACGGCCAGGTGCTGGCCAAGCAGGAGGACGCCGCGGCGGGTTCCGGCACCGGCAAGTGGAACGGGCCCAGCCCGTTGTCGATCACCACGTCGCAGTCGGGCAGCACGTACTACCTGCGCGACACCACGCGCACCGGCCTGAACTGCCAGGACTACAGCACCAGTACCGTCTTCTCCGGCGCGGACGACAGCTGGGGCAACGGGGTGGGCACCAGCAAGGAGACCGGCTGCGTCGACGCACTGTACTCGGCGCAGAAGGAATGGGACATGCTGTCGGCCTGGCTGGGCCGCAACGGGCACAACGGCAACGGTGGCAGCTGGCCGATCAAGGTCGGCCTGAACGAGCAGAACGCCTACTGGGACGGCTCGACGATCACGATCGGCAAGAACTCGGCAGGCAACTGGATCTCGTCGATGGATGTGGTGGGTCACGAGTTCGGCCACGGCCTCGACCAGAACACCCCCGGCGGCACCAGCTCCGAAGCCGGCCTCGGCGAAGCCACCGGCGACATCTTCGGCGCCCTGACCGAGGCATACGCCAACCAGTCCAGCGCCTACGACGAACCCGACTACCTGGTCGGTGAGGAGATCGACCTCGTCGGCAGCGGCCCGATCCGCAACATGTACAACCCTTCGCTGGTCGATGGCCACCCGAACTGCTACTCCTCGTCGATTCCCAACACCGAGGTACACGCGGCCGCAGGTCCGCTCAACCACTGGTTCTACCTGCTCGCCGAGGGCAGCGCGCCGGGCGGCGGCAAGCCGAACAGCCCCATCTGCTCGGGCGGCCCGTCGTCGGTCACCGGCGTGGGCATCCAGTCCGCCGGAAAGATCTTCTACGGCGGCATGCTGCTGAAGACCTCCGGCATGACCCACAAGAAGTACCGCACCGCGACCCTGACCGCCGCGAAGAACCTGGACTCCTCGTGCGTCCTGTTCAATCGGACCAAGGACGCGTGGAACGCGGTCGCGGTCCCGGCCCAGACCGGTGACCCGACCTGCACCGGTTCCAGCACCGACTTCTCCGTCTCGGTCAGCCCCACCTCGGGCAGCGTCAACGCGGGCTCCTCGGTCACCGCGACGGTCAACACCGCGACCGTCTCCGGCAGCGCCCAGACCGTGTCGCTGACCTCCTCGGGTGCCCCGTCGGGGGTCACCGTGTCGTTCAGCCCGACGTCGGTGACGTCGGGCAACAGCTCCACGATGACGGTGGCGACCACGTCCAGTGCGGCTGCGGGCACGTACACCATCACCGTGACCGGCACCGGGTCGGTCACCCACACGGCCCAGTACACGCTGACGGTCAACGGCGGCACCCCCGGCGGCACCGCCCCGGACATCAGCGTGTCCAACGTGCAGGCGCACCTGACCCAGCTCAACACCATCGCCACCAACAACGGCGGCAACCGCCGCTCGACCGGCCAGGGCTACCTGCAGTCGGTGGCCTACGTCAAGGGCAAGCTGCAGACCGCCGGCTTCACCGTCACCGAGCAGCCCTGCACCTCGGGCTGCACCAGCGGCGCCGGCCCGAACCTGATCGCCGAGTGGCCCGGCGGCAACGCCAGCAACGTCTACATGTTCGGCGCCCACCTGGACAGCGTCTCGGCCGGTCCCGGCATCAACGACAACGGCTCCGGCTCGGCGGCGCTGCTCGAGGTCGCCCTCGCGCTCGCCGCGCAGAACCCGACCATGCTGAACAAGGTCCGCTTCGGCTGGTGGACCGACGAGGAGCAGGGCCTCAACGGCTCGAAGTTCTACGTCAACTCCCTCACCAGCACCCAGCGGACCGCGATCAAGGCCTACTACAACTTCGACATGATCGGGTCGAAGAACGGCGGCTACTTCATCAACAACATCAGCTCGACCGCGTCGCAGCCGATGAAGGCGTACTGGGACAGCCTCAGCCTGCAGCCGGAGGAGAACGTCGAGGGCCAGGGTCGCTCCGACGACTACTCGTTCCAGAACGCGGGCATCCCGACCTCCGGTTACGCGATGGGCGCCAGCGCCACCAAGACCTCGGCCCAGGCGTCGAAGTGGGGCGGCACCGCCGGTCAGGCGTACGACTCCTGCTACCACTCCTCGTGCGACACTCTCAGCAACATCGACGCCACCGCGCTGAACCGGGCTGCCGACGGCATCGCCTACACGCTGTGGAACCGGGCGGTCGGCACCTCGACGCCGACCAACGACTTCTCGATCTCGGCCAGCCCCGCGTCGGGCACCGTGAACGCGGGGTCCAGCACCACGACCACCGTCGGCACCGCCACCACCTCGGGCAGCGCCCAGACGGTGAACCTGACCGCCAGCGGCGCCCCCACGGGCGTAACGGTCTCGTTCAGCCCGTCGTCGGTGACCTCCGGCAGCTCGTCGACCGCCACCATCGCGGTCGGCTCGTCGGTGGCCGGCGGCACCTACACCATCACCATCACCGGCACGGGTTCGGTGTCGCACAGCACCACGTACACGCTGACCGTGCCCGGCGGGCCGGGCGGCTGCACCGCCGCCCAGCTGGTCCTCAACGGCGGGTTCGAGAGCGGCACCTCGCCGTGGACCGGCTCCACCGGCGCGATCGGTACCTCTATCGGGCAGGTGCCGCGCAGCGGCACCCGGTACGCGTGGCTCGGCGGATACGGCTACACCGCGACCGAGGCCATCAGCCAGACCGTCACCATCCCGTCGGGCTGCACCAGTGCGGTACTGACCTACTGGCTGCACATCGACACGAACGAGTACGGGGCGGTCGCCTACGACGTGTTCACCATCAAGGCTGGCGGCACCACCCTGGTGACCCTGTCCAACGTGAACGCGGCGGCGGGCTACACGCAGCGCACCGTCAACCTCGGCGCGTACGCCGGCCAGACGGTCACGCTGACCTTCACCGGCACCGAGGACGCCTACCTGCAGACCAGCTTCGTGCTGGACGACGTGACCCTGCAGGTCGGCTGAGTTCAACGGCAGGGTGGGGCGAACGCCCCACCCTGCCGCCCGTCCTGTGCCCTTGTTCCGCAGTCGGACCTGACCTCAGGTGAGGATCCACCACGCGACCCCGGCCAGTCCAGCCACGGCGAGCAGGTCGAGGTAGGCCAGGACCAGCCGGGTGTCGCGCAGCACGCACTTCGCCCTGGCGACGTCGACCGCCGTCTTGATCGTCAGGATGGCCGCTGTGTCGTCGGCCGGAGCGGACCGCATGTGCTGGTCGTGGTGCTCGACGGCCAGTTCGATGATCCGTGCGTACAGCAGGCAGGCGATGTCGGTCAGCTTCCTCATGTCAGAGGGCGGTCCGCAGGCTTTCGGGTGATCTATGGCTTACATCCGGCTGCGGGCCTTTGGTTGGGGTTCGCGCTGAATCATGACCGGTCGATGCTGTGGATGTGAGTCTTGGTCGTGACCGTGGGGCGGTAGCGGCGTCAGTACTCCAGTCGTAGCTGGTTGATTCGGTGTCTTCGCTGGTAGTGGGCTTGTTTGGCGAGGTACTGGTGTCGGCGTCACCATTGCGACCATCGATGAATGTGGTCGGAGGGTCGGATAGTGGTGGTCAGGTGTGCCAGTAGACGGCGGACCTCGCCGAGGGTGAGAGGGATGAGGCCATCGTCGGATCTGGAGCCCCCTTTTTCGTCTGTGCGGCGGTGGCCAGGAGATCGGGGCGCCAGTTGCCTGCCCCGGTGGGGTGCGTTGGTTGCGGGGCACGGCGAGGACGTAGCCGATCCGCCGTCGTTGCAGCCAGGTGCACTTCGAGTCCAGCGCTTCGCCGACGGCAGTCGGAGTCCCGTAGTAGCCGAGACTGACCGGTGTCACGGACATCGACGCCGGGTCGTTGACCGGTTGACGCATGAACCGTGATCGGCGCGGGGCCAGCGTTAATCACTGCAAGTTGCCCGTCCATTTGGAAGATGCCCGTGGCGTCCGAACCCCCGCTACCGCTGGCTGCAGGGAATGCCACCAGTGAAACCGAGGCGTTCCGGTTTCGCTCTTCCCGGGAGTCTCGCAAGTCGCTGCAGCGACACCGCCGATCACGAAGGCAGCGATGAGCCGTACGTTCATTTTCCGTCTGGCGATGAGGTGGTCGTCAGGGGTGGTGTGGCTCGACTCCGTCGGCTGGTGATCGTGCTCGTCTAGGTCAATTACTTCTCGCTTCGGCGACATGTCGTCAGCCCAGGGCTCTGCCGGGCCATGCGTTGGCCGCCGTACAGCCATCTGCACGGCCGAGCCGGACGGCATGCACCTGTGACGAGCGACCAGAGTCGGCGAGTCGAGAAATGCAACGCGATACCGGGTCGGCCCGACTGATCAGTTCGAGATCAGTGCGGCATAGTCGCTCTTGGTCAGGGCAGAGCGGGACAGGGAGCCGTCCGCCCGGGGGATGCCGATGCTCTCGCCATTGTGCACGAACGTCACCTGTCTGACGTCGGGCCGGGTCGTTATGGTGAGGACGATCTGCCCGAAGGCCAGGATCTCGTCGTTGCGTCCGGTGCCGGCCAGTCCGTCGCCGATGTCGATCTCCGCTGCACCGTCTCCGACCCGGAGACCAGTCACCGCGTTGCTGCCGGTCACCGCGCTGGTCAGACCTGCGGCCTCCTCAGCGTCGGTGGGGCCGGCGAGCAGCAGGTCAAGATGTGCCTGGGCGGTCAGTTCGACCTGTAGCTGCCGTACGACGGGCACCAACTGGTCACCGCGGAGGTAGTACAGGCGCTCGACGAAGATGCCCGGCTGGGCGACCGTCGGGGCGGGCGAGGCGGTGACCCGCTGTACGCCACGTGGTGGCTCGACGCTCCGCGGCTCGTCCTCGGCGGGTACGCCGCACCCGGTCAACGCGACGACGAGACCGACGAGGACCGGGAACGGCCCTTGGCGGATCAAGGCTTCACCTCCGGTATTTCGACCCGGAACCGGGCACCCCCGCCGGGGCGGTCCTGCACTGCGACCCGGCCACCGTGGGCCGAGGCGTGCTGCGCGACTATCGCGAGTCCCAGACCGGTACCCTCGCTCCCGCCGCGCGATCCGGCCGTTCGGCCCCGGACGAACCGGTCGAAGATGACGAGCTTGTCATCAGGGCCGACTCCTGGACCCTCATCGTCGACCTCGATGTAATACAGCCCGGTCGACCTGCCCAGCCGAACAGCCGACGGGCCGCCGCCGTGCTTGGCGGCGTTGTCAAGAAGGTTGCCCAGCACCTGCTCGGTCCGCCGGCGGTCGACCCGCCAAATCTGACTGCCCGGTGGGCCCTGCTGCTCGACCAGTGACTCCGGAAGGTACCGCGAGCGACATACCTGCCGAGCGAGCTTCGTCATGTCTACCGGGTCCCGTTCGGCGGGCCGGTCACTGCGGGCCAGTTCCAGCAGATTGTCTACGAGTCGCTGAAACCGGGTGATTTCGTCGGAGACCAGTTCGACGGCGGTGGCGGTGCGCTCGTCGAGATTGTTCCGGCGCCGTTGCAGGACGCTAACAGCTGCAGCCAGCGTCTGCAGCGGCGAACGCAGCTCGTGGCTGACATCGGCGGCGAATCGGCGGTCCCGTTCCACCCGGCGGGCGAGCTGGTCGACCATGTCGTTGAACGACGAGGTGAGCCGGGCGAGGTCCGGCTCGGTGGCGGCGTCGAGGCGGGCATCGAGATCACCTCTACTGATTTCCTGAGCGGCGTCGGTGACCATGCGCAGCGGCCGCATCGTGTAGCGGGTGACGTACCAGCCCGTACCGGCACCGGCCACGGCCGTGATGATCGCCACCGTGGTCAGCACCAGACTGAGCACCCGCAACGTGTGGTCCAGTTCCTGCAACGAATCCACGTGGTAGAAGGTGGTCGAGGAAGACAACGGCAGGCCGATAACCACGGCGGCCTGCCCGTCGATGCTGACCCGCTGCATGGACGGCTGGCCCTGTTCGACCAACTGCCGCAACTGCGGCGATATCGCGGTGGTGATGCCCGCGTCCGCGTTCCGCGCGTACCATACGCCGTTGCGCCGCACCACCGCTCGACGGTTCTCGCCCATGTTCAGCGACCGGAGCGTCTCCACGATGTCGGGCCGCTCCGCGGTCAACCGGGCCTGTACCACTGACGCCTCCAGGTAGGCTGCCCGCACTGCGGTACGCTCCCGTTCCACCAGAAGCGAATTGCGGGTTAGCTGGTACGACACCAGAGCCATCGTCGTGGACAGGGTCAGTGCGCCGACGGCGAATCCCGCCGTGACCCGGAGGTGCAGACCGGCCCGCCTCATGCCTGGAGCCGGTATCCGAGGCCGCGGACCGTGACGAGGTGGCGTGGTGCGGTGGTGTCCTCCTCGATCTTCTGGCGCAGTCGGCCGATGTGGACGTCGACCAGCCGTTCGTCTCCGACTGTGTAGTCCCAGACCCGTTCGAGGAGCTGTTGGCGGCTGAGGACCCGACCAGCATGGTGGGCCAGCTCGCACAGCAATCGGAACTCGGTACGGGTCACCGGGACCGGTTCGCCGCGGAGTCGGACCTCACCGGCCTCGGGTACCACCTCGAGATGTCCGAAGCGCATCGTGGGTACGGGCGTCATCGTGGCCGCCCGTAGTCGGCGGCGTAGTGCCCGTAGTCGGGCGGACAGTTCCTTCACCGCGACGGGTTTGACCAGGTAGTCGTCCGCTCCCGCCTCCAGCGCCGCGACGACGTCGTGGGTGTCGTCTCGGGCGCTGATCACGACGATCGGTACGGCGTCGGCCCGTCGGAGCTCACGAATGCACTCGTATCCGTCGAGCCCCGGCAGCATGAGGTCGACCAGGACGGTGTCGGCCGGGTCGCGGCGCTGCTCAGCAATGCCCTCCTCAGCGGTCCCCGCCCCACGGACGCGGTAGCCCTCGTCCTGCAGAGCGAGGATCAGAGACAGTCGGATGCGGTCGTCGTCCTCGATCACCAGCACACCTGTCATGCCCACCATCATCCCGCCGGCCTGCCTGATCGCGGAAATCGTCAAGGTCAAGAAAACACCGCTGTGGAGGGGGCGGTTGCCTGCCACGTGCCGCGGCACGATTCGGTGGAATGTCATGAAACCGTCATGCGATCGCGGGGATACCGCGATAGCCATGATCCAGGCTGGTGGCGTCGGCAGAGCGGCGCGAAGGGAGGCGAGATGTCTGGGAACAAGTTGGACCCGGCAGGTGGTCCCCAGCCCCTTCGGGTCGAGGTGGCCGTTACCCACCTGCTGGACATCGCGGCGATCCCACGGGTCGCCGCTCTGCTCGACGAGGCCCTCGACCGGCGTCCGGCGGAGATCGTGATCGACCTCGCCGGGTGTCGGTATGTCGATGCGGCCGGGATCGCGCTCTTGCTCGACCTGCACCGCCGCAGTTGGCGGGTGGGTAGCCAACTCACCCTGCGGTCGCCCTCGACACGGCTGCGGCGGCTTCTGGAGATCGCGCGCGTGGACCAGGTCCTCCAAGTGGAGTCCGACTCCACGGGGGCGACGGCACAGCGCGCGAACGGTGGGCGAAACGAGGCATCCGACCAGTGCGAAGCCTTCGGCCGGATGGGCAGATGAGGGGTCTCGGGCCGCGCAGCGGTCGCCGGCACCAGAGCGCGATGGTGCCGATTCCGGGAAGAACGTGTGGCAGGGCCGGGTATCGGTTCGAGCCCGGCTCTGCCACGCACCCAGACCACATCCCGCGCTGACGGTCGCGATCCGCGATCCAGCGACTCCCTGGATCCGGTAGCGGTGTTCGCCCAGCCGGATTCCGTACTCGCCATGCACGACGGCGTGGAGGCCGTGATGACCGTGGTACCCGGTCGGCAGGGCGCGGCTGTCCATATGATCTGTGACGGATGCGGCGTAGTTGTCACCGGGGCGGCCGGGAGTGTCCGAGATGACGTGGTCTGGCCGCTTACCACGGCGCACGGTTGGAGCGGTTCCCCGTTCGCCATCGGGCCGCACCGGTGTCCCCGATGCGCGACGACGCGAAGGCATGCGCCCGTGGACGGAACGCGGCACCCTGAGCCGCGCCACCGTTGTGATGTAGGAATCGAATACGAGCGGTTCGCGGCCGTCGTGCGACTCGTGGGTGATGTCGACCTGCTCGTCGCCGACGAGTTGCGCCAACTGCTCACCGTCGCCCTGTCGGTACGGCAATTGGTCGTCCTCGACCTGGCCAGGGTGAGTCTGATCGACTCGACCGGTCTGGGGGTCCTGGTACGGGCACACCGTGACGCCAAACAATGTGGTGGCACCCTCTGCCTGGCGGCACCGTCCCGCTTCATCCGTACCGTCCTGCACACCATGCGGCTGGAGAGCGTGTTTCCGATTTTCGAGAACAGTGAACATGCGCTGGCCAGTCTTGCCTGATGGGTGCGGTAGCGGACCGGGCGGTCCGGTCGGGCGCGGCGTCGGGTTGGTTGGCAGGCACCATCGCTGGCGTTGCTGTACGGGTGGCTGCGCAGCACAGCGCATCCTGACCATGTCCGCCACGATCCGGCACAACCACAAAACCAGCGGCGCCGGTCAAGCGCTCCTGACCTTCTACGACCCCTAACGACCTGAGAATCAGTTATCCAGGTGGCCGCTGGTGCCTTCAGGTGACAATGCAGGTCCTGGTGTCCCGGCCGGCGGAGGATCTGCAGCTGGGATTGATCACAGCCGGACAAGGGCCAAATCTCCTTCGGGTACCTGCTGCTGATTGTCAGTCCTGGCGCAGCCCCGAGACGTACCTTCCGTGCTGAGGGCCGACGTGACGCTGGGGGCGTGGTGATGACCGAGCCGAGGGAGGTGTTCGTCGGCCTGCAGGCGCGTCTGGGTCGGCCGGGGACATTGCTGCTGGAGCGGCTGCGTGGAGTCCAGCGGGCGCAGGGCGGCATCAGCCCGGGCGACCTGAGACGGCTCGCGGACGAATTCGGGTTGCCGGTCGCAGCGGTGACCGGAACGGTGTCCTTCTACGCAGATTTCGCGGAGGGTTGCCGTGGCCAGCGGCACGTCCGGGTGTGCGAGGGTGCGTCGTGTTTCGCCAGCACTGGCGGTCAGCACATTCGGGATCTGGAACGGGTGCTGGGCGTGCGCCGGGGCACGTGCGCCCCGGATGGGTCGGTGTCGCTGCAGGCGGTGCGCTGCCTCGGGTACTGCTACGACTCACCGGCGGTGCTCGACGGCGGTCGGCCGGGCACCGGCCAGGATCTGGGTGGTCTGCTCAACGGGCAGCCCGACGCTGACAGCGGCTCCGCCCTGTCGATCCGCACCCCACCGCCGATTCCGTACGAGAGCCGGGCGGACCCGCCTGTGGTGCTGGCCGGGCTGCTCGGCGTCGAGGGCGGGTGGCAGGTGTGGCCGGAGGTGGTGACCGGCGGGTCACCGGAGCAGGTGAGCGGTGAGGTCGCGGCGTCTGGGCTGCGGGGTCGGGGCGGGGCTGGTTTCCCGACGGCGAAGAAATGGTCGATGGCCGCCGGTGAACCGGGGCCCCGGTATGTGATCGCGAACGGTGACGAGGGTGATCCTGGTTCGTACTGTGACCGGTTGCTGATGGAGCAGGACCCGCACCGGATTCTGGAAGGGCTGGCATTGGCGGCCTTCACGGTCGGGGCACGTCACGGGTTGGTGCTGGTCCGGTCGGAATACCCGCTTGCCGTCGCCCGGATGCGCGCGGCGCTGGCCGAGGCACGGGCGGCCGGGCACCTGGGCCGGGGAGTTCACGGCTCCGGGTTCGACTTCGACGTCGAGGTCGTCGAGGGCGCCGGGTCGTACGTCGCCGGGGAGGAGACGGCGTTGATGCACACCGTCTCCGGCCTGCGCGGCGATGCCCGCCCCCGGCCCCCGTACCCGACCAGCAAGGGCTTCCTCGGGCGGCCGACAGTGTTGAACAACGTGGAGACGCTGGCCGCCGTCCCGTGGATAGTGCGGCACGGCGGGGCCGCGTACGCCCGGCTCGGCCATCCCGACGAGCCGGGCACGAAACTGGTCTGCCTGAGCCAGTTGTTCCGCCGGCCCGGGGTGTACGAGGTCGAGTACGGTGTGCCGCTGCGGTATCTGGTGGAGGATCTCGGCGGCGGTCTGCGTGACGGCCGTACCCTGCGGGCGGTGCAGGTCGGCGGACCGCTCGGCGGGTTTCTCACCCCGGTTCAGCTCGACCTGCCGCTGCTGACCAAACCGCTGGGGCAGGCCGGGGTGCCGCTGGGACACGCCAGTCTGATCGCGTTCGACACCGAGCTACCGGCGGCGGCGATCCTGCGGCACGAGTGGGCGTTCGGCGCGGCGGAAAGCTGCGGTGCCTGCACCCCGTGCCGGGTCGGCACCCGCCGAGGCCTGGAACTCGCCGAGCAGATCGACGAGTCGGGCCAGCCAGCGGGGTTGCTGGCGCGGCAGGAGCCACTGCTGGAGGTGCTGGACGCGGCGAGTCTCTGCGCGTTCGGGCGTGGGGTGGCATGCGCCGTACGAAGCGTGACCCGGGCGTACTCCGACGAATTCTCCCGGTCGTCGCCATGATCCGACTGACCGTTGACGGCATCCCCGTCGAGGCGGCCGAGGGAAGCAGTATTTTAGCTGCCGCGCGTGCGGCCGGGACAGACCTGCCGGGACTCTGCTTCGACGAGCGGGTCTCGCCGCAGGGATCCTGCCGGGTCTGCCTGGTCAGCGTGGACGGCGGCCGGCCGGTCACCTCCTGCACGATGCCGGTCCGAGAGGGCATGGCGGTGCGGACCGACGATCCGCGGGCGGCCGGCGCGGCGCGGCTCGCGCTGGAACTACTCGTCTCCGAGCAACCGGAGCGGGCGTTGCGGATCCCGGCCGATCGTAGCGAACTGGTCCGCGCCTGCCAGCGCTTCGGGATCACTGGAAGCCAGTTCCACGGTTCCGGCCACGCCCGGGACGTCGACCGTTCACACCCGTACGTGAAACTCGACCGTGACCTGTGCATTGCCTGCGGCCGGTGCGTGCGGATGTGCGCCGAGGTACAGGGCACCTTCGCACTCTCCATGGCCGGACGGGGATTCGACACCGTCGTCGTGGCCGGCACCGGCGAGGAGTGGATCTCCTCGCCCTGCGTGGCCTGCGGCGGGTGCGTCGACACCTGCCCGACCGGAGCGCTGGCCGAGCCGGGGCTACTCGATCCGGCGCCGATCGACCGCGCCACCACCACGACCTGCGGCTACTGCGGAGTCGGCTGCTCCCTTCGGGTACACGTCCGTGACGAACAGGTCGCCGCGATCACCCCGGTCCACGGCGCCCCGGTCAACCGCGGCCACGCCTGCGTGAAGGGCCGCTTCGCGTACGCCTTCACCCGATCCCGCGACCGGCTCACCACGCCGCTCATCCGGGAAGCCGGCCGGGACTCACCCCTGCGACCCGCCACCTGGGAGGAAGCACTCGACGCGGTAGCGGACCGACTGACCGCCGTCCGCGACCGGTACGGCGGCGAGGCGATCGCAATGATCTCCTCGGCGCGGGCGACCAACGAGGAGAACTACCTGGCCCAGAAGTTCGCCCGAACCGTCCTACACACCAACAACATCGACAACTGTTCCCGGCTCTGCCACTCGCCGTCGGCGGCCGGACTGACCGCCTCGTTCGGCATGGCCGGCGGTACGAACCCCTTCGACGACCTCGACCGGGCCGACTGCATCCTGGTCGCCGGGGCGAACCCGACCGAGGCCCACCCGGTCATCGGTGCCCGGATCAAGCAGCGCGTCCTCGACGGTGCCCGGCTCGTCGTCATCGACCCCCGCCGGATCGACCTGGTCGGCTTCGCCGACGTCCACGTGCAGGCCCGGCCGGGATCCAACGTAGCCGTCTTCAACGGCATCGCCCGCGCCCTACTCGACAACGGCCACGTCGACCAGACCTTCGTCCGCGAACGGACCAGCGGATTCGACGAACTCACCGAACTGCTGCGCGACTACCCGCTCGACCGGGCTGCCCACCTTGCCGGCGTCGACCCCACGCCCCTGGCAGAGGCTGCCCGCCTCTACGGCAGCGCCCGAACGCCGGCGATCGTCTACGGCCTCGGCATCACCGAACACACCCACGGCACCGACGGCGTCCGGACCCTGACGAACCTGGCCATCCTCAAAGGCGCGGTCGGCACCCTCGACGGCTGCGGGGTACTCACCCTGCGCGGGCAGAACAACGTCCAGGGCGCCTCCGACATGGGCGCCCTGCCGGACCTGCTCCCCGGCTACCAACCGATCACCGCCCCGCGCATCCGAACCCGCTTCTCGCGTGCCTGGGGCGTCGAGGTGCCCGAACGGCCCGGGCTGCGCATCCTGGACATGTTCGCCGCCGCCACCACCGGCCGGCTCCACGCCCTGTACGTCATCGGCGAGGACATCGCCCAGACCGACCCCGACACCCGCCGCGTCCAAGCCGCGCTGGCAGCCTGCGACCTCGTCGTCTGCCACGACCTGTTCCTGTCCCGCACCGCCGAACACGCCGACGTGGTCCTCCCCGCCGCCTCCTTCCTGGAGAAGGACGGCACCTTCGTCAACTTCGAACGCCGCGTACAGCGGGTCCACCCGGCACTGCCATCACCCGGGGAAGCCAAGACCGACTTCGAGATCCTCCACCTACTCGCCCAGCGCATGGACGCCGACCTCGGCTGCCCGACCCCGGCCGACGCGATGGCCGAGTGCGCCAGCCTGACCCCGACCTTCGCCGGGATCTCCCACGACCGGCTCGACCAGGAGGGTCCGCTGCACTGGCCCTGCCGTGGGCCGGACCAGCCCGGGGAGTCGCGTCTCTACCTCGACCGGTTCGCCACCCCGGACGGCCGGGCTGCCCTGGCCGCACGCCCGTACCTACCACCCGGCGAACAACCCGACCAACGCTTCCCGTTCCTGCTCGTCACCGGCCGCCGTCTGCCGCACTACAACAGCGGGTCGATGAGTCGCCGCACCCCCGACCTTGACCTGTCTCCCCGGGAGGTGCTCGACCTGCACCCCGACGACGCAGCCCGGCTCGGGCTCGCCGACGGCGACCTGGTCGAAGTGACCAGCCGGCGCGACCGGGTGACCTTCCCGGTCAGCCTCACCGACACCGTCGCCCGTGGCCAGGTCTTCACCACCTTCGCCTTCCCGGACCGGCCCACCAACGCCCTCACCTCGGACTGCGCCGACACCACCACCGGATGCCCCGAATACAAGGTCACCGCCGTCGCCCTGCGCCCCAGCTAGTTCTGCGGTTGTCTCGCCAACGGCTCTGGCTGACTTTCGCTGGTGACGTAGGTGCCCTTCGCCGCAACCCGACATCTTCGTGATCGCGCTGCCGTGGCCCTGCGGTTGGGTAGCTGTGATCGGGACAGCTACCGAACCACAGGGCCGAAAAGGTTCTGGGTGGCGTCGGTTACCCGCGGCGGTGCAGATAGCGGGCGCGGCGGCCGGCGTCGCGGAAGCCGAGCCGCCGGTACAGGGCGGCGGCCGGATTGTCGTCGTTGACGCACAGCCACGCCTCCTGGGCACCGTCGGCGGCCAGCGACCGAAGTACGGTTACCACCAGGTAGGCGCCGACCCGCCGGCCCCGCCAGGCGGGGACCACACCCACCTGGTCGATCCAGTTGTCGATGACGTTGAGGAAGCCGACCGCCGTACCGTCGGGACCGCGAGCGATCAGCGACAGGTCCGACCGGTATCCGTCGTCCTCCCGCAGATCCTCCAGCCATTCCTCGGCCGCAGGCTCGACGAAGCCGGGCCGGTCCGCGAAGGATGCCCGGTAGGTCGCGAACAGCTCTGAATCGAGCGTCACCGGCTCGGTGATAACGCCGTCGGGGTGGGCGACCTCTGGGAGGGCGGCGAGGTCGTGCCGTAACACCCACTCGGCGAAGGTCCGCTCGAAGCCGCGCGCGGTGAAGAGGGCGTCCGCGTCCGGGCTCCACGACTCGGTGGTCAGCAGCAGATCGTTGTTGCCGGCCTGGTCGTCCGCCCAGCTCAGCAGCCGGCTACCGACGCCCTGCCCCCGCCAGTCCGGATGCACCAGGCCGGTGCTGGTGGCCGGCTGCCTGGCGGTGCCGACGCTCACGGCCGCGACCAGGCCGCCCTCGTGCCAGGCGCCGAACGTACGGGACTGCAGCAGCCGGGCCCGCAGCAGCGCAGAGCCGGTGAACAGCGGCAGCCCACCGTCGACGGCCAGGCACGCCTCGGCCAGATCGGTCAGCGCCGCGAGGTGCTCCTCGCCGAACTCTTTCCAGATCAGCGCGTCCATGCCCGAGCCACCCATGATCCTCTGCCCTTTCCCTGCCGCCAATTGTCCGCCGACCGGCCCTGACATCTGACGTCGGGCTGGCGCGACGGCGCGCCGATGGGCAGTAGTAGGCACGTCCGCCGGTGTCACTGTCAACGCAGTTTCAGTCTGTCCGTGCCCTTCGGCGATCGGACGGCATCTGGGTCGTGCAGGCTGACCAGGCGAGTCGCGGACGTGGGCAGGTCACCGGGCCGGCGGCGGCGAGTCCGTGCCACCATCTGCCCGGTGCGCGCCGACAGCACTGCCAACTCGGTGGCCCGGCGCAGCCGACCGGCAGCGGGTTGCGCAGACGAGCAGCAGATCCTCTACGCCGCACCGCTCTTTCCACCCGGAGTGAATCAGAGGCTGTCCTACCTGCGGACGCGTTGGCGTTGATGCTTGTCACCCGGGGCGTAGACGAGCCGGTCTGCGCGGCGTGCCGCCAGGGGTTGTCTGGTGGACCCGCAGCCCGAGGGCGGTGGAGAGCAGAGTGGTGGTGTCGCTGCGCAGGAACGCGGGGGTGAGTTCATCGTTGACGACTAACCCGGTGGCGGCGTGGCCAAGAGCGTGGGCGGCCAGGTGCAGTCGGCCGGTGACGAGGCCGGCTTCGAGGCCGGCGGCGCGGTAGCCGCGTTCGCCGAGCCGGTCCAGGGTCGCGGATAGGTCGGTGCCGTGGATGGCCAGCCATGCGGCATCGCGGGCGAGATCAGTGCCGAGACAGTAGTGGTGGGTGGCCTGACGCTGGTCGCCGGTGCTGACCGGGGCCAGGTGTCCGTCGCGCCAGCGGTGGATACCGGGGCGCGTTTTGTCGACACTGTGCAGGATGAGGTGGTGGTGCAGCAGGGATGGCCCGGCGTCCCATCGGACCGGGCGGGTGGCGACTGCCATTGCCCAGGTCACCGCAGACAGGGGCAGTGTCGCATGGGTGTCGAATCGTCGAGCCGATCCGCGTCGGAGGACCACGTCCTCCAGGGTCAATCGGGACGGCAGGGGCGGTACGGCGGGAGCCCGGCGGGCCCGTGGAATGGTGGTTGGCCAGCAGGTTGCCGACTCGGTGGCCTGCTGGATCGCTGTGATGAGAGGGAACCTGGTGGGATCGTTGACCAGTTTTCCGTGTTGCGCCTGGCTGGTGGGCGTCAGGGCGGGCTCGCCATCGGCGAGCACCACGAGGGCGAGAGGGAATTCGTCCACGTCATCTGCCCCGACCAGGGTGGCGACGGCCTGGTCGGGAAAAGCCAGTTGTAGCCGGGCGGGGAGGCCTGCCGCGTCGGCGAGGGCGAGTAGTTGTGCCAACAGGGTGCCGCAGTCCCACCACAGGTGCCGCCAGGCACGCTCGGCGTACTTCCACGCGGCCCGCCACGGCACACCGGTGACGACGAGGAAGGTCGCACCGTCTCGTGCGGGTGCCGGTGCGATGTGCCGTAGCCGGTGGCCGAGCGGGTCGTGGTGCCACACCCCACCGGGGAGGCCGGCCAGGCCGCTGGTGACCGCGTAGAGCTCCAAGGGGTGCCGGTTGCCGGCGGAACCGGCCGCACGGTAATGGACGCGGCCGTCGGCAGTGTCGCGGTAGCGGACGATGCCGCCGCTGTAGTAGAGCAGGCGGGCCAGCTCGGCCAGGGTCAGGTCGTGCCGTCCGGCGGCTGTGGCACCGCCGAGTACGGCGGTGGCGGGAAGAGGGTGGCGGGGCAGGTCGACGGGAAGGTCGACGACGGGGAGCCCTTCGTCGTAGGTCTTGAACTCTGGTGGGCGGCGGTCCTTGTCGCAGATTTCGAATCCGGTGACGAGACGCGGGTCGTCGAGGGGTTCGTGCCAGGGACGTTCCGGTGAGTAGTTGGTCAGCCGGTGGTAGGTGTGGCTGGCGGACATGGTGCAGCGGCTCTCCCTGCGGATGGTGGGACGCCGGCCCGCGACTGGGTCGGTGGGGGACGGGGGCACGCGCGGCAGTGTCACAGTCCGGTTTGCGGCTGTGCGGTCTGTGACCGGGGAAACGCTACCTGTTCGTCGGCCATGGTCAATGTCGGTTGCGGTGGACCGTTGGATAACGCTGGATCGGTTCGGGGCTCAGCGCCATTGCCAGGTGATTCCGTGCTGGCCTGGCGGCGGGTCGAGGGCGATGTACTGGAAACCGGGCGTCGTGGCGTTCAGCCTGGCGTCGCCCTTGTGCTGCCAGGGCAGCGTGTTCCGGGGCTGCCAGTAGGCGTGGCAGCGGTCGGGCAACCGACGTGGGTCGAAGCTGACCTGCACCACCAACTCCCGGGTCGGCGTCCACACCGCGATTTCGGCGTGCTGGTCGGTCTGGCCCGGCGGGAACCGTAGCGCGAACTCGACCGACGCCAGGTCGCCGGCGTGCAGCGGCCGGTCGAGGAGAAACTCGAACACGCAGGTCGAGGTGGGTACGTCGGCGCGGAACCGGGCCGGGCGGCAGCCCTCGGCGAAGGTGACCATGGGCGGCTGGGGAAGGGTGACGCACCGGGTAACGAAGATCATCCGGGTGACGTTGTCCCGCTCGGCGCGTATCAGGCGGCGCACCCGGACAGACTCCTCATGTCCGGCGTGGTCGATGCGATAGGACAGGTGCTGGGACAGTTTGGCGGGATGGTCGAGGTCCTCGGGGCCTGCGTCGATCTTCGCCAACGCCCGGACGACAGCCTCCGGGGCCTTCCAGAGTTGGTCGTACGCCATTGAGGTCCCCGGACGGGGAAGCCAGCGGCCCCGTGGTTTACGTGGACCGATCAGGCAGGTGAGGCTGCCGGCCGGCTGGTCGAGGATCCGCTCCAACACACCGACTGCGGCCACCGAGCGGGTGCGTTCCGGCTGGTTGTTCCCGTTCTGCCAGTAGCTCAGCGTGCTGGCGCTGACCGGAGTGCGGTTCTCCCGCAACAGGCTCGCGATCTCCTCCAGACTCAGGTGGCTACGTTGGATGGCCACCCGCAACGCGGTGCTGAACTCGCCGGGTGCGACCGGCGGGCCCGAGTGGCTCGCTGTCGGAGACTCCATCTTTGAACACCTCGCTGGCCTTCGATGCTGCCCGGTAGCCACATGTACTGCGCGTATTGTGTGGAAACGGGCGAGAGTTGGATGCCGGGTAGCGCTCGCCGGCGACGCGGACGTGCCCGTCGTTGGTCGTTGAGCCAGCCCGGCTGGGCCGGTGGAGCGATACCTGGCCGGGCCAGCCGAGCCAGAACATGTCCAATCCCGACGGTCCACTGCCTGCGTTGACGCCCGTAGCGCGGGTTTCTATAGTCTGCGCTAACCGGTCCGCTGGCAAGATGGTGATCTGTCGGCGATCTCCGGCACCGAGGGGCGGTTGACCGGGCACGGGAGCGTGCCCGCCTGACCATGGAAATCCCGCCCGGCCGACCTGCCATCGTGCTTCGTCGATGCCTGCTCGGGGTTTCTCCCACCAGTTGTGAGGAGCACCCTCGTGTCCATCCCTGTCAGGGCAAGCCTCTGCGTCGCCGCCGTGGCGCTGTCGGCCGCCGTACTCGTGGCACCGCCGGCAGCAGCCCGCCCCTACGATCCGTCCCCGGCCACCGTCGCGGCAGCACCGCCCGGAGCAGAGACCATTCCCGGCAGTTACATCGTGACGTTGCGGGACACCGCCCCCGGGCTTCGTCGAGCCCCGGCGGCTGGCAATCCGCCGTCGCGTGATGTGGCGTTTCGGGCCGCCGTCGCCACAGCCGCCAATGACCTGGTCACCAGTCACGGTGGTGCCGTACGGCACGTCTACGGCACCGCGTTGACCGGGTTCGCGGTACGGATGTCGGCGACGCAGGCGGCCCGGCTCGCTGCCGACCCCCGGGTCGCCAGGGTGGAGCCCGACACGATCGTACGGCTCAACGAGACGACGCAGCCCGACGCGCCGTGGAACCTGGACCGGGTCGATCAGCGTGCGTTACCGCTGTCGACCACGTACACCTATCCGTTCACCGCGACGGGCGTCAACGTCTACGTCCTGGACACCGGCATCCGGATCAGCCACCGGGAGTTCGGCGGCCGTGCCCGCCACGCCTACGACTTCGTCGACAACGACGCCAACGCCGACGACTGCCACGGCCACGGAACCCATGTCGCCGGCACCGTCGGCGGTGTCGCCTACGGTGCTGCCAAGGGAGTGACCCTACACGCGTTGCGGGTGCTCGGCTGCGACGGGAACGGTGCCAACTCGGGCGTGATCGCCGCCGTGGACTGGGTTACCGCCAACGCGGTCAAGCCGGCGGTGGCGAACATGAGCCTCGGCGATGTCGTCACGCCCGCGATGGATGAGGCGGTACGGACCTCGATCGCGTCCGGTGTCGTCTACACCTTGGCCGCCGGCAACGACGGCGGCGACGCGTGCGGGCATTCCCCGGCCCGGGTCGCCGAGGCCATCACGGTCGGAAATTCCACCAGTTCCGACGCCCGCAGGTCCGATTCCAACTACGGCACCTGCGTGGATCTGTTCGCTCCCGGCACCAGCGTCGTGTCGGCCGGACACCGGTCGGACACCGGCACCGCGACCATGACCGGGACCTCGATGGCTGCGCCACTGGTGGCCGGGGCCGCAGCGATGTACCTGGCCGCCGATCCGGCTGCGACACCGCATCAGGTCAGCGACGCGTTGGCCGGTTGTGCCACGACGGGTGTGGTCACCAACGCCGGTGCGGGGTCGCCGAACCGGCTGCTGTTCATGCCGTGCGGTACGACCACCCCGCCGCAGACCTTCGAGAACACCACCGATCTCGCCATCCCGGACTGGTCGGTGGTGCACAGTTCGATCACCGTCTCCGGCCGTACCGGCAACGCCCCGTCGGCACTCGTCGTCGCCGTGAAGGTCGTTCATCCGTACCGGGGGGACCTCGCCTTGGACCTGTTGGCCCCGGACGGCACGGTCTACCCGTTGAAGGCTGCCGAGATCTCCGATCTGGCCGACAACCTTGACACCCGGTACGTCGTCGATGCCTCGGCGGAGCCCGCCAGTGGTGTGTGGCAGCTCCGTGTGCGGGACAGCTTCGGCTTCGACACCGGGTACCTCGACCAGTGGAGCCTGACCTTCTGAACGGCCCGCTCCTGAGCGCTTCGACCGACGCGCAGGCATCGGGTTGTTGCGGGGGCCGACCGGCAGACCACCGGTCGGCCCCCGCCTCGGTATCCAGGTCCGGTGACCCGGCCCGGCCGGTCATCCCAGGATGGGCGGGTTTTGGCCCGGCCAGTTTTATTCAGTACTCAGCCAACCGATTTGTTGACGCGGAATTGACACTGATTAAGGTCAGCGGTGCCCCCAGGGCAGCGGTATCTCCCTGGTTCGGGACGCCAGGGAAACCGTGGTGCGGCGGCATTGACTGCCGCGCATACCCGCACACCACACGGAGAGGAGGACGGCAGGAAGGAGTAGAGAGAACCCGATCAGCAAGTCACCGGACAGTCGAGCAAATACGCCACGACTGACTGTCCACACGGGAGCCGGCGGCGTGTGGTGGCCGCCCCTCGGCGCGCCAGCCGGTCAACCGTGCCCTTCAAAAGGAAACACCATTTACGGCGGTGGCCGTAAAGAATCGTTCGGCTGCCGTGCCACGGCCGCGAGCAAGGCTGACAAAGCCACCTACCTCGCTCAAGCAGGCAGGGTGTCAAAAGCGAAGAACCTGCCGCGCATCACCCATGTTCTACCTCTCCTGGGCAGCCGGGACCGTATTTCCCTCACCCCGAACGGTCCCGGCTGCCTGCTACCTCCATCCCTAAAGAGGAACAGATGCAGATTTCGCTACCGCCTGGACGCGGACGGAGACGAACATCCGCCTTCGCAGCCGCTGCCACCACCGGACTGGTCGCTGCGGCGCTGTTGACCGCCGGATCGTCGGCGAGCGCCCGGAGCAAGCCCGACCTGACGACCATGCCGGCTCCGGAACCCGCTGCGCAGATCACTCAACTGTCCGAGCGAGGCACCACCACCGGCCGTACCGCCATCGGAGGGGTGGGCGGGCAGGCGCGTGCCGCCGCCCCGCAGACCGTGTGCCAGCAGGGGGCCAAGTGGCTCCGGCTGCGGTTCACCGACCTGTCACTACGGGGCAGGGACACCGTCACCGTGTCGGGCGTCGCCGGCGGCACCTTCACCTTCACCGGCAGGCACTGGCCCGGTAAGGCGTTCCACACCCGTGCCTTCGCCGGCGAGTGCGTGCAGATCAGTCCGAGCCTCACCGACCCGGCCAGCAGCTACCGCATCGACGCGTACCAGTCGGGGAGTCAGTCCCTGGCCGCCGCGAACGTGATCGTGGCGGCGGCGGGCGACATCTGCGGCACCGCCTGCAACCAGACCGACGATGTGGTGGCGGCGATAAATCCGACGGCAGTGATCACCGCCGGTGACAACGCCTACGACAGCGGCACCCTGTCGGAGTTCAACAACAACTACCACCCGCACTGGGGGAAGTTCAACAACCTCGTCCGTCCCTCACCGGGTAACCACGAGTACCGCACTTCGGGAGCGGCTGGCTACTTCGACTACTACAACGGCCACGGCGTCGAGACCGGCGCACGTGATCAGGGCTACTACAGCTTCGATGTTGGGGACTGGCACTTCATCTCGCTCAACTCCAATGTCAGCGTTTCGGCGAGCTCGCCCCAGGTGACGTGGCTGAGGAACGACCTGGCCGCGAACACCAAGCCGTGCACGGCGGCATACTGGCACCACCCTCGGTTCTCGAGCGGCGACCACGGCGACAACTCCGGCATGGGGGCGCTGTACAGCGCGCTCTACGACGCCAAGACCGATCTCATCATCAACGGCCACGACCACCACTACGAGCGCTTCGCGCCGGCCCGACCGGACGGAACCCGCGACGACGCCAACGGTGTACGCCAGTTCGTGATCGGCACGGGCGGCCGGGCCCTGTACTCGGCCACCACGTCGTCCGCCGGTCCGTCGGAAGTGTTCAACAACAACACCTTCGGCGTGGGCAAGATGACGCTGACGGCCACCGGGTACACCGTTGAGTTCGTGCCAGTCGCCGGCCGGACCTTCACCGACCGGGTCACCGGCACCTGCCGTAAGGCCAGCACGTCCCCGGACTTCGGAGTGACCACGGACCCGACGGCGGTGACGGTCAAGCAGGGCAACAGTGCCTCGACGTCGGTGCGGGTGTCCAGCAGCGGCGGGTTCTCCGCCGCGACCGCGCTGTCAGTCTCGGGGCTGCCTGCCGGGGTGACGGCAACCCTGAGCCCGGCCTCGGTGACCCCGCCGGCGAACGGTAGCGCGACCTCCACGCTCACCCTGACCGCCTCGTCGTCGGCGGCGGTCGGCACCAGCACCGCGACCATTTCCGCCACCTCGGGGGCTGTCACCCGGACCGCCAACCTTCAGGTGACGGTCACTGGTGGCAACACCGTCTTCGCCGACGACTTCGAGTCGGATGGGGGGTGGACGGTCAACCCGGCCGGTACGGACACTGCCACCTCGGGTCGGTTCGAGCGTGGCAATCCGGACCAGACGGTTTCTACCCACAGTAACCAGATCAAGCAGCTCGGCACCACCACCAGTGGGGTCAACTGCCTGGTCACCGGGGCGGCGGCGGGATCCGCGTACGGGGCCAACGACCTCGACGGCGGCGTCACCTCGATCCGGTCGCCGCAGATCGTGGTCCCCGCCGGGACGGCGAGGCTGGCCTTCGCCTACAGCGTCGGTCATGGTGACAACTCCGGCCCCGACGACTACCTGCGGGTACGCGTCGTGGACGGCAGCACCGTGACCACGGTGTTCGAGAAGGTCGGTGCGGCTGCCGAGGTCGAGGCGATCTGGCAGAACGCCACGGTGGACCTGAGCGCCTACGCCGGCAGGACCGTCCGTATCCAGGTGGAGGCGGCCGACGCCGGCACCGCCAGCCTCTTCGAGGCCCAGGTCGACGACCTGGAGATCACCAGTGCGGGCACCGGTCAGGCCGACTTCGCGGTCACGGCGAACCCGACCGCGGTGATCATCCCACAGGGACAGAAGAACTACACAACGGTGAACGTCGCCAGCATCAACGGTTTCGGCTCCGCCGTCGACCTGAACGTGACGGGTGCTCCGGCCGGAGTGCAGACCCAATGGCAGAGCGACCCGGTCACTCCTCCCGCTGGTGGCAGCGTTTCCAGCCAGCTCATGATCAACACGACCGCGACCACGGCCACCGGCACGTTCGACCTGACCGTCACCGGTACCGCCGGTGCTCTGTCGCATGCCGTGACCGTCCGGGTCACCGTCACCAGTGCTGGTGCCGGCGGCTTCGCCGACGACTTCGAGTCGGACAGGGGATGGACGGTCAACCCGGCCGGTACGGACACCGCCACCTCGGGTCGGTTCGAGCGTGGCAATCCGGACCAGACGGTTTCTACCCACAGTAACCAGGTCAAGCAGCTCGGCACCACCACCAGTGGGGTCAACTGCCTGGTCACCGGGGCGGCGGCGGGATCCGCGTACGGGGCCAACGACCTCGACGGCGGCGTCACCTCGATCCGGTCGCCGCAGATCGTGGTCCCCGCCGGGACGGCGAGGCTGACCTTCGCCTACAGCGTCGGTCATGGTGACAACTCCGGCCCCGACGACTACCTGCGGGTACGCGTCGTGGACGGTAGCACCGTGACCACGGTGTTCGAGAAGGTTGGTGCGGCTGCCGAGGTCGAGGCGATCTGGCAGAACGCCACGGTGGACCTGAGCGCCTACGCCGGCAGGACCGTCCGTATCCAGGTGGAGGCGGCCGACGCCGGCACCGCCAGCCTCTTCGAGGCCCAGGTCGACGACCTGAGCGTCACCAACTGATCCCGGGACCGGCCGGCGCGTGTGTACGTGCGCCGGTCGGTCCCACCTGACGACCGGAAGTCACGCGTGATGTATCTGTCAACCACCCGCAGCACCGACGCCGCCAGACCCGCCGGTACCGTGGCACGCGCCGTACCCCCGACCGTCCTCGGACTCGGCATGGTCAGTCTGGTCACCGACGTGTCCGCAGAGATGGTCACCGCCGTCCTGCCGCTGTACCTCGTCTACGGCGTCGGCGCCGGCTTCCTGCAACTCGGCATGATCGAAGGGCTGTACGCGACCGCCACCGCCGTGTTGCGTGTGGCCGGCGGCTACGTCGCGGATCGCCTCGGCCGGCCCAAGGCGGTGGCCACCGTGGGCTACGCGCTTTCCGCCGTGGCCAAGCTGGGGCTGCCCGTGGCCGGCGGCTCACTGGCCGGACTGGGGGCGGTACTCACCGTCGACCGGGCCGGCAAGGGAATCCGTACCGGCCCCCGTGACGCGATGATCACCATGGCCGCTCCCGCCGACCGGCTCGGCCGGGCGTTCGGGGTCCACCGGGCGATGGACACCATAGGCGCGATGCTCGGCCCCCTGGCCGCCGCCGCGCTGGTGACCCTCGCGGTCGGGTACGACACGGTCTTCGTGACCAGCTTCAGCCTTGGCACCGTCGGTGTGCTGATCCTGCTGTTCTTCGTCCGCGTTCCCCCGGCCGTCACGTCCCCCCGGCACCGGGTGGCGCCCCGCGTCGCGCTGTCCGTGCTCAACCGGCCGCCGGTGCGCCGTACCTGGCTGGCTGCCGGCCTGCTCGGTCTGTTCACCGTCGGCGACATGGTCCTGTACGTCGCGATCCAGCAGCGGGCCGCCCTGCCCACCGCCGTACTACCGCTGCTCCCACTGGCCACCGCGGTCACCTTTCTGGCCGCCGCCGCGCCGGTTGGCCGCCTGGCCGACCGGTGGGGCCGCTGGCGGGTCTTCCTCGCCGGCCACGGCCTTCTGCTCGTGGCGTACCTGCTCGTCGGGTTCACGGCGATCGGCTGGCCGATCGCCGTGCTCGCCCTCGGTCTGCACGGACTGTTCTACGCCGCCACCGACGGCGTACTGATGGCCCATGTGGGGCCGCTGATCCCCGAACCGCTGCGGGCCACCGGGCTGGCGGCCGTACAAACCGTCCAAGCACTGGCCCGGGCGGCCGGCGCGGTTGGCTTCGGGGCGGCGTTGCAGGTCGCCGCACCACAGTGGGCCTTTGCCGGGCTGGCCGTCGTCCTCGGCCTCGCCATCATCGTCGGCGCTTTGCCGCGCCACCAGGGAGACACCCCATGACCACCAGACCACGCCTGCTCGGTGCCCTCCTGATCGCCCTGGCCCTGGTCGGCGCCATCGGCTACACCGGTTGGCGCTGGGCCAGCACCGACCATGCCCGGGGCGCGGCCCCCCTGGACCTCGACCGCCCTGGCACCCTCCTCTACGTAGACGACCGGGACGGGCGGACCCGTCAGGTCTCCCGAGACGCCCCGGAACAGGTCGTCGGTGTCGGCCCGGCCTGCGTGCGCGCCTACGCCGCGGGGGGCACCCTCTCCTGCCTGCGCACATCGACCGTTCCCGGCGGGTTCGAGGTCGCCATCTTCCCCCGAGGCTTGGCGCAACCGACGGTGCTCGACCTCTGGGGCACACCCAGCCGGACCCGGGTCTCCACCTCCGGCCGGCTGGTGGCCTGGACCGTGTTCCGCTCCGGGGACTCGTATATGGCCGGCGGCGCGTTCTCCACCACGGCCGGTGTCTACGACCTGGCCACCCGGCAGCACTACGGATCACTGGAAGACTTCACCGCCGTCGTGGACGGCCAGCGGTTCACCGCCGAAAACCGCAACTTCTGGGGCATCACCTTCGCCGCGGACGACCGTACCTTCTATGCGACGATGGCGTCCGGCGAGCGGACCTGGCTGATGCGTGGCGATCTGGGAGCGCGGCGGCTGGAGGCGGTACGGGACAACGTCGAGTGCCCGTCACTTTCCCCGAACGGTGATCGACTGGCGTACAAACAGCGCGTCGACAACCGGTGGCGCCTGTACGTGCTCCACCTCGACACAGGGGCGGACACGGCGCTCGCCGAGACCGGCCATGTCGACGACCAGCCGGCCTGGCTCGACCCGGACACCGTCGCATACGCCCGGCCGGTGGACGGTCACCCGGCCATCTTCGCCGTCCCCGCAGACGGAAGCGGGCAGCCCCGGCGGCTCCGCGCCGGCTCGTCCCCCGGAGCACCCCGGTGACCCGCCCCAGCGACCAGGGAGTGTCTCGGTGATCAGCGCCTTTGACCTGTTCACCATCGGTGTCGGACCGTCCAGTTCACACACCGTGGGACCGATGCGGGCGGCACACAGGTTCGTCTCGGGACTGCGGAACGGGGCACGGCTCGCCGATACCGTACGCGTGCGGGCGGAACTGTTCGGGTCCCTGGGGGCCACCGGTCACGGGCACGGCAGCGCCCAAGCGGTGCTGCTGGGACTGGCCGGGGAGAAGCCGGAGACGGTGGACACCGACCGGGTGGACGAGTTTGTCGAGCGGGTACGGGACAGCGGCCGACTCACTCTGGTCGGCAGCCACGACATCGACTTCGACCTCGGTCAGGATCTGGTGCTGCACCGTCGCCGCTCGCTGCCGTACCACCCGAACGGGATGACGTTCCGGGCGTTCGACCGGGCGGACCGAGTACTGGGGGAGCGCACCTACTACTCGGTGGGGGGCGGGTTCGTGGTGGACGAAACGGCGGCCGGGGCTGATCGGATCAAGCCGGATCCGACCATCGTGACGTACCCGTTCATGACCGGCGACGAGTTGCTGGCGGCGACCCGGGAGGCAAACCTGTCGATCAGCGACGTGATGTTCGCCAACGAGCGGGCGTGGCGCTCCGGGGCGGACGTACGGGCCGGACTGTTGGAGATCTGGCGGGTGATGCAGGAGTGCGTGGATCGGGGCTGCCACCGTGATGGCGTGCTTCCCGGTGGCCTGCGGGTGCGGCGGCGGGCAGCGGAGCTGCGGCGCAGGCTGGTGGCCGAGCACGCCGACGCCGACCCACTGCGCGCGATGGACTGGGTGACTCTCTACGCGTTGGCGGTCAACGAGGAGAACGCATCAGGAGGGCGGGTGGTGACCGCACCGACGAACGGCGCGGCGGGCATCATCCCAGCCGTGCTGCACTACTACACCCGGTTCGTGCCTGGCGCGGGTGACGAAGGGGTGGTCCGCTTTCTACTTGCCGCAGCCGCAATCGGAGTGCTGTTCAAAGAGAACGCCTCAATCTCGGGCGCCGAGGTCGGCTGCCAGGGCGAAGTGGGATCGGCGTGCTCGATGGCGGCGGCCGGACTGACCGAGGCGCTCGGCGGTACGCCGGAGCAGGTGGAGAACGCCGCCGAAATCGGAATGGAGCACAACCTCGGGCTCACCTGCGACCCGGTGGGCGGGCTGGTGCAGATCCCATGCATCGAGCGGAACGCGGTGGCCAGCATCAAGGCGATCACCGCCGCCCGGCTCGCGCTCCGTGGTGACGGCCGACATACCGTCTCATTGGACAAGGTGATCAAGACAATGCGGGAAACCGGTGCGGACATGAAGGTCAAGTACAAGGAGACCGCACGCGGTGGACTCGCGGTGAACGTGATCGAGTGCTGATGGGGCTCGACTGCCGGTCGCGGTGGGCCGGAAGGAACTTGGGGACGTCCCGGGCCGGACGAGGGACTCGACGGACAGATCCGGTCGCGTCGAGCCCGGCCCGGGGGCCTGCCCGGTCCCGCCTGCGGCACGATTCTGCAACCGGTGGTCGGATGGCCTGGTTGTGCGGTGGCAGGTGGGAGCAGATTGGTAGCAGCGGGTCGCTTGCACCGGCGCTGAGTAGTGGCTCTCAAACTGGCTGAGCTGCTCGTATTGTCTCGGCTTCACCCGCGGCCTATCGCGCTCGTGCTGGACCAGGGGGCGTGCGGGTTGCCTCCAGGCCGTGCACCCGTTGTCGGTCTGCGCGGTTTGCCGCTGCTGGTGCGCGGCGTAAATGTTGGGGCAGACCGTCGTGTCCGTCGGGCAGTGGAGGAATTCGTCCAGCAGCCGGAACGACACCGTTGCATTGAGCGTTGGCAAGACCGTGGCGGGCTTGAGCGGTGAAGTCACCGACCTGTGGCCGGCAACGGACTTATAGACCCGCGTTCACGGCGGCCACAGAGCCCTATGGCCCGTCGGGCTAGGGTCCGATGCCCCGTGCACCGACGTCCCGCCACCTTGATTGTGGTGGCATGTCGGTGGCGGCCCTGCATCCGGGCTACTTTGCACTGGTCATGGCGACCGGTATCTGTTCTGCGGCACTGCGGGAGATCGGGCAGTCGACCGCGTCGGCCGTTCTTCTCGCCATCGCGGTGGCCTGTTTCGTTGTCCTGACCATCGCTCTGGGCTGGCGGCTGGTCCGCTATCCGCGCCGGGTCCTCGACGACCTTTCCGCACCGGACAAGGCGTTCGCGTTCTTCACCGTGGTGGCGGCCTGCAACGTCCTCGCCTCGCGGCTGGTCGCGGATGGCCATCGCGTCGTCGCGAGCGTCTTGGCGATCGCGGGCGCGGCGGTGTGGCTGGTCTTGTCCTATACGATTCCCGTGCGGCTGATTCTGGGTCCCCGGCACCGGCCGATCCTGGAAGGGGTGAACGGAACCTGGTTCATCTGGGTGGTCGGCACCCAGTCGATTGCGATCGCCGCCGCGGCCCTGGACTCGCCCGGTAGCCGCTACACGTACACCGCCGCGCTGGTTGCCGTGCTGATGTGGTCGGTCGGCTTCGTGCTGTATCTCATCGTCGCCACACTGGTGCTGACCCGGCTGCTGCTGCTCGAGGTGCGCCCGCAGGATCTGACTCCGCCGTACTGGGTGATCATGGGTGCTACCGCGATCACCGTCTTCGCCGCGGCCCGGATCATCCAGATGCCGGAAGCGCCCGCGGTGCTCGCCACCGGTCCGGTCCTGGCCGGACTCGGGCTGGTGCTGTGGGCGTTCGGCACGTGGCTGATTCCGATGCTGATCGCCTTCGGCCTGTGGCGCCACGTGCTGCGCCGGGTCGAGCTGGAATACGGTCCGGCGCTGTGGAGCATCGTGTTCCCCCTCGGCATGTATGCGATGGCGAGCATGCAGCTGGGAACGGCTGCGCGGCTGCCCATCGTTGCCGGCATCGGACAGAACTGGACCTGGCTCGCTGTCGGCGCATGGGGCGTCGTCTTCGCCGCCATGTGCGTGGCGCTGACGCGTTCGCTGTTGCGCCGTACCCAACCCGGGACGGGCGGCGCGCCATAGCCTGCCGTGATTGTCTGAAGTGACGCACCCAGCCCGCAGCATGCCTGTCCTGGCTCGGCGAGCAGGCAGCGCGGTTGATTGAGCTGTCATTTCGACGGCCAACGGCGGCGCGGTGCCCCAGCCCGTCAACGGCTACCATCTCCGGTGTGTCGATCTTCCCATACGAGCTGTACAGTCCCGAGGGGCTTGCGGCGCGCTGGGTGCAGTGGGCCGCAGCCACCGGACCGTGGAGAAACCCGGTACTGGACCGGACCGGCCGCTACGCGCACATGCGTCAGCCAAAGGACGTGTGGTTTCTCGCGGGCTGCTTTGGCGGGGCCGTCGAGCGGCGGTGCAGCATTCCTTCGGACCGTCCGCTGTTCATGCCCGCGTTCAACATGTGGTGTCCGAACGGCACGTACATTCCGCCGCTGCCCCAAGCGCGGGGCACGGTCCACGTCGATGGGCAGCAGCACCCCGTTGTCACCATTGACGCGGCGAAGCTGTTCGACGTCCGCGGCGCGTTCCTCAATCCCGTCACCCGCGCCCGGCGGGCCGTCCCGATGCGGGTCTGGGGCATCTGGGCGATGGTCGACCAGTTGCCACCCGGCGAGCACACGGTCCGCTTGGACGGCACGGATGGGCACGGTTTCAGCGTCACAGCGACGTATCACCTCGTCGCGGGCTGAGGCGCACCGTCACAGAGAATACGGGCAGGTCACCCCACCGCTACGATCATCACACCCAGTTCGGCTCTGACGCGCATCCGCACGCCGGCAGCTCCTATGCACGGTCGTACGGGTGCACCGGTCACCGACTGTTACGCCCGTCGATACTTCGGCGCGTACGGTCGGCGGCAGATCAGCACATGGATGATCGCCTCGCGGGACGCCGCTGCGGCCCGGTCCCCACAGACGCCGCCCGGCGTGTCACCAACCCGGTGAACGTTCATGGACAGCCCACTAGGCATGATCAGCAGGTGTCCACCGTACCGGAGGACCGGGACCACGCCGGTCGCCTGCTAAAAGACCTCACCGGCCACCAGTTCATCGGCTTCCGTATGGGTTGCGGAGTTCGCGTCGACCTCGGTGGCCCCGGCTGGTGCGAGATCAACATTGAGGGGTCGCTTCGCATCCTGCTGCCAGGCGAGCCTGAATGGCAGGGCAAGCCGCTTAGTGCTGAGGTAGCCACGCGACTACTGCGGCTGCTCAATACGCGCATTACGACGGTGGGTCTTGCCCCAGACAGCACTCTGACCATCTCATTTGACTCGCGTGCGCATGTAATTGTCCCAGCCGACGACATGTACGAGGCTTGGCAACTGCGTTCCGACGAAGGTCTCCTGATTGTGTGTACGCCGGGTGGCGGCATAGCGATTTGGGAGCCATAACGGTGTTTGCGCTGGCTCGGCTGTACGGATGGCTGTACAGCCAAGCCAGCTGACGACGTACGGCGAAGATTGACGCCACCGGACGCGGCGCGCAGGGCAGCGGCGGCGGTCGACGTCAGCGGACAGAAGTCTTGATCTTTGTAAGGCTGGGGCCGAGACCGCCGAAGGGGAGGTCATGATGGCTCGGATGCTTGTCGCAGACGTCTTCGTGGTTCCCGACGTTGGCTTGGTGGTGACGGGGTGCCCGGAAGCCGGGGATATTAGAGAGGGTGATCGGCTCTGGTTGGATCAGGGGACCGTGCGGTGCCAGGTCACGGTCCGAGGGATCCGACACTTCTGCACGAGCTTCATCGATCCCATGGTCGCTTCCTCAGGGGTGAACACTTCCCTGATCCTCGACGGCGTGCCAGAGGGCGCGAGGCTTAGCGGCTTCTGGCTCTCTTCCGAGTAAGCCGTGGAGGTCCGTAGACGCTGCGACACGTCAGTACCCTCCCTCGACTTCTCCTGCCGGTCCGGCCGGAGGTGGCGAACGGACCGGCCGAACCGGGGCGATTGATCCGTGATCCCGGTTCGGCCGGTGTGGTCGGGTCGAGCCGGCGCTCTGTCGGCTGGAACGCAGACCCGTCGAGCCGCTAGACGGTGCAGGTCTCGCCGTTGATCGTGATCGGCGCCGGCGTGGGCGTGCTGCCGGAGTGAGTGCCCTGGAAGCCAAGCGTGACCGAGGCGTTCGGAGCGATCACCTGACTCCAGCTGGGGTTCACGGCGGTCACCCGGGTGCCGGTCTGGCTCCACGTCGCGTTGTGGCCACTGGTCAACTGCTCACCTGCGGTGAAGTCCCAGGCCAGCGTCCATCCGTTGATGCTGGTCGTACCGGTGTTGGTGATCGTCAGGTTGACGGTGAAGCCGGTGGTCCACCGTTCGGCGACCTGGTAGGACACCCCGCAGGACAGGCCCGCCCCGGCCGGTGTGGTTACGGTGACCGTCGGCGAGGCGGCGGACACGTTGCCGGCGGCATCCCGGGCCCGCACCGAGAATGTGTACTGGGTCGCCGGCGACAGGCCGGTGATTGGAGTGGACGTCGTGGTCGGCTGCGCCACCAGGGTGCTGCCGCGGTAGACGTCGTATCCGACCACACCGACGTTGTCGGTCGACGCCGGCCAGGACAGTTGGACGGATGTACTCGTCACGTTGCTGGCGGTCGGCTGGCCGGGCGTGGTCGGCGCCTGCGTGTCGGCGGGTGCGTCGTTCGGGTCGGCGTAGAGCAGCCGGTTCGGCGAGCCCGGTCCTGGGTCGACGACGACGTTCTTGGTGGTCGCCGCGATCAGATCGGTCTTGGCCTGCGCCATCGTGGCGCTCGGGTACAACTGCCGGTACCGCGCCAGCCAGCCAGCCACGTGCGGTGCGGCCATCGAGGTGCCCGACCAGCCGGGCGCGGACGCGGTGTCCGAGGAGATGCCGGCGGACGTGATGCCGACGCCCGGCGCGAACAGGTCGACACACGTGCCGTAGCTGGAGGTGGATGCCCGGGTGTCGGTGCTGTCGACCGAGCCGACTGTTACGCCACGCGACGACCGGGGCCCGTTGGTGCAGGCGTCGGTGTTGAAGTTGTTCGCGATGAAGACCGCGTGTACGCCAAGGTCGAGCAGGTTCTCGACCGCCTCGTTCGGGGCGGTGCCGTAGCCCTGAAGACTGAAGTTGGCCACCGAGACCGGATCACGGTTGGCGGCGATCCAGTCGATTCCCTCGATCAGATCGGCCGTCCAGCCGCTGTTGTCGCACTGCAGTACGCGTACCGCCTTGATGGTGGCGGCCTTGGCGACACCGTACGCCGCGCCCGCGACCGTTCCGGCCACGTGCGTACCGTGTCCATGGCAGTCGTTCGTGCCGTTGCCGTCTCCGACCGCGTCGTAGACCCCGCTGGCACGACCACCGAAGTCGACGTGGGTGGCCCGGATGCCGGAGTCCACGACGTAGACCGTGACGCCGGCGCCGGTGGAACCGTAGCCGTAGTTGTTGTTCAGCGGCAGCGAGCGCTGGTCGACACGGTCCAGCCCCCACGAGGGCGGGTTCGGCTGGTCGGTCTCGGTTACGCCGGCGCCGGTCAGCCCGCCGTGGATCAGCGAATCCCGTTCCACGTACGCCACGGCGGGATCGGCACGCACCGCGGCCAGGGCGGCCGGGGGCAGTTGGGCAGCGTACCCGTCCAGGACGTGTTCGTACCGGGTCAGGACGGCACCCCCGGCCCGCTCAGCGGTAGCGACGACGTCCGCGGTACGCGCGGCGCGGGCCGCCCGGCTGGTACCGGACGGCGCGTCGGAGAGCACCACGATGTAGCGGTCCGCAGCGGTCTGTGGCCCGCCGGGCAGCAGTGGCGCAAGCGTGGGCCCGTCCGGCGGGGTCGCCGCAGCGGGTGCCGCGACGGTGGTGACGAGTACGCCGGCGATCAGCGCGACCAGTACGGATCGGCCCGCGGATCTGCCATTCAGCTTTCGCAACCTTTGACCTCCCAAACAAGTGCGTTCCCCGTCGCAACGGTCGGAGGTCGGGCGCTCCGTTGCGCCGCCGCCGGATGGTCCATGGTGAAGTCCAGCGCGCGGCGGGTCGCCCTGCGGCTGAAGGACGTCCATCGACCACGCCCCCGTTGCGCGTGCCCGGTAAAACTAGCACTGTCGATATTGGCGCGATTCACTGCGTGCGGCTCCGGCGTTCGCGGCCCACGGCCCGGGGACTGCGTACAACTGCTCCTGTCTCAACGAGGCGCGGTACGGGGCGAGGTGAGCCAGTCGAAACAGTGCAACTCCGGTCTGCTGGCCGGCTCGACGCGAGGTGGTGTCATCGTTTCCGTTGAACAAGGCCCGACCGATTACGGTCGGGCCTTGTGGTGGGCTGGTCCGCGCGTCTTTCGGGCTCTTGGTCGGGACCAGTCGCTGGGGCGATGGCGAAACCCCGGCTTCTGTCGCGATCAGGGTGCCGTCCCGATCATCGTGACCGGTTCACCTGGTGTGAATCAGGCACTCTGGGCTGCGTTGTATAGGTTCAGCGCGTCCGTGCCGAAGTATGGGCCGAACATATACTTGGTCGAGAAGCTGTACTTGAAGCTGTTGACCGAATTCAAAGCGCCCGTGCCGGCAGACTCGCTGAACGACAGGAACCAGGGGCCTCCGCTGGCCCCTCCGGTCATGTTGCAGTTCAGGCCGATGTCGCCGGTGCCAAGGAACTCGTCGAACGCCTTGCCGCTGCAGTAAACGAGCTTGGTGCCGTCGTATGGTGCGGCGGCCGGGTAGCCGAACGCGTACATGTTCTGGCTTCTGGCCTGGTTGAACGCGATGCTCTGTCCGCCGACGACGTCTGTCAGGGACTGTCCGTTGAGGGTGTTGACGACGGCGGCGCCGATGTCATAGCTGATGTTCTCACTGGCAACCCACTGTGGGGTTGCCTGGAGCGAGCGTGCGGTCCAGGTTCCGTACGGGGCGTTGCCGTTGTTGTAGGCGGGGACGAAGGTCCAGTTGGTGTGCCATGCGCCTTGGTACTTCACGCAGTGGCCCGCGGTGATGACCGTGCTCTTGTTGGTGCTCACGACGGCTGAGCCGGAGCAGGAGGCGGTGCGATCGCCCATCGTGAAGAATACGCGTCCGGTGGTCGTGACCACTGTCCCGCCGCCGGTCCAGGCGGCGCCGGTGTTGGGAAAGCTCGCGATGGTGACTGGGTCGCCGGCCGGAACCGTCTTGGGCATGGCGTTGACGCGGACGTCGAGCGGTTGTGCCGAGCGCATCCGCTCGGGGGTCCAGAACTGTGCGGCCTCTTCCTGCGCGACGGCGCTGATGTTGACCGTAGTAGGGGCGGCTGCAGCGGTCGCGGTTCCTCCGACCGCCACGACGGTGGCCGCCGTCGTGAGCAGCAGGGTTGCCCCTCGCCAGACGTTGTGGTGCATCGGCTCCACACTCCCCTCGAGTGATTCAAGGTGTTCTCACAAAGTGAGAAGGACCTGAGGGCAGACGATAGCGGAACCTGTCTATTCTTGGCTAGAGATGAACTTCGATGAATCGTAGCGTGTGAAATGCTGCGACCAGGGCGTTAGGGTTCGTCCCCGACGGGTCGAGTGGACGTTCTCCGGCAACGGCGCCGGCAATCCCGCACCGCGTCCCTCCAACGGCACACCGCGCTCACCTCACGAGCCGTGACGGCCGACCGGACAACGGTGGTGTCGACTGCGGGGTTGGTGGGCGACCCGGCCGGGCCGCCCACCGGGTGGTGTCCGAAGCAAGTCAAGCAGGAAGACCCTCGACCAGGGTTACAACTCGTCGCAGATGTTGCGCGCCCCGCCGACCGTGAACGTCAGCGTCCGGTACCCGGTCTCACTGATCTTCAGCGTGTAGATCCCGTTCGGGACGTACATGCCGGCGGGGTAGTTGCCAGCTCCTTTCCGCATGCCCAGCAGGATCGGGCCCCAGACGTGCCAGGTGACGTTGTTGCTGTACGACCCGCCCGGCCGGAAGTCCAGCACCGAGGTCCCGCTGATGTCCACCTCGACCGACGCCCCGGTCGTCTTGTTGGTGACCCGGTAGATGAGCGCTCCGGTGTACATCTCGCGCTTTGTTGAGCCGTCCGGGTTCTTCTCCAGGACCATCTTCACCACCCGGTCCAGCACCGGCTCGGCGTGGATCGGGAATTCGCAGGTGACGCCGGCGTCCTGGTCGAAGGGGGCCGATGGCACCGGCACCCAGTCGTTGTTGATGGGAAGCTTGCGGTCCGTGTCGACAGCCGCCGAAGCGGGTACGGCGGCGACGAGCACGGCGGTGGCTGCGGCCAACATGAAGGAAGTCATTCGACGCATGGACGGAGTCTCACCAACTCTGCTGACCACTACCTCACCACGACTGTCGTCCGGGGTCCCCGGCTCGCGAGACCGAAGGCTCATGCGACTTCCGGGTGGCTGCACGTGGCCACGCTGCAGAACCGACGTCGTCCGCCTTGGTCGAGAAACAGCCAGCCGCAATGCCGGCCGGGGCAAGCGCACACGGTCAACCGGCGCGGGTCGGCGAGCAGCTCACCGGCGCTGTGGGCGGCGGCGTACAACGGTGCACACAGCCCCGCCCGGTGGGACGGGTGCCAGCGGCCCAGCCCGTCCGGCCCGCGGCGGAAGACCAGGTCCCGGGCGGCGCCCTCCACGTACCGGGCAACGGCCGCGAATGCGCTCGCGTCTGCCGGGTTGGTGAGGCAGGTGTAGAGCCGCTCGCGCAGGTGGCGGGCCTCGTCGAGCACTGCTGTGGCGCCGAGCGGGTCGCGCGTTGCGGCGGCGAGGAGACGGGTGACGGCACCGTCGTCGAGCAGGTTCTGGTGGTCGGCCCAGACAGCGAGCGTGGAATACCCCCGCAGCCACTCCCCACCGGGCACCCGCTCGCCGCCCCACCCCGCGTACGTGTTGCAGAAATCCAGCGCCGGATGGCTGCCCACGCTCCACGGCAGCCAATGGTCGCGTACCCGGACCGCGTACACCGGGGCGGCCGGCCGCTCGAGGCGCGGGTCGCCGACGAGGATGCGCTGGTACACGGTTTCCAGTTCGGGGCCGGGTTCGACGCCGAGTTCGCTGGCGAGCGCCTTGTGGGCACGGTCGTAGAGGCGCAGGGCATCGGCCTGACGGGCGGACCGGTACAGGGCGGTCATCACGCCCGCGACCAGCCCTTCCCGGACCGGGTGCTCCTCGGCCAGGCCGGCGAGATCACGGACTACGCGGTCGTGGTGCCCCATGTCGAGCAGGGACTGTACGCACATCTCGGCGGTGGTGAGCTGCAGGTCCCGCAACGGTCCACCGAGCCGCTGGCGTAGCGGCTCCTCGATCAGGTCGGCGAGAATCGGCCCACGCCACAGGGCGAGGGCCGCGCCGCCGAGGCGTACCCGCTCAGCCGGATCGGCCGTGCCGGCAGCTTCACGGGCCAGGTCGGCGAAGCGGGCCGTGTCGACCTCCACGGATGCCACCGCATAGCCACGGCCCTTCGTCGTGATCTCCACGCCGTGCGGCGACAGGGCCGCGCGTAGCCGGCCGACGTACGTGTGCACGGTGCCCCGGGCACTGGCTGGCGGCGCACCGTCCCACAGCAGGTCGGTCAGCCGGTCGACGGTCACCGTACGGCCGGCCTCCAACAACAGGATGGCGAGCAGAAGCCGCTCCTGCCGGCGCCGGCCCACCGGCACCGGCTTCCCGTCTCGTATCGCTTCGAACTGTCCGAGCAGCCTGAACTCCATGCTGACAAGGACGCCTTGGCCATGCCCGTTCGATGCAATACTTCGAGGGCCAGCGGTTGCAGCGGATCACCCGGACCACGGCGGACGTCCCGCACGTAGTTCTCGGCCGCGCGACAGAGGTGGGCGTGTCTCTGCCTTCATGGCAGGATCTTGTTCTCGACCTCGGAGTACATGTTTGGGAGACAGCCTGGTGAAGGCCGACCACTACGACGTTTTCGCCGAGCGCTACTCCGCAGACAACGAAACCAACCTGATCAACGGCTACTACGAGCGACCCGCGATGATCCGACTTGCCGGGGATGTGCGCGGTCGACGGATCCTTGATGCCGGCTGCGGTTCAGGTCTCTTGTCCGCGGCTCTTCGCGAGCGAGGGGCCATCGTGACCGGCTTCGACTCCAGCCCGGCGATGGTCGAGTTGGCCGCTCGTCGGCTGGGAGAGGACGCCACGCTGCTGGTGGCCGACCTCAGCGAGCCGCTTCCCTTCGCCGACGGTGTGTTCGACGACGTCGTCGTGTCCCTGGTCCTGCACTACCTGGAGGACTGGACTGCCCCCTTGGCTGAGCTGCGACGAGTCCTGAGGCCGGGTGGCCGCCTCCTCCTGTCCGTGAACCACCCGATCGTCTACACCGTAATGAACCCGGGCTCCGACTACTTCACCCTCGCCCGCTGGACAGACGAGTACACGTTCGACGGGCACAGTACGGAGCTGACCTACTGGCACCGGCCGCTGCACGCGATGACGGATGCGTTCACCGACGCGGGCTTCCGCCTCTCGGTCATCAGCGAACCCCCCATCTCTGCCGAGACTCCGCGTGAGCTCCTGCCTCCGCAACTCGTGGACCGCACGTCGTTCCTCTGCTTCATCTTCTTCGTCCTCGAAGCACACTGAGTCCGGGGGAGGCTGCCGCCGTACCCGCCGCCTCCGCGTGTGTGCCAGCCATCCTGTCATCGGCATGAACGGTCGGCTGGCTTGTCGGTTTCACAGGTACGGCCCCCGACGCCCACTCGGCGGCAGAAGAGTGAGCCGGGGGCTGCATCGGGAGTTCACTGGTGAGACAGCACGCAGGTCTGCGGGTTCTGCCGGCGTTGGGCCCCCATTGCCGTCAGTCGGTGAAGGCGAGGCCATGCTCGGCCAGCGCGGCGGCCAGGATGCTGACCGCCTTCGGCCCGACCCCATGCATGGCCAGCAGATCGCGGCGCCGGTAGGCGGCCACCTGTACGAGTGTCGTGATGCCGGCTTCGAGTAGGGCGCTGTTGGCTGGCCGCCCGATCGGCGGCAGGTCACCGATCTGCGCCGGCACATGACGAGTACTCACGCGATCACGATAGTTCGGCCACCCCACCGATCTGCGAACCCGGACCCCACCATTCGTCATCACAAGCATGGTCGGCGGATGCCGGGTCCGGGCATCAGGCGCCGGCTGTCACCAGGTGTACGTGGTCCGAGGTTCAACTGGTTCGACTGTGCTGCCCGCGCGCGTTCGCCCACACGTCATGAACGCCCGTCCGCACTACTCGTCATCCGGTCAGCGCCCCCGTCAGCTGGTCCAGTCCCAGCGAGCCAAGTTCCAGCGCCCGACGGTGGAATGCTCGCCGGTCGCCGGGGAACGATGAGCGGCCTGCCAGCCACACCCGCTCACCCACCTTGTAGGTCAGCGCCTGCCCCGGCCTGCCCAGATAACGTGCGAGCTCCACGGGAGCGTACGGCCCCTGATGACAGCGGTCCCGCAGCAACCGCAGCGCCGCATCCGGCGTCCACGATGCGCCGCCACCGGACGGTACCGGCAGCCGCAGGTGCAGGCCGATGTCGAGCACGACCCGCGCCGCCCGCAGCAACTGCATGAACAGGTACCCCAACCGCGCACCAGGCTGCTCGTAGAGCCCGAGCTCGTCCATGAACCGCTCGGCGTACAAGGCCCAGCCCTCCTGGCAGCCGGAGAGCCCGCCGAGCAGGTTCAGCCGCTGCCCGAGGCCGCCCCGGCAGGCCTCGTGGCCGATCTGGAGGTGGTGGCCGGGAACACCCTCGTGGTAGGCCGTGCTGTAGGCAAACCAGGTGGGGAAGCTCGCCTGGTTCTCGGGGAGGAACCACCAGACCCGGCCTGGCCGCGTCAGGTCCTGCGACGGCCTGGTGTAGGCGACGCCGGCCGACACGGTCACCCGGGACTCGATGCGCCGCAGCGGCGCGGGGATGTCGAAGTGCACGCCGTGCAGCTGATCGGTGGTGGCCTCCAGCAGCTCCTGCAGCCACGAACCGAACGCGGCCCGGCTGTGCAGGGTGCCTGGCGCGTCGGGGCTGTCGAGCCGGTCGAGCACCGCGGGCACGCTCCCGCCCAGGGCCTTCGCCTCCGCGACCAGTTCCGCCTCGATCGAGGTGAACTCGTCCCAGCCCCAGTCGTATAGCTCGGGCAGATCCGGCTCGGTACCGAGGAAGGCCCGTACCCAGAGTGCGTACCGCTGCGGCCCGAAGGCCTCCTCGCTGCGCGCCTGCGGTGCCAGGTCCGCGGTCAGCATCGCGGCCAGTCTCTGGTACGCCTCCCGCGCGCCCTGCGCCGCCGCCTGCAACGACGCCCGCTGCCGCCCGTCGCCGTAGCGCTCCACCAGGGCGACATCGTCGTCGATCCAGTTGCGGCAGCGCTGCGTCACGAGCTCCACTTGGCGCCGCGTCGGCAGGTGACCGCGCTCGGCGGCGAGCAGGAGGCTACGGGCATACCCGTCCAGGGCCGTGGGGATCGCGGCCTGGCGCGCGCCGACACGGGCCCAGCCATCCTCGTAGGCTGCGCCCTCGGTGTCGCGGCCGGGCACCGCGGCCTCGACGGCCTGGCGGATGAGCTGGAGCGGGCCGCTAGCCGCCGCGTGCAGTTCGCGCAGGTCCTCCCCGGCATCGTGGAAGGCAATGCGGGCGCGTAGCCGTTCGGCGAGGTGAGCGTGCAGCGGGCTCGTCGCGGGCAGCTCCCCGTGCAGGGTCTCGAGCTCGCGCAGGGCGCAGGCGGCGAGATCGACGCGGGCCTGGTGGCCGTCCGGACTGTAGTCGGTGAGCCCGTCGACCTCCTGCTCACCGACCTCGACCACTGCCGCGCAAGGGTCGAGGCGAGCCACGTCGCGCAGGAGCCGGCTGGCGAAGTCCTCGATCACGGAGGCGATGCTAGTGCCCTGTCCTGCTTGGCGTAGGTGCTTGTGTCGATGTAGTTCAAAGCAATCGACAACTTCCGCTCATCGGTACGAGTGGGCAGCGCAGCGCAGCAGGTGATTGTGGCGCTACGCAATGCGGTTGGCGGCGGAAAAGTTCGGTTGTTGTTGCGATCGTCGGCTCCTACCATCGCCCGATGGTTGATGTCTTGATCTCTCCCGTACAGCCCGCGGACGTAGGAGAGATCCTCACCCTCCAGCGTGCCGCGTACGTCACCGAGGCCCAGCTCTACAGCGATGCCTCGCTGCCCCCTCTGATTCAGACGTACGAGGAGTTGGCCGCCGAGCTCGGGTCCGATCTGGCGCTGAAGGCGACGATGGGGCACCGCATTGTGGGCTCGGTCCGCGCCCGCCGCGAGGGATCGGTCCTGCATATCGGCCGCCTCATGGTTGCGCCGGATCTCCAGGGCCGTGGCATCGGCACCCGGCTGCTGACCGCTGTCGAGCGCGAGGCAGCCGGCAAGGTGGACCGTTACATGCTGTTCACCGGCCAGCTGAGCCACGCCAACATCCGTCTGTACGAGCGGCACGGCTACATCCAGGTTCGTCGGGTGCAGTTGAAGTCGGACGTGGTACTGGTCCACCTCGAAAAGCAGGCGGACAGATAGCGACCGCAGTTCGCGTTGCGGTTTGAACCCGTACTGGGTGGGATCTGTGGCCACGACCTGGCTACGCCACCCACCTCGTCGCATCCTCGGCTGCGGCGACGGGGTCGAGTCCGTCCGGGGCGAGCCGCTCGACCAGCACCACGGCGGACGCGACCGTCCGTAGCTCGGTGAGCAGGGTGGTCGCCTCGTGCTCGGTACGGTGCCCGAGAGCGAGCGCGGTGGCGACGACGTCGTGCTGGGCCCATTGGTCGATGAACTCGTGCGGGCAGTCGTCGCCCTGCCGCGTCCCTCAGCACCTTGAGCGGCTCGGGTGCTTCGACGATCGAGACCTGTGCCGTGGTGTGTTCGTGCAGGATGTCGGCGACCGCGAGGGCACCGGGGCCGGTGATGCCGACCCGGCGTTGGCGGCCCCAGACGGCACGCTTGGGCAGGGCGGTGACCAGGTGGACGAGTCCTTCGGCTTCCTCCACCCGCTTCTCGTAGTGGGCCCGATCATCCTGGGCGAGTTCACGCAGGCTGCGACCGTGCACGGTCACCCAGGCGGAGGAGTCGCGGGTGAGCGCGGCGGGTAGTTCGGCGAGGGCGAGCAACTGGTCCGCGTGCAGGCCGTCGTAGCGTTCCCGGGCATGTTCGTCGTCGGCCATCTGCGCGCCGACGGGTCCGAGGCCTACCCGGCCGGTGTGGTCGCGGGTGAGCACCGACTCGCTCGTGACCCATCACCGTCCTGGACGACGCCGCTGGCGTTCAGGCGTTACAGCACCCGACCGCCGGCCGGTGCATGCCTCAGATGTCGCGCACCTGTACTCCCAGGGCTATGGCCAGGACCACGGCCTGCTCGGCGGTAATGATTGCCTGGCGAATTTCGCTGGTTGTCGGGTCCAGCGCCGACAGATCGCTGCCACGTAGGTCGGCCCGGCTGAGGTCGGCGCTGTGCAGCCAGGCACCGGAAAGGTCTACGTCGCGGAGGACCGCGCCCTGACAGCGGGCACCGGTGAGGTCGACCTCACGCATCCGTACTCCGGTGAGGGTGGCGCTGCTGAGGTCGGCTCCCGGCAGGCCAACGAATGACCAGTCCCCGCCGTCCACCTCCATGATTTCGAAGGAACACCGGTCGAACATGCTGCCGACGAGCTTGCAGTCGGTGAACCTGGCTTCGAAGAAGTTGCAGCCGACAAAGGTGCAGTTGACGAACGCGACGTCGCGCAGGGTCGAACAGTTGAAGCGTGCGTTGCGGAACGTGCAGCTCTCGAACTTGACCCCGTCCAGCGTGGTCTCGCACAGGTCCAGGCCGATGAAGGCCACCCGGTCGTGCCGGTCCCGCTCTCCGATCTCCCGATCCCAGTCCTCGGTGTAGACGGTGCTGTCGGTCTCGGGTGCCGGTATGCCGTGTTTGCGTTCAGCCATTTCGAGGATGCTACGGAGCGGGTACGACGAGGTTCCGCAGTTGGCCCGCTCCAGGATCAGGTCGATGACGGGCCGGTCGGAACACGGCGCTGTAACTGTAGCCCGGTGCGGGCGTGCGCGGATGCCCAGCTCATACCGCCGGTACCGTACCGGCGGTATGAGCTGACGGCCTATCGACCCGACAACGTCAACGTGTAGGTCAGCCCGCGGCGCACCCAGGTGGCCAGGTCCGGGCGGGTGGCGGATCCCTGCTCGGCGACGGTGATCCAGCCTCGCAGGGGCCGCCCGCCCATGACCATCGTGGCGGCACCGGGTTCGGCGAGCATCTCCTGGTGGTCATCCCGGGCGACCCGCACCATCAGGCCGCCTCCGTTCAGGGCTGCGACGGCCATGTGGCCGTGCACCAGCCAGGCGAGCCCGCCGAACATCCGCTTCTCGGTCACCCCCGGCTGGTCGCCGATGACCTCCCGTACCCGGTCGGCCAGTTTCTTATCGAACCCCATCACCGGCCTGCCGACGTTGGAACTCTTCGAACGGCAGACGGTCGAAGATGAACCGGTTGTAGACGATCTTTCCGTCCCGGACCGTGAGGTACTCGGCTGCCGGTGCACTCTTGGCGGGGATGGTTTCGGTGTCGTACATGAGCAGGGCCGTACTGTCGTCCCCGAACCCGGCGATCATCTCCGCGCGGATCAGGAACTGTTCCGCGAACGGTCCGAGAAATTGACGGTAGGCCTGGATGCCGGTGAGGCGTCCGGCTGGTGCGTCGAGCACAATGTCGTCCGCGATGAAGGCCATCGCCGCTTCGAGGTCCTTGCCGGTCCACGCACGGTGGTAGGCCAAGGCGATCTGCAATGCTGGGCTGGTCATGATCTCTCCTTCCGGTGTTGCTGGTTCTGACACCGACGACACGAGGAACGGAACGACTGTGGCGCAGGTCACCTTCGAAGAGGCAGTGGAGGAGCACCGGCGGGAGTTGCTGGTGCACTGCTACCGCCTGCTGGGCTCGGTGACCGATGCCGAGGACGTACTGCAGGAGGCGCTGCTGGCGGCCTGGCGTGGCCTGGACGGATTTGAGGGCCGCGCCTCGTTGCGGTCCTGGCTGTACCGGATCGCCACCAACCGCTGCCTCAACGCGCTGCGAGACCGTGGCCGACGCATCCCACCCGAGCCGCAGCCGCCGTTCCAGCCTCCCGAGCCCAGCCACCGCAGTCACGTGACCTGGTTGCAGCCGTACCCCGACGCGCTCCTGGCGCACACGCCCGACACAGATCCCAATCCCGAGGCGCGCTACACCGCTCGGGAGGCGATCGAACTGGCGTTCATCGCCGCGCTACAGCGACTCACACCGCGGCAGGCCGCCGTGCTCGTGCTCTGCGACGTGCTCGGATATCCACTCGGTGAGGTCGCGCCGATGCTGGGCACCACACCGACCGCCATCAAAGGTCAACTGCAGCGAGCACGCCGCGCGATCGAACGGCACCGCGAACCCGCTCGTGAGGCGCCACCCGCGCCCGGGTCGGCGCGTGAACGTCAGGTGGTCGAGCGCTTCTCCGAGGCCTTCGCGGGCGGCGATATCGACACCCTGGTCAGTCTGCTCACCGACAGGGCGTGGCTGGCCATGCCGCCCGCGCCGCACGAGTACCACGGTGTGGCGGCGATCATGTCGTTCCTGCGGGCCAGTGTCGCCTGGCGCGTCCGTGAGGGGCTGCGGATGGAGCTGCGCCCGATCCGCGCGAACGGACAGCCGGCGTTCACCTGTCACCTCGTCGACGACACGGACGAGCGACCCGGCGGGCTGATGGTGCTCACGCTGACCGGGGACCGCCTGAGCGGTATGACCCTGTTCCTCCACGACATCTGATCCCGGTGGCCTGACGGCCCCTCGCGTCGGCAAATGAGTTCACCGAAGCTGGAGCAGCCCACGTTTGGTCATAAAGGCTCGCAACGTCTCGGTGTCCTCGGCGGACATCAAGCGGCGTGGGATCACGGTCGCCGGCATCCGGCCGACGTACACGATCCAGAACTCGGGGGTGTCCCTTACCTGGGTGACCCCGTCCCAGGCGATGCCGCCGGACTCCGAGCCGCTGCGCATCATGATGTTGTCGTCGGTGATGTCGTAGGCGCCCTCGACAGCGTAGCGACCGGAGCGGTGCCGGGCGCGTAACCGCACCCACGGTGAGTACAGCATCGACAGCAGGCCACCCACGACCATCGCCATGCACAGCGGCAAGATCTGGTCGCCCCACGCGACCCCCCGCGAGACGGCGAAACCGATCGCCCCGGCCGCCACCAGCACCGCGCCGACATAACCGTACTTGCGCAGGCGAACCCTGCTGAGCGCAGCGGCCACCCGGCCTGGGTAGGCGGGATCGGCTGGAACGTCAAAACGGATGTGCACGCCAGAACGATAGTGCCCCCAGCCGCCCCCGGGCAGCGCCTGACGCGCGTCCCGCTGGCCGGATCGTCGGGGGAGTGCCCGTTGTCGGCGGCATGCGCGTACACCTGATCGCTGTCGCCGGTAGCGGTGGACCACAGTGGCTTGACCGCATGGGCGTGGCAGATCATTGAGCGGTGATGGAAACCGCCGTGCTGCCGGCCGACCCCGGTGTGTTCTCGTTGGCCGTTCCGCCGCTGTTCGCCGCGCTGGCTCCGGCGCGGAGCGTGCTCATCGCCGGCGCGGGCGGGGGGTTCGACGTGTACGCCGGCCTGCCCCTGGCGTTCGCCCTGTCGGGCGGCGGCGCACAGGTGCACCTGGCCAGCCTGTCCTTCTCCGAGCTTGAGTTGCTCGACCGGGACGCCTGGGTAGCGGAGCACGTCGCGGCGGTGCAGCCGGACACCGGCAGCCCGGACTGGTACTTTCCCGAACGGACGCTCGCCCGGTGGCTGGCGGCCCACGAACTGCCGTCGACCGTGTACGCCTTTCCGCCGCTCGGTGTCCAGCCGTTACGGGCGGCGTACCGGTATCTGGTCGAACAGCTCGACATCGATGCGGTGGTGCTGGTCGATGGCGGCACGGACGTCCTGCTGCGCGGCGACGAGAGCGATCTCGGCACCCCGGTGGAGGACATCACCAGCCTGGCTGCCGTGGCCGCGCTGGACGTGCCGGTCAAGCTGGTGACCAGTCTCGGCTTCGGCATCGACGCCTACGACGGCGTCAACCACGTGCAGGTGCTGGAGAACCTCGCCGCACTCGACCGCGACGGCGGGTACCTCGGTGCCCTGTCCATCCCCGGTGCCAGCCGGGAGGCGGTGCTGTACCGCGATGCTGTCGCCGACGCCCAGGCCGCCACCCCGGACCGGCCGAGCATCGTCCAGGGGCAGATCGCCGCCGCCACCGGCGGCGCGTTCGGAGACATCCGGTTCACCAGACGCACCGGCGGTGGCGACCTGTTCGTCAACCCGCTGATGGCGATCTACTTCACCGTCGACCTCGACAAACTCGCCGCCCGATGCCTGTACCTTGACCGCATCGAGAACACCATCGGCAGGCGACAGGTCATCACGCGCATCCAAGCGTTCCGCGACGAACTCCGCACCGCACGCATCCCCCGTGCGTTTCCCCACTGAACATCCGGACGGCGGCTACTTGTTCACTGGACCTACGACCGTTTCACCGGACCTACGACCGCAGCCCGGTGTAGGTTCGCGTTGAAGATGGCGGAGCCTGCTTCGACGAGCTGGGGTTGAGTCGGCGTTCTCGCCGTTGTGTCGGTGGTGTTTTCTCATCGGTCTGGCGGAATCCTCGTGATCTTGGTCTGGCCGTGTTCCGGCGCGGAGGTTGTGGAGCGCACGGTTGACCGTCCGCACGGCGGTTGGCGGCGGCGTGTCCGTTACGGTTGTCGGGTGCGTTACTGCTGAGCGGAACGCCTGCATGGTCCGCACTTGTCGGCGTATAGATCAGACTGCATGGGTGGTACGTCGTTACGTACAAAGGCCCACATGACGACGGAGCCCAGGATGGCCGACCCGCGTTCCCCTCGCCATTCAGGCGGAGTTACTCCGTCCGGCTACGCTCGGTTACCCCATCGCAGACGCATGCGCGCCCGGAACGCGGCAGAAAAGTGCACTCGATCTTGTTCTCTGGCTGGGCCGGGCTGCAGTTGTTCAGGATGCGTCGAGGGTCTGGTGGCGTATCGGGGAGCGCAGGATCGGCACCCACACCAGCGTGAGTGCGGCGCAGGCGACGAAGGTGGCAGCGCGCGGGCCGGCGTAGTCACCGACGAGTGCCGCCGTTGCCGCGCCGAGCGTGAGCGCGCCACTGAACATCACGCGCAGGGTGCCGTTGACGCGTCCCAGGAGTCGTGACGGCGTGACGTGCTGGCGGAACGACATCAGAACCACGCTGTCGAAGCCGACCTTGAAGATCACCAGCGCCCACGCGAGCGCGGCGACCAGTCCAGGAACGGGTTGACCGACGAGCGGCAGCACGAGCGAGACGGGGGCGACGGCCAGCCCGATCGCAAGCACCGAGCGGCCAACGCCGAGGACCCTCGACAACCGCTGCGCACAGAACGCCCCGAGCAGCCCACCGATTCCGCCGGCACCGAGGAAGAGGCCCAGTTGGCTCTCCGACCAGTGCAGTTGCTGAACCAGGAGAAGCGGCAGCATCGCGACCGTGCCTGCGGTCGCGAAGTTCACCAGCGCGCCGGCGACGGCGATCGCACGCAGGGTGTGGTTGCGCCGGACGAACGACAGGCCTTCCCGCACCTCGGCCGCGAGCGAGCGTCGTACGAGGTCAACCGGGCGCGGCTCCGGCCGCTGGATGCGGCGGATCCACAGCGCCGACCACAGGTAGCCCAGTGCCGTCGCGACCAGAACCGCCGCCGCTGTCGACAGGCCGATCAGCCAGCCGGCCAGCGCGGGGCCGCCGATCAACGCCATCTGGTCCACGATGCCCAACCGTCCATTGGCTGCGACCAGGCGTCGGCCGTCCCCACCCCCGACAAGGTCCGGCAGGTGGCTCTGCATCGCGACGTCGAAGAAGACGGTCGCGACGCCGTTGAGGAACACCACCACCCACAACTGGGTCATGGTCAGTGCGGAAGCCGCGGCAGCGACCGGTACCGAGCCGATCAGCACGAACCGGGTCAGATCCATGGCGATCATGACTGGGCGACGAGCAACCCGGTCGAGCCACGCGCCGGCCGGCAGCCCGAGTAGCAGGAACGGAGCAGTGCCCGCAGCGGCCAGCGAACCCGCCGCGCCCGGACCAGCGCCGAGCGACGCGATCGCGACGAGCGGAATGGCCACCTTGGCGATGTTGAAGCCCCATTTCGCCGCCACCGCGGCAACGAGGTAGCGAGTGAAGTCGCGGGACAGGGCCTGGGCTGTGTCATGCCCACGACGGGGCGCGTGCTGGATCGACATGCCCGCACCTTCGGAGCCGGCCGCCCCCGCACGCCAACGATTCAGACTAGAGTGAATCCTCGTGGAGCCGATCTGATGCTGCGGATGTCGTTGTCCCTGGCCGATCTCGCGAGTGTCAGGTTCGCGATCTCCCCCGCCTGGGAGGTCGTCGCGAGTCTGCGCGTACTCCGCGATCCCGGTGCGCACGCCGTGCACCTGCCATGGGTGACCCAACACCGGGCCGCGGTGCTGGCCTCACCCGGCCTGCGTCAGCTGCGCGACCTGGTGATCGCACCGCAGCGGCACCTGCCGGGCTTCCTCGCGCCGGCGCCGCACTCACCTGTCGCCGAGCCCGAGGCGGAGTTCGCGGCGGTGCGGGAGACGCCGGCGGCGGTTGTGCGCGAGGAACTGGAGACGGTGTACGGCGACCGGCTGCCTGCCTCGCTGTCGGACCTGCGCCGCGCGCCGCGCCGTACCCTGCCGGTGATCGTGGGCCAGATGCGGACCTACTGGGGCCTCACGCTGGCGCCATACTGGGGGCGGATCCGCGGGATCCTGGAGAGCGACGTGATGTTTCGGGCGCGGCGGCTGGCGGACGACGGCCCGCACCGGATGTTCCCCGAACTCAATCCCGCGATCTCGTGGTCGAACGACATCCTGTCGGTGGACCGACCCGATCTGGACCGGGACTACGAACTCGGCGGTCGCGGTCTGGTGCTCGTGCCGTCGCTGTTCGCGTGGCCGAACGTCTTCGTCAAGGCGTCCGAGCCCTGGGCTCCGGTGCTGCGATATCCCACTCGCGGCATAGGCTCGATGTGGCACAGCGACCCGCCCGCGGCCGATCTCGCCCCGGTGATCGGCCAGGCTCGCGCAACCCTGCTGGTCGAGCTGACGACCCCGTCGACGACAACGGCGCTGGCCCGCCGCACCGGGCTGACCCCAAGCGGAGTCTCGGCCCACCTCTCGCGGCTCGTGACCGCTGGCCTGGTCACTCGGCAGCGAGCCGGGCGCCTGGTCTTCTACGTACGTACCCCACGAGGCAACGCGCTCCTTGGCAACTGATCCGGCCGATACACCAGCAACGCGGCCCAGGCGATCTCACCCAACCCGACGTCCCAAAGTCGGTCAGGCGCCCACGACGCAGCCACCCAGGACACTCACCGCCAAGGTCGAACACCCACTCATCAACACGTCCGGATGTCTTCATCCCGTGCCGGCGGGCCATGCTCCGTGGCGCTCGGTCCGCGGCATGAGCGAGCACCTGATCAAGCGCACGTTCACACGGTCCCTCGGTGCGAGCCTGGCGTGCTTGAGAAGTTGTTTGGGATCGGCTACTCGGGTCAGGTCTCAGGCGACCCTCGCGATCTCGGCACCCTACCGCCGTACGCGAATCCGGTCGACTGACCGCCGGCCACCGGCGCCCGTCCGTGACCGTGCGGACAGCCGGAAATGCGTTTCTCCGATTGCAGGCACTCCATAGGATCTCCGGTGACCAAGGAGGATGACACGGTGGGTGATTTCCAGCAGTTCGTGACGGACGTGACTGTACGTCTGTCCACGATGTCCAAGGGCGAGTTGTACGTCGTCGGCGACGGTCTCGACCGGGACTCACTCTGGCTCACCTTTCTCGAATCCTTCCCCGCCGGCACCAATCTCCGGTTCCGTGAGCGGTCCGAGTACGACTGCTCGACCTGCCGCGGGTTTATCAAGAACTTCGGTAACGTCGTCGAGATCCACAACGGACAGGTTCGCTCCGTCTGGTCCGGGGTGTCTGCATCCGACCCGGTCTTCTCCGTCGTCGCCGCCGCAATGGACGAATTCGTCAGCACGCTGCCGTTGTCCACCATCTTCCGGTCCACCGAGGCGCAGTACGGGACGAGGACGACCCGGACGCTGCGCGACGGCCAGGTCGAGGTGTGGCACCACCTGCACGGCCGGGTGGAGAAGCGGCATCGCATCAAAGACGTCGGCGCGGCACGGGGCACCTTCGACGCCGCGGTGCAGGTGTTCCAGCGTGGCCTGGCCGAGCTGACCCAGCACGCTCTGGACACCGTCGTCGACCTCATCGACGACAACGCCCTCTACCGCGGCACGGAGCATCGTCGGGCGGTGACCGAGTTCCGGTCACTGCAGAACCGGTGGACGAAGGCGACCGACGGACAGGCCTTCATTTTCGCCAACGCCATGAATCCGGCGGCCCGGTTCCGCAACACGGTGATCGGCACCCTCGTCCAGGATCTCTCCGCGGGCGTCGACCTGGAGCAGGCGGTCCGGTCGTTCGAGACGAAGGTGGCACCGCAGAATTACCAGCGCCCCACGGCGTTGATCACCCCGGCCATGGTCAAGGCTGCCATGAAGACCATCGACGAGTTGGGCATCGAGGAGTCGTTGCAGCGACGGTTCGCCCGGCTGTCCGACGTGTCGGTCACCAACGTGCTATGGGTCGACAACGACACACAGTCGCGAATGAAGGACGGCATCGAAGGGCTGCTCATGCAGGCGGCCACCATGAGGTCGGCAGGTGCGCGCCTTCGTGACGCGAAGCCGGAGGAGATTCCCGTGGTCACCTTCATGAAAGACATCCTGCCTGGCGCCGCGACCATCGACCTGTGGGTCGCCAACAGCCACGAGCCAAACTTCGTAAGTCTCACCACCGGCCGGCACCCGGCCGCCCCGCGGCTGTTCACCTGGGACAACGATTTCGGCTGGTCCTACAACGGCAACGTCACCGACTCGATCAAGGAGAAGGTCAAGCGGGCCGGCGGCAACGTCACCGGCAAGCTGCGGGTGAGCCTGTCCTGGTTCAACCACGACGACCTCGACCTGCACGTGTTCGAACCCAACGGCGACCACATCTGGTACAAGGACAAACGCAACAAGCTGGACGTGGACATGAACGCGGGCGGGACGTTCTCGCGCGAGCCGGTGGAGAACGTTACCTGGACCGACAACGTCCCCGACGGGGAGTACCGGATCGAGGTGAACCAGTTCAACAAGCGGGAAAGCACCGAGGTCGGCTTCGTGATCGAGACCGAGAGCAACGGGAAGATCGAGCATTACCGCCACGAGCGGGCGGTCGGCCACAAGGAGACCGTCGAGGTGGGCCGGATGACGGTCGCCGACGAGGTGATCACCGCTTTCCGGCCGGGTAAGGACATGCAGCCGGGCAGCGCAGGCAAGGACCTGTGGGGAATCACCACCGAACAGTTCGTGCCGGTGTCCACCATCATGTACTCGCCGAACTACTTCGACGACGGCGAGGTCGGCAACCGCCACTACCTCTTCATCCTGAAAGGGTGCGTGAACGACCAGCCGACCCGGGGAATCTACAACGAGTTCCTCCGCGGCGACCTGCAACCGCACCGCAAGGTGTTCGAGGTTCTCGGCGATCGCACCAAGTGCGAGCCGTCCCCGGATCAGCTGTCCGGCCTCGGCTTCAGCTCCACGGTCCGCAGCTCTGTGGTCGCCAAGGTGACCATGACCGACGGCCGGCGCCACCTCATCAGTATCCAGTTCTGATTTCCTACCCAGAAAATCTGAGAGAGGCCATCGTGACCATTTTTGAAAAGGCCACGCGGGAGAAATTCCGCTACCCGTCGGCCAAGGGACTGCTGACCACGGAACAGCTGTGGGAGCTTCCGCTGACCGCCAAGTCCGGCTTCAGCCTCGATGACGTGGCCAAGGCGGTCAACGCCGAACTCAAGGCCATCGACACCGAGTCGTTCGTGGCCACCGAGACCAATCCGGCCAAGGCAATCTTGGAGACCAAGTTGGAGGTCGTCAAGCACGTCATCGCCATCCGCCTCGCGGAGGACCAGGCGGCGAAGGCAGCGGCAGCCAAGAAACTGGAGAAGGAAAAGCTGCTGGCAGTCCTGGGCCGCAAGCAGGACGCGGTCCTGGAAAGCCTGACCGAGGCAGAGCTGCTGGCCCGAATCAACAACCTGTAGCCCGCTGACAATCCAGCGTCTGCCGGCAGCCCGCACGTCGCCGAGAAGTACGGTCGCATGCAAGACTTGTGCGACCAGGCCGGCACCCACGGCCACTTCTCGGCGAACTCACATCGGTACGACAGCGAGCGCGACGCCGCTCATCGGCAACAGCGGATGCCCAGCATCTGGCGTCGGCGTTGCCGGCAACGCAGATCGTGGCCGTATCCGGCGCCGCCGGTGTTCTATGGGATCAACTCAGCCACGGAAAGCGCCTCGTCCAGCCGACCAGCGGCCAGGTCGTCGTGACGGATCACGAAACTCCCGTCGCTCCGGTAATAGAACTCGTTGTCTACGGGAAAGCGGGCGAGCGACACCCACTCCATCGTCAGCCGGTGCGTCTCCTTTTCCACATGGGAATACCATTTCGCGACCGGGATGACGATCTCGCCGGTCTTCTCGCGCCACGCGAGGGTCTGCTCCGCAATACTCTTGATTACCTCCTCGTCGGCATACCCGCCGATATAGGCGCTGGCGTACCCGTTGTCAGGCGGCCAGAGATCGTTGGCCAGAGCACAGAGTTCGTCAAGGTGCGGCAGGTCACGCTCGAGGTCACGGGCCAACTGCTGCTGGAAGGGCGACAGGTCGTCCTCGTCCTCCTCGTCCTCGTTGTTTTCGTCCGCCCCGAACCAGTCAGGGAACTCCGGGCGCAGCGTGGCGCCGACGTCGTACTGCATGTCGACGAACGCGTGGTCGGTGGATCCTGTCGCCACCTCGGTATCGGTGCCGGCCGGCACATACACGACTCGCCCGTACCTCCGCTCCCCGGTGGCAGCGGCCTGCTCGTGGTTTAGGAAGAACAGCAGCGAGCCGTCTGCCGGCAGGCCGAAGCCGTCGACTCTTGGCAGCGCCGCACAGTCGACCGAGAAGATGAACGGCAACGGACTGACCCCGTCGGACGGCCAGTCCATGCCCACCGGCAGCCGGGGCAGCCCACCGAACTGCCCGACCGGAACACCGCTGGATCCTCCGCTCAACCGGATCGACAAACGGAGGTGCTTGGTGAACCTGCTGATCTCGTCGTCCGGGATGCCCAAGGCGAGCGCTGCACGACGAAGCTGCCCCTGATGATCCATGGCGCAACATGGTGCCACGGGGGCGAGCCCGGCGACCGGGTGCCCCACGGCCCGCAGCCGGCGACCTACCGCTCCACCCTGCGTAGCCCCACCCCAGCTGCGCCGCCTTGCTCACATAACGCTGCTGCAACGGCACCTGCTCAGCGAACCGCAGGTCCGGCTGACCCGGCGCTGCCCGGTCAGCCCGACCGCTGCTGACCCCGGTCAGTACCTCCCGCACGTGCTCGGCCCGCTGCGCCACCTGTTCGCGCTGTTTTGCAGTCAGCCCGACCAGCACCACACCCACCACGACGTTCTTGCCGGGTGGCTCCACCACGCAGCGGGCCGTAGTGACCAGGTGGGTCAACCCGACGGTCTGCATACCGTCGGTGCGTACCGTGCGCAGAGTCACCCGGGTGCCCTCCACGGCGAAGACCTCCACGACCTCGCCGTCGAACAGCAGCCGGGCGCCCGGACCGGCAGCCCGATGATCAACAGATCCACGGATACGCGACCCAGGGTCGTTTCGGCGAACGCATCATCCGCTCGCCGGTACCGAACCTCGACATGCTCGCCCGACCAGGCGACATCGCCTTCTGGCGCGCCCTACATGGTGCTTACTTGACATCCAGGAGTTCGACGCCATGGCCCATAGGTTCTCGTGATCTTGGCGGACCTGCCAAAGCGCCCGCCAAGATCGTGAGAATCCGTCATCGGCGATGAGAACCTACACCCGGCCAGATGCGGATGTCGGTTTGGCTGTCGTCGGTGATTCCTGTCGGATCAGGAGCAGTCGAATCGGTGGTCGTAGGGACGCCCTGGACATGATGTGCAGACGAAGATGTAGCTGCCTCCGGCGTCGCCGAGCATCAATCCTGACGGGTTCTGAAGCGATCGCCATGGATGGTCATCCGGGCTGTCGAAGCCCCAGCCGAGCATTGCGGGCCGGTCCTCCAGCGGGACCCAACGTTGCTCGTCGCCCCGGCTGAACTCCCAGGTGGCGATGGTGAGCAGATGCTCCATCCGAACCCCGCAAATGCAAACCGGCCAATCAGGCGACTGCGTCCAGCCGGGGTAGCCACCGACCTTGCTCCCGGAGGCGACTGCCAGGTCGGTGTCGTACTCCCAGCCGTGGTCAGCCTCGACCCGGCGTGCCGCTTCCCGGATCTGCGACCACACCTCGTCCGGCAGGTCGTACGACGGGTACTCGGTCACCCGCTCGGGATCGATGAGGCACGCGTCGGGTACGTACCATGCCTCGGCGTCCACGTGCGGTGCCGGCGTCGTCGTCAGCCGGGGGTCGATCGCCGATCGCCGCCGCCAGCGCAAGCGTGGAAGCGGAGAGTTCCAGGGAGCATGGTCGAACGGGCACCACAACACCTGCAACACGTCCGAGTCCTCTGGGAATGGCAGGTCGGACACGTCGTCGGCGAACAGTTGCAGGACCGGCACGAGCGGCACCGCAGTCTCAGCTGGATGATCGTCCAGGCCGCTACCGTCGCAGGTCGGCCAGGGCTCGTTCGCTGGCCACAGCAGTGGTCCGCCGACGGAGCTCTGCTCGACCGATGGCGAGCCCTGTCGTGGATGCAGCCGGGTGGTGGTCCGTGCATACGCACGCAACTGTGGGAAGACCGCGTCCATGTCGATCGGGGCCTGCGGAGTGGTATGCACGGCCGAGATCGTACGGGCGGGCAGCCTCCCGACTCCCAGAACGCCTCCCGGCAAGGCCGGCACGGGTGACATTCCAGGCGTCATCATCAGGGGGATGGGCACGGCCGGAGAGCGCGGGCCAGCCCATCGCCCGGTCGTTTCGGGGTGCGGGCCGCGGGTAACCCAGCAACATGGCTAAGGGTGACAAATTCCGCAAGGGTGACCACGTCTCGTGGGCCAGCCATTCCGGTCGGGCATACGGGATCGTCAAGGAGGAAATCACCGAACGCGTGAAGGTCCGGGGGCACCCGGTCAACGCGTCACTGGAGCACCCGCAGTACCGGATCCGCAACGACGACTCTGGTAGAGACGTCGCACACCGGCCGGAGGCGCTACGCCGTGAGCGAAGTGCAGACGGCCGGGACACCTGAGGACAGCGAGGAGCAACCCTCGGTCCAGCCTGTGCCAGTACGTACACGAGGGCCAGCGAGGCGGCCTGGCCGACAGAGCCCGAACCCATGAGACGACCCCGGGCTACGGGCTGACCGCGCCGGACATGTTGCTGACGCGGCCCAGGGCGTCGAAGTCGATGCGCAGGGTGGATCCGTCGCCATGGTGCGCGGTCACCGACATGGGCGCCGGTTCCAGGCGCCACGACTGCTGGTGCAGGAACGACTCCACGGCGACGCGGTGGTCCACCGGGAAACCCTGAATGACCTGACCCAGGACGCTTAGCGCGCGCTCCGGCCGGATCGGCGCGGTGATCTGCGGCGGGGCGTCGTCGAGGTGAAAGAAGACCGCACCGCCGGGGTACGGGCCGCGGTAGTAACAGCGGCCGGTCAGGCCAGAGGCCAGCAGGGCGAGGCGGTGACCGTCTGCGCGCCGAAGCGGGAACGTGGGCTCGGTGAACTCGGCAACTCCCTGGCGGTGACCGTACTCGCGAAGCCAGCCGGACAGATGCAGCAGCGCCGGCGGGAGGTTGCTTGCCTCGTTGGCCCATGCCCACAGCCAACTGCCGTCGTCGTGGCTCTCCGTGCCAAGGAGTTGGATGTGATACCGCAGGTCGTCCCCGAACGTCACGGTGCCGCTGGCCAGGTCGAGTTGCCAGCCACGCTTGCCGATCAGGTCGCCTAGCGCCATTTGGCGGGCTAGCCCGGTGGCGACATGCTCGGCGAAGAGTCGGTTGAACAGGGACATCGCCACAGTGTGCCAGACCGCGGAAGCGCCTCGATGTCGAGCACGTGTCGGCGGATCGCGGCGGCGACGCGGGTGCGTGGTCCGCCGGTGTTGTCGGTGATCAGTTCGTGTTGCAGCGCGGGACGGAGCGCGAGCCTCGAAGTAAGGAGAATTCGGGCGACCGGTTCCGCCAGACCGTGCTCAGTGCGGGAACGCTAACGGGAGAAGTACACCTTGATGCTGGCGGGGGCGTAGCCGGCGGTCCTCTCAATCACCGCTCCAGCCTCGCCGTCCATCGGTACCGTGACCGACCCTTTGCCGGGCACCGAGATCAGGTCACCGACCGGCACCACCTGCTGGGCCTGCTGGGTGCGATCAGGCAACGGTACGTCCCAGACGATGTATACGAGGCGGACCGTCACCGGTGCAGGGTTGTCGTTGTACAGCACAACGGACTTGAAGAGATCGTTCCTCGTCACGGACCGGCCCGCTGCGTCGAGTGGCTCGGTACGGACATCGACCTCTGCCCGAGGGAACTCGATGACCTCCATCTGTCGGGCGACGACGCGGACATCCGCCACGCGCTCCAGGTTCGCACCATTGAAGATCAGTACGTCGGTGGCCCCGTTGGGCAGCACGACCACCTTGCCCCTGTCGCTGCCGAAGACGGTGGTGACCGACACGTCCTGCAGCACCTTGCCGTGCGTGTCCAGCGCCTGCAGGGCCAGCGTCGGCACCACCGACTGCTGGGTGTGATTGGAAATGGACAGGAGCTGGTTCATGTATCCCTCGCCGTAACTGGGGTAGTAGTCGTACGACAAGGTCCGGTCTTCTACCGTCTCGCCTTGCAGGATGCCGCAGGCGGACAGTGCTGCCAGCGCGACGAGCCCGGCGGCGACGCGGAAGACACGGCGCCGCCCAGCAGGGGCGAGGTTCGTGACGCGGCGGGTCTGATCTACCTGCGGCAGCGGCTGAGACGGCATCGGCGCAGCGTACGGTATTCCTCTGCGCCACAACCACCGAATTCAATGATCTTGCCGTAGCGGGTGTGGAACACCTGCAATCGTCGGCAGACCAGACCAGCGTCGGCAGACCAGGCCGGGCAGAACGGGTCCGGCGGATTGGCCGAGGATGGGGTCAGCTGGCAATTCTCGCGGATGGATCAATCGGCAGGAACATGGCGGGCGCTCAGCTCGTCGAGACGCTCGGCGAGCTCGGACAGGTCGCTGTACTCGTAGACCGTGCGCAGCGGCACGGCGAAACCGAGCACGTCGGACAGCTCCGCGCTGACTTGCACCGCGCTCAGTGAACTCCCGCCGAGCAGGAAGAAGTCGTCGTGCCGGGACGTGACGTGCGCCTGCAACGCCGACGTCCACACCGTACGGATCAACTCCTCCATCGGCCCTGCCGGTGGCTCGCCGTCACCGTCGGGCGCGTCACCGTCGGACACGTTCACGTCGGACACGTTCACGTCGGGTGCGTCCACGGAGGGAGTGGGGAGGTCGGGTGTGGCCCGTCGCAGTCCGGCGAGGGGGAGCCGCCCGACCGTCTGCCCCGGCTCGGTGACGGCGGCCCGCAGCAACTCGACGTACGCGTCCAGCAGCGTGTCGATGGTCGACCGGTCGAACAGGGCGAACGGGTAGGCAATGTCGACACGTCCCCGATGATCGGCCACCGCCAGCGAGACCGACAGATCGTACGGGGAGTCTTTCACGTGCGCCGGCAGCGCCGAGATGTCGAGCCCTGGCAGCCGTAGCCCGTCGCTGCCCAGCCCTTCGAAGGAGGAAATCCCGATCCGGAAGACCGGTTCCGTCGCCGGCCGTGGGAACTCCCGGACGATCAGCTCGTACGGGAGCTCATGGTGCTGGCCCTCCAGCAGCGCCGACCGGGTCGCCTGCAGCACGTCGGCGAAGGACCGTTCCGGTCGCACCCGGACCCGGATGGGCAGCACCCCGACGAAGCAGCCGACCAGGTCGTAGGTGTCCGGATCGGACCGGTTGGCGGTGGCCGTGCCCAGCACCTGGTCATCCTGCCCGGACCAGCGTGCCGCGAGCGTGGCGAACGCGGCAAGCAGCACCATGAACGAACTCGTCCGCGACGCCTTCGCCAGGCTCGCGACAGCCGCCATGACCGTTTCGTCGAGGTCGGCACTGACCCGTTCACCCTGCGGAGCGGGCCCGGGCGGCGGCGGTCGGTCGGTCGGCAGCGACACCGCGGCCGGGATGTCGCGCAGTTGCGCACGCCAGTACGCCAGGGCCTCCTCACTGTCGGCGTCCAGTCGCCGGCGGCAGTTCTGCGCCCAGTCGGCGTACGTGGTGGGCAACTCGGGCAGCCGCGCGGATCGGCCGTGGACGCGGGCGGCGTAGAACTCGGCGAGGTCCCGGTAGAACAGGTTCATGGACCAGCCGTCGGCGGCGATGTGGTGCAGCGTGACCACCAGTGTGTGCCGCTCGGGAGCCTCGGCGAACAGTTCGGCGCGCAGCAGCGGACCGGTGCGCAGGTCGAAGCCGGCGCGGTGGATCTCGTCGGCCCGGTCGTGCACCCAGCGGGCGCCGTCGACCGAAGTGCCGACCGGCACCGGCTCGACGGGGACCGCCACGGCGAACGGCGTGCCGACCACCTGGACGAGCGTGCCCTCCCGTACCGCGAACGTGGTGCGCAGCGGCTCGTGGCGTGCCACCAGATCCGTCAGCGCGGCCGCCAGGGCGTCGGTGTCCAGCGGTCCCTGGAGGCGGAACGCCTGCTGGATGGCGAACGACGTGTTGTCCCGGCCGCGCAGGTTCTGAGCGACCCACATCCCGTGCTGCTCGTACGATGTCGGGCGGTACATGAGCCGCAGGCTAGCCGAGACCGGGTCGCGGCAGCGGTCGGGGAAATTCCCGACTGGGTTGCCGTGAAGGCACCGACCAGAGTGGTCAGTCATGAATCTTCTCGTCCTGGACTATCCGGGACACCGGGCCGAGGCGAAGGTGGCCGAGTTGTGCCTGGAAGACGCCGGCCATGACGTCGTGTACCTGCTGTCCCGGTCGCTGCCGACCGATCACGCGGCCCAGGCGTACGCCCGGTCGGCCCTGTCGGCTGTCGGACCGCGTGACACGACGCCTGACGCGGTGCTCGCGTACTGCATGGCCGCCCCGCTGGCCCAGGAGGTGGCCGCGGCCACCGGCGCCCCGCTGCTGGTGCTCCTCGACGGGGAGCCGTCCACCCCCGAGGCGGTCGAGCGCGAGCTGCGGCTGGTGCTGCGCCCGACGGCGACCGGTGTCGGACGGCTGCCGGCCTGGTGGGACCGCGAACTGCTGCGGGAACGCACCGCCGACGTGCTGACGCTGGTACGCGACAGTGTGCGGTCCTCGGTGCGGGCGGGTCTCGCGGACGGGGCGGGGCTGGAGGGGGAGGAGTTGGATGAGGTGGCGGAACCGGTCGTGACCGCGTACGTGGACTGGATCACGCACCTCGTCGCCGCCTGCCGGGCGGACTTCCCCGCGTGGGGCGGCGAAGTCGTGCACGTGGCATCACGGGAGCACCAGGTGATCGATCCGTGGCCGGGCGCGGCGGCGACCAGTGTGGTGCGTCTGGACGTGGAGCGCAACGGGCTGCTGGCGGACGACTCGGCACGTGAAGCGGTGCTGCGGATTCTGCGACGGTGGGAGGACGCCCGATGACGACCCTGGTACTGATGTGGGCTGACGCGGTGCGGCGCTACGGTGACCGGCCCGCCGTGCAGCACGACGACGTGACCCTCAGCTATGCCGAACTCGACCGGTACGCCAACACGATCGCATGGCACCTGCACCGGCGCGGGCTGCGTCCGGAGGACCGGGTGGCGGTCTGCCTGCCGCGCGGGGTCGACGTCCTGGCGGCGATCCTGGGCGTGCTCAAGGCGGGCGGGGCGTACGTGGCCGTCGACCCACGGTATCCCGACGCCCGGCGTGACCTCATGGTCGAGGCCAGCGGGGCGGTGACCACCCTGACCGAGGCCGAGCTGCCCGACCGCGCCGCCGCCGAGGACGGGCCGCCTGCGGTCGAGGTCGGTCCGGCCCATGCCGCCTGCGTCCTGTTCACCTCAGGGTCGTCCGGCACGCCCAAGGCCGTGGTTCTCGAACACCGCAACGTGTGCGGGTTCGCCCGCAACAGCTCGCTGCCCCCACTGCGTTCCACCGACCGGATGGGGCAGATCTCCAGCCTGTCCTTCGATGCCTTCCACTATGAGCTGTGGTGCGCGGTGGCGCACGGTGCCGCGATCGTCGTACTGCCCACGATTCCCGAGATGCTCGCCGCGGACCTGCGCAAGGAGCTGCGTCGGCGCCGGATCACGGCGATGCTGGTGCCGACCATGGCGGTCAACCACGTCGTGCGCGAGGACCGCGACGCCTTCTCGTCGCTGCGGGTGCTGTGCACCGGCGGTGACGTCATCCTGCCCGGCACCTGCCGTGAACTGCTCGCCGGTGACTTCTCCGGAGAGTTCCACAACCTGTACGGGCCGACCGAGGCGACCACGGCTTGCACCGCGTACCCCGTGGTGGACGTGCCCGCGCAGGCGGAGTCGGTGCCGATCGGTCATCCGGTGGCCGGGGCCCGGGTGTATGTGCTTGACGAGGCGCTGCGGCCGGTCGCGGCGGATGCGAGCGGGCAGCTCTACGTCGGAGGGCACGGCGTCGGGCGGGGATACCTCGGCAACCCCGGCCTGACCGCCGAACGTTTCCTGCCCGATCCGTTCCAGCCCGGCGGGCGAATGTATGCCACCGGCGACCTGGCCCGCCGGCGCCCCGACGGGGCGCTGGAGTTCCTCGGTCGCGCCGACCGGCAGGTCAAGGTCCGTGGCTACCGGGTCGAGCTCGGCGAGGTGGAACGGGTACTCGGCGGCCATCCGCAGGTGCGCGAGGTCGCCGTGCTCACCGCCGGCGACGGGCAGGACCGCGCGCTGGTCGCGGTCGTCACCCGGCACGGCCCGGTGCACCCCGACGAACTGCGGGCGTACGCCGCCGAGCTGATGCCGCAGCACATGGTGCCCAGTGCTTTCCTCGTCGTCGCCGAGATGCCCGCCAGCGATCACGGCAAACGTGACTGGCAGGCGCTGGAGCGGCTGTGCGAGGCCGAGCGGGCGCGGCGCTCGGCGCATGCGCCACCGAGCACCCCCGGTGAGGTGCTGCTGGCCGGGATCTGGGCCGAGCTGTTGGCGGTGGAGGTCGTCGGTGCCGACGACGACTTCTTCGGGCTCGGCGGAAACTCGATGATGGCCTTCCGCGCCCAGCAGCGTATCCGCCGGCAGACCGGCGTCGTGCTGGACTTCCGCGACATATTCGCCCGCCCGGTGCTGCGTGAGCTGGCCGCGTTTCTCGACCAGCAGGCGCAGCCGGAGGTCGTGGCATGACGGCGGCAACCATGATCGACCTGGCCGACACCGACGTCTTCGTCGCCAACCGCCACCACGAACTGCTACGGCGGCTGCGGCAGGAGTCGCCGGTGCACTGGAACCAGAGCGGCGACGGCGGCTTCTGGGCGCTGACCCGGTACGGCGACGTGGTGGACGCCTATCGGCAGCACGACCTGTTCAGCTCCGCGTATGGCGCGATCATGGGAGGGTCGTTCCAGCGGGAGAAGGACTCGGCGTCGGGGCTGATGCTCGTTGCGTCCGACCAGCCGCAGCACCGCCAGCTGCGGCGCATGCTGCATCCCGCGTTCGACCCGGTGATGGTCCGCCGCATCGCCGAGCGGGTACGCCAGCTCGTCGACCGGGCGCTCGCCGCGATGAAGGCGGCCGGGGGCTGTGACATCGCCACCGACTTCGTCCTCGAACTGCCCGCCGGGGCGCTGATGGTCGCGTTCGGCATCGGACGCGCCGACGCGCTGCACCTGGTGGGCCTGACCCGCCGCATGATCTGTTTCCGCGACGCGTCGGCCGTCGGCACGGCGCCGCAGGAGCAGCGGCTGGTGCTGGCCCAGGTCCAGGCGGAGATCTTCGGCTTCTTTGCCGAACTGTTGGAGGAGCGGCGCACCTCGCCGGGCGACGACGTGATCAGCATGATGCTGCGCGCCGACATCAACGGCAGACCCGTCACCGACGAGCAGATCCTGTACAACTGCATGAACATCGCCGTCGGCGGCAACGAGACGTCATCACACAGCACCTGCGCCGGGATCCTGGCGTTCATCGAGCACCCGCAGCAGTGGGACCGGCTGTGCCAGCAGCCGCAGCTGATGCGCGGCGCGCTGGAGGAGGTGCTGCGGTGGAGTTCGGCCAACGCCTACGTACAGCGGGTCGCGCTGCGTGACGTCGAGGTGCGGGGCGTGACGATTGCCGCCGGGGACGTGGTGACGCTGTGGAACGCGTCGGCCAACCGCGACGAGGACGAGTTCGCGCAGCCCGACCGGTTCGACATCACGCGCAGCCCCAACCGTCACCTGTCCTTCGGCAGCGGCAGCCACCGCTGTATCGGCGCACCGACCGGCGACGCCGAGATGACCGAGGCGTTCTCGGCGCTGCTCGGCAGCGGGCTGCGGCTGCGGCTGGCCGGCGAGGTCATCCGGATGCGGTCGAACTTCATCCTGGGTTTCACCTCGATGCCGGTCGAGGTCGGTGGTTAGGACTGGGGGGCCAGTGTGTCCGGCCGGGCGGTGAGGTCGGTGGTTAGGACCTGCGGGCCAGTGTCCAGCCGGGCAGGGCGGCAAGGTCGCGGCTAGGACGCGCGGGCCAGTGTGTCCAGCCGGGCGGTGAGGCCCGCCACGACCGCAGCCATCGTCGCGTGGCCGACCCGGTCCGGATCGCGCATGATCCGCAACCGGGGCCGGCTGTGGGCGCCGGGGAAGAACTCGATGATCAGTTCGGACAGCGGACGATGGGCCTCGGCGTCATGGCTGAGCCGTACCTGGCTGCCCGGCAGAAGCAGCTGCGGCTCAGGGCTGTCCTGCAGCACCGCCATGACCTGGTAGACCGGGTTGCGGCCGCCACCGACGCGCGGACTCATCCGCGCCACCTCGGCGAACGGCAGATCCGCGTGCTGCAACACCGCCGCGACGGTGGCCGAGGTCGCGGTGCCGGGGCGGCGGCGCACGCTGACCGTGTCGATCAGACAGGCGACGAGGTGCTCGGTGGCCGCGCTGGCGCGCCTGGTCACCGGCAGGCCGATCGCGAAGTCCTGCTGCCCGATGGCCTGCTCGACGCTGTGGCCGACCACGTCGAGCAGCGCGGGCAGGCGCCCGGCGCGGTCGATCCCCGCCAGGTGGCTCGGGGAC
>NZ_JBHTMP010000010.1:0-162000 GCF_042679305.1 Micromonospora sonneratiae | reverse complement strand
AAGCGGGGCAGCTCGACAGGATGCTCAGGGCAGCAGGCCAAGGGTGGCCGCCACCTGTTCGGGCACTCAAAGCCGATCTTGAGAAAAGCGACAACGAATTACGCGACACTAGAAGCATAAGCGGAATTCCGCCTAGCCGTCGGCGACGCTGGTATGGCATTGCCAACTGGGCGCGAAGCTCTTTCAGTCGAAGGTTGAGCCGCTAATATTTCAGTTAGGGCCTGCGTCGAAGTCGGTTACAGCCATTCGTTGATGGCAGCGAGGTGGATGGTGGCTTCGTAGTGTGCTGCGAGTTTGTCGAAGCGGGTGGCCGCGGCTCGGTGGCGTTTGAGTCGGTTGATGCCGCACTCCACGCCATGGCGCTGCTTGTAGATCTCGGGGTCGAATTCCGGCGGCCGACTAGCGCGTAGACAGACACTCGGGGCGCGACCCACTTCGTGTCCCGGGTGTCGCGTGGTAGACCCAGATGATGCTGCATACCTGCTGGGATGCCCTTTCCGAACCGGTCCGCGTCGCCGTCACCGAGCAGACCGGCAACATACGGTCGGCTTCGCAGGTCGGCGCAGGTTCGACTTGCCAGCTCGCAGAGATCTTGCACACCAGGCAAGGTCCGATCTTCTGCAAGGGCGTACGAACCGATGCCGGCAACACCTGGATGCTGCGGAACGAGATCCGCGTCAACACTCTCCTACCGGCTGGCGTGGCCCCCCGTGTTCTATGGCAGGTCGAGGCCGACGGCTGGTTGCTCGCCGGGTTCGACCTGGTGCCGGGCCGGCATGCGGACCTGTCCCCCGGCTCCCCCGACTTGGTGACGGTCGCCGACACCCTGAGCCTCCTTTCTGGCTTCGTGCCGTCGGCACCAGTGCGCCCGTTCTCAGCCCGTTGGCAGGGACGCATCGCGCCCGAGGTGATTGACGGTGAGGTTCTGGTGCACACCGACATGTCACGGCGGAACTGGCTGGTTGACGGCGGACGGGCACGGTTGGTGGATTGGTCGACGCCGGCAACTGGTGCTGCGTGGATTGATACCGCGCTGATGGTGATGCGTCTGGTGCGGTATGGGCACAGTCCGGCGGAGGCAGAGGCGTGGGCGTCTCGGGTGCCGGCGTGGAGTGCGGCCCCGAAGGAGGCGGTGGCCGAGTTCGCGGTCGCCCTGCACAGGTTGTGGCGTGAGCGTCAGAATGCGGTGCCGTTGGGGTGGCGGGGTCCGCTGGTTGAGGCCACCAAAGCATGGGCAACCTACCGATCCAGGCGTGCTACCCGGGTTGTGTTGCGCTAGCGGCTCCCACTCGCTCTTCAGTGGCACTCGCGTACCCGACAACCAAGATCCGTAAATCAGCGGTATCGGGACCAGGCGAGTAACAGTGACGGAGCCACCGTCAGTCCGTCACACGAAAACGCCCCCGTTCCGGTCGACCGGTCCGGGGGCGCTATGAGGCTCTTGTCAGTGCTGTTGTCAGTGCTGCTTCGCCAGCTCGACGAACGCCTGCCAGGCCGTCGGGCCGAAGGTCAGCGTGCCGCCGTCGCGGTCCTTGGTATCCCGGACGAGCACCACACCGGGCAGATTGTCGGCAACCTCGACGCAGGTGGCCTCGCTAGATCCGCTGCGGGTGCTCTTGCGCCACTGCGCGTCGGTCAGGTCCATGTCTCTGCCGCCCCTAGAAGATGCTCGATTGACTGTGCTGGTGTCAGGGCCTCGCCGACAATGCTCTCCCAGTCGTTGCGTGCGGCCAGAAGGTCGTCCGGGTGGTCCGTGAACTCTCCCTTGCGACGGTTGTCCAGGAAGGCCACATCGTCGCCATGCGAACTGGTGGCGATGACGAGTGGCCCCTCCAGGCCAGGATACTCCTCGATGCCCGGTGGAACGATCTGGATTTTGACCCGTGGCGCGTTGGTCGCGAGGTTGGCCAGGTGCAGCACCTGATCGTGCATCACCTTGCGCCCGCCTACGCCACGACGCAGGACATTGTCGTCCAGCACCACCCAGAGGTACGGCGGATCGTCGCTCGTCAAGACCCCTTGTCTCGCCAGTCGCCTGGCCACCCGGGCTTCCCGCTGCTCTGCGCTGACGCGTGGGTTGACCCCGAAAATGGCGCGGGCGTAACCCTCGACCTGAAGCAGGCCGGGCACGAGCGCCAGCTCGAACCAGCGCAGCATCCGCGCGGCCTGCTCGTGGACTACCCAGTCCTGCACCCACAGCGGTGGCAGATTCGCCGCAGCCTGTAGTTGCTCGGCCAGTCGCGCCAGCAGTCCGCCCGTCCCCAGTGCCTCATCCGCCTTGGGCAGATAGCCGTGCGGCGGTCGCCGCGTACCGGCCTCCACGGCGGCCACCAGGGACGACGAGTAGCCCATCCGCCGCCCCTGTTCCTCCTGCGTCAGCTCGGCACGCTGGCGGGCATGCCGCAGCTCGAATCGAAGAAAATCGCTGGATGTGGCATTGGAGGTGCCGCGTTCAGGAGTTCGTTTTTCGCTCACGTTCTACAACCTCTCCACAATGTGTCCACACGGGACCACGAAATTCGTCGGCGTGGCGTGTAGCGCAGCACAATCGGAGCGCTCCAACGGCACCACTAGCGCACAGGACTTCCGAGAGTAGCCGTTCGGACACCAACATGTCTCTATCGGATGTGAGGGCGCGGCAACGCCACAAGAAATGCATCCGGGTTGGGGCCACTGCCCGCCTACCCCATTGGTCCGCGCGGTGGCCCTTCCTATTCCATGATCAGGAGGCGACGTGTTCAGCGGTGATTTCGAGTTCGTGCCACTCGACCCGGCCGACAAAGAGGAACCCACGACCGACATCCCCGCCGGTACCCGGCTCTATCTGCACCCCGACGACTGGTACCACCCGAACGGCAACGACCCCACCTACTTCAGATACGTAATCGTGTCGGTAGCCCACACCGACACCGCCACCGCGACAGAAACCTCCGTGTGGATCGTCGGACACGAACTGAAATGCACCAGCCCGGACACCGAAAACCACACCCCGTGCGTCGAGATACGGGTAAAGCGAGACGCAATCACACGCTCGATCAGGGCAGCCACGAAATGAAACCAACCTTCGTGCAGGTGTTCAGCCAACCCCCACACGAGGCAGAAAAGCTACGCCGAGAGCTGACCCAACTGGTCCAACGCGGCGACACGATCGTCGTACCGCAGGGGCAGTACCGCGACACCGGCCCCGACTACGACCACCCGCCCAGGGTCCTACGCCTACGGGTACACGACACCGGATCGATCACCGTCATCGACGGGGAAATCATGGCCCTCGTGGGCGGCTGGGACGACGAACCACCGCCCTACCCGTCCGGCCCACGGCTGTACTACGTCTCCATGACCGCCCTGAGAACGGACGGCACCGTAACCAGACCGCCGACAACCACACCCACGACTGGCCCACCTACCGAGGCTGGACCTGGCTCGACGGATACCAGCTCAACGCAGCCGGGGACGCAGTAGAGCGACGGCCGATTTTCGTACGCCTTGGCCTGGAACCACCGGGCCGGTCATGATCTGACAGGCGGGGTGGCCAGTTCCGTCACGATCCCGGCGAGGGCCTCGACCTCGACGAGACAGTCGATGTGCCCACGACGTGGCAGCACCACGAGACGGCCGTCCCGGCAGGCATCCAGGAAGTGTCGCTCGTCGGCCCGGAAGTGGTCGCGCGCGCCGTTGACCAGGCAGACCCGACCCGGGTACGCGGACAGCAGGCCGAGCACGTCCAGCCGGGTCACCCCGTCGACGACCTGTGGCAGCACCTCGCAGGACAGTCCACCCGCGACCATCGCCCCGGCCAGCGGCGCGGGCAACACCCGGCGGAAAGCCCGTACGCTGAGCCGGTTGCCGACCTCGGGGTACCAGCCGGCCAGTCGGGCGACCTGGCGGAACAGTACGGCGAACGCCCCGACCGGACGGGCGGTGCAGCCGACGGCGACCAGTCCCGCCACCCGGTCCGGGTAACGGCCAGCCGTGGCGATTCCGACGTAGCCGCCCAGGGACAGCCCGACGACAAGGGCCCGGCCGCCGAGTTGGTCGATCGTGTCGGCCACGACCTCGACCGCCGCCTCGACGGTGAACGGTTCACCACGTCGACGCCCGTGTCCGGGCAGGTCCGGTGCGGCTGACGGGTGGTGCTGCCCGACCACCCGGATCAGTGGCTGCCACATGGTGCCGCTGACCCGTAGGCCGTGCACGAACACCACGGGCAGCTGAGCGCCTGCCTCGACATCCATCCGTTCCTCCCCCGCCGACGGGTTCTGCTGCTTCGACCGTAGCGACGGGAAAGCCGAATTGCAACGCAACGTTGCGTTGTGATCCACCAAGGCTCGTCACACCGACCGGCTTTCGTTCGTCACTGCACTGACGGACCCGACGAAGGAGATGCGACCGATGGACGAACCCGACTTCCTGGCGGACCGGTTCGAAGCACACCGCAGCCACCTGAAGGCGGTCGCCTACCGGATGCTCGGCTCGCTCAGCGAGGCGGACGACGCCGTCCAGGAAGCGTGGCTACGCCTCAGCCGTCCCGACACCGACGACGTGGAGAACCTGGCCGGCTGGCTGACCACCGTCGTCGGCCGGGTGTGCCTCGACATGCTCCGTTCCCGCAGCTCACGGCGCGAGGACCCGATACCCGAGCAGCTGCCGGACCCGCTCATCAGTCACACCGACGCCGTCGACCCCGAACACACGGCCCTGCTGGCCGACGCGGTCGGGCTGGCGCTGCTGGTCGTACTCGAGACGCTCAATCCCGCCGAACGACTCGCGTTCGTACTCCACGACATGTTCGCGGTGCCCTTCGAGGAGATCGCTCCGATCGTCGGGCGTACCCCGGCCGCCGCCAGGCAGATGGCCAGCCGCGCCCGCCGCCGGGTGCAGGGGGCGGCTCCGGCCCCGGACCCCGACCTGAACCGGCAGCGCAAGGTGGTCGACGCGTTCCTGGCCGCCGCACACGGTGGTGGCTTCGACGCGCTGGTCGCCGTCCTCGACCCCGACGTGGTGCTGCGCGCCGACACCGGCCGGTCCGGCGCCGGACTGCGGGTGGTCCGCGGGGCGACGACAGTGGCCGGGCAGGCGATCACCTTCCGGCGGTTCGGCAAATTCCGCTCGACACCGGCGCTGGTCAACGGAGTCGCCGGGCTGGTCAACACCGCCGACGGCCAGCCGGTTTCGGTCATGAGCTTCACGATCACGAACGGAAGGATCAGCGCGATCGACATCCTCGCCGACCCCGACCGGCTCCGCCAGCTCGACCTGGCCATCCTCGACTCCTGACCAACTAATGGATCTCGCACAGCAAATCGCACTAGACATTAGTGTGCAGCACACAGTATCGTGTCTCCTGTGACCGCAGAAGAACTGATCCTCAGTCAGGCTCAAGAGCTGCGTCGCGGCACGGTCGTGCTGGCCTGCCTCGCCCTACTCGACGAGCCGCAGTACGGCTACGCGTTGCTGGAGACGCTCAACGACGCCGGGGTCACCGTCGACGGCAACACCCTCTATCCGCTGCTACGCCGCCTCGAAAAGCAGGGCCTGCTCACCAGCGAGTGGAACACGGACGAGTCCCGCCCACGGAAGTTCTACCGGGCCAGCCCAGAGGGCTCCCGGGTACGTGCCGGCCTGGTACGCGAATGGCAGGACCTCGTCACCTCGATCTCACGACTGACCAAGGAGAACTGATGAGCACGAACACGCTGACCGAGCGGTACGTGCACGAGGTCGTACGGCGGATTCCGGCCGACCAGCGCGACGACGTCGCCGAAGAACTGCGTACCACCATCGCCGACACCGTCGATGCGCGCGACTCGGCCGACCCGGCGGCAGCCGAGCGCGAGGTGCTCACCGAGATGGGCGACCCGATCCGGCTCGCCGCCCGCTACGCCGGCCGGCCACTCGCGCTGATCGGACCCGAGCTCTACCCGGCGTACGTCCGCCTGCTGAGGCTCCTGCTCTCCACCGTGCTACCCGTGGTCACCGCCGTCATCGTGGTGATCGACGTACTCGACAACAACGACCTGGGTTCAGCGATCGGCAGCGGCATCGGTGCGCTGCTCACCGTCGGCGCGCAGATGATCGCCTGGCTCACCGTGGTGTTCGCCCTGATCGAACGGTCCCGCCACCGCAACGAGGTGCTCAAGAGCACCGAGGAGTGGACGCCCGACCAACTGCCCGAGATCCGTAAGACGGACAAGGGCGGGGTAGAGGCAGTTGCCTCCGCAGCGTGGCACACCGCGCTGATCGGGCTGATCGTCTGGCAGTCCACCGCCAAGCCGTACCGGACCGACGACGGTGACCGACTCCAGGTGCTCGACCCGGCGCTGTGGTCGGGCTGGATCTGGCCCATCCTGGCCGGTCTGGCCGCCCTCGTGGTGCTCGATCTGGTCTGGTTCGCCACCCGCAAGTGGACCGTCCCGCTGGCCACGCTGCACGCAGTCGCGCAGGTTGTCTTCGCGCTACCGCTGGCCTGGATCCTCTACCAGCAGAAGTTCTTCAACCCGGAGTTTCTGGCCAGCTTCAACAAGGACTGGACCGTGCCGGACGCCTTCTACACCGTCGCGGTGCTGGGCGTGCTCGTCGTCGCCGGCAGCGAAATCGTGCAGCGCTTCCGCCAGACGCGCGGCTGACGCCACTACTCGAAGGATCACCTGGTACTCCAGCGCCGACTCGAAGCCGAGCGGCGCTGGAGTACTAGGGTGACCAGGTGATCGACGGCACCGGGAAGGGCGCACCGGGCACCGGGCAGCGCGAGCGGCAGCGTGGCGACGGCCCGCGCCGGCAGCGGGAGATCTTCGACGCCGCGCTCAGCCTGCTGGCCGAGAACGGCTACGAACGACTGACCATCGAAGCGGTCGCGGAACGCGCGACCGTCAACAAGACCACGATCTACCGGTGGTGGCCGTCCAAGGCGGCCCTGCTCGGTGCGGCCCTGATGGGGACACCGACGCTCCGGTTCGACGTACCCGACACCGGCAGTCTGCGAGGCGACCTGGAAGCCCTGGTCGAGGCGATCCTGGCCCTGCTGACCAAGCCCCCCGCCGCCGACATCGCGGTCGCGGCCCTCGCCGCCGCCGCGCACAGCCCCGAACTCGCCGCCACCGCACGTACGTTCTTCGCCGACCGGCTGGCCCGGGAGAACCCTGTCTTCGAACGTGCCGCCGCCCGGGGCGAACTCCCACCCGACACCGACCCGACCCTGCTGGTGGACCTACTCGCCGGGGCCGTGTGGGTACGGGTGGTCCTGCGTCAGACACCGGTCGGGGAGGACTTCGCCCGGCGTACCGTCAGCTTCGTCCTCGACGGTGTCCGACCCGGCTGAGCCGGGCGGTGCCGGCCGCCGTCCCCGGTCCCGGAGACGGCACAGCGAGCGATCCTGGACGTAACAGCCGGTCAGCGGTCCGGGGCGGGCGCGACGATGCCCTCCTCGATGGCCAGCCGGGTCAACTCCGGCCGCCGTCGCCGGCCCGTCTTCTCCCGGATCCGGTCCAGGTGCGAGCGGACCGTACGGACGCTGATCGCCAGCGCGTCGGCGATGTCCTGGTCCCGTTCGCCAGCGGCCAGCAGCGACAGCACCTGGCGCTCCCGGTCCGACAACGGCACCCGGTACACCGTGCCCCGGTTACGGGCGGAGTCCAACAGGATGGACGCCAGCGTCGGCGAGACGTACGTGTTGCCAGCGGCGATCTCGCGTACGGCCCGCAGGATCTCGTCGGCATCCGAGTCCTTGGTCAGATAGCCCCGGGCACCGGCCGCGATCGCGCCCAGCACGTCGGCCTGGTCACCGTGGGCCGAGACCACCAGCACCCGGTGGCCCATGCCGGTGACCGTGACGACCGCCGCCGAGTCGTGCACCCCCGGCAGCTTCAGATCGAGGATCACCACCCCGCCAGCGGGCTGCCGATAGGCGGTGAACTCCTCCACCGAGCGCGCCGTCACACTGACCCGTACGTCCGGCGCGTCCCCCAGCGCCCGGACCAGCGCGGCCCGGTAGAGCGGATGATCCTCCACCACCGACACCTCGATGGTCGACGTCCCGGTCACTGTCCCCCTCCCGTCGCCGTCGTCACGGGCACGACCCGCTGGGCACCCGCCTGGTCCAGAACCGGGCCGGTCGGGAAGAGCGCCAGCACGGACGCCGGCACCGGGGTCGGTCGTACCGCCCCGTAGCCGAGCGCCTTCAGCGCGTCGCCGTTCGGCACCGGATGACGTATTCCCTGGTCGGTCAGGAGATAGACGGTGCCGAGGCCGGCCTGTGGCGACGGCTGCTCCCGGACCACCGCGGCCCGGCCCGCCGGTACGTACACCGCGTCGGCCCGTGCCCCACCGCCCGCCGTGACCGGCTGCGCCCCGGCAGGTACGCCGATCGAGCCGGCCAGTCGGACCACGGCCCGACCACCGTCGAGGGTGGTGCAGGCGGCAGCCCCGTCACCCGGCTCGACCGGTCGGGCCAACCGGGCCGGATAGCCGGTGGTCGTACCGGACTCCGAAGCGGTGGCCGAACCGGAACCCGAGTTGCCGGCGATGACCACCTCTGCCAGGTCGACGGCGGGCACCGGCACCTCACGGGCCGGTCCACCGGTGTACGCCGCCCGGTTGGCCGGGTTGCTCAGCACCAGTGCCGCCTCGGTCTGGCTGATGGCCACGATGCCGTCGGCGCGTACCAGGTAGTAGCGGTCCTCCGCACCGACCGTCGTCGCGGCCAGCACCTGCCCGACCCGGGTGTTCCGGGAACCGACCTGCGGCCCGTCGGTACCGGCCCTCGGCACCGTGATCAGTCGCAGGTCCGGCCCCACCGGCACGGCACTCAACCAGGCCGCGCTGACCGGCAGCGGGCGGACAGCGTCGTACCCGAGCGCCATCGCCGTCACCGCGTCGGTGATCCGGTGCCGCTGACCGGCCACCACCGCGTACCGGATGCCGCCGGGCTCGACCACGACCAGGGCCGCCCCCGAATCGACCGGTACGCCGGTCGGAGCCACTCCGGCCAGGGCTGTGGTGGTCGGCGGGGTGCCCGCCGGCCGCCCCTGGACCGCCTGGACGCAGACGGTGAACGGTCGGGTGAGCAGTTGTTCCTTCGCCGGCAACGAGGCCGGTGCCCCCGGAATGCCCAACGGAACCCCGCGCGGGGCCGCCGCCATGGACTTGCGGGACACCTGGCGGGTGGCCGTGCCGTCACCACCGGCCAACAGCCGGGCCGAGGTGTAGTTGAGCATCGGATGCAGCAGCCCGTCCGAACCCATCACGAACGCGGCACCGGTCTCCTTCTCGATCACCACCTGGCCGGGCTTGCGCCAGTCGCTGTTCGCGCCGGGACGCAACAACCCGTACACGCCGAATCCGGCGGTCACCAGCAGCGCCGCGGCGGCCCCGAGGGCACAGCCGATGACCAGCCGCCGGCTGGGTGACACGGGATGGTTGGCGTCGCCGACCTGCAACGCCGAGACGAGCCGGCGACGCAGGAACTGGTACGCCTGCAACTGGTCCCGCTGCGTCCACATCAGATCGTCTCCCGGGTGGTGTGGCACCCGTCCGGTGCACTAGAAATACGGGTGCAAGGTATAGCCAGCCGGCAATGAGTCGCCGAGAGGACCGTGCCATGCCCACTGCCGTACCGGCCGTAGAACCGGCCAGTTCGTCCGAGCCGACCGTCCGCCCCGGACCCGTACCGCTGCCGGCGCCGCCGGTCGGGCGGCGTCGCTGGCTGGGCGTACACGCCGGACAGGTCGCGTTGTGGCAGACGGCGGCGCTGGGTGCGGTCGCCGCCGGCGGCCCGTTCGACGCGGTGGGTGGCACCGCCACCGGGCTGGCCGCACTCGTCGTGGCCGGCACCGGCGTACGGGTCCAGGGCCGATGGTTGCCGGAGTGGGCGCTGGTACGCCGCCGCTTCCGGCGTCGGACCCGGCATGCGCTGCCTGTGCTGCCTGCCCTGGCAACCCGTACGCATGCCGACCGGGCCGGCAATCGGGCCGGTCTGACCGGCGACGGAAGGTCCTGGAGTGCCCTGCTGCGGGTCGACCCCACCGGCGACCTCGATGATCTGGTGCGCCAACTGTCGGCCGGCTACGACGACCCCGACCTGCCCCTGTCCGGGCTGCAACTCGTCGACTGGACCTCGCCCATCACCGGCCAGGCGGCCCGGTGGCTGGCCATCCGGATGGACCCCGAGCACGCGTCCCGGGCCGTGGCTGCCCGTGGCGGCGGGCCGACCGGCCTGGTCCGGGCCACCGGCACGGCCGCACTGCGCATCGCCACCGAACTGCGGGCCGCCGGTCACCAGGCGACGCTGCCCGACGGCACCCAACTGCGCGACGAATGGGCCGTGGCGCTCGGGGTCGACCCCCGCCGGGCGGACGAGGCCAGCACCGAGCACTGGCGCTACTGGTCGCTGGGCATGCTGCACCAGGTCTGCTACCGGCCCCGCCGCTCGCCCCGGGGCTGGACCGAGGTGGGCCGGTTGCTGCGCCAGCACGGCCAGGCACCCGCCCTGGTCAGCGCGGTCTCGGTGCGGTTGGACCGGCAGCGCGGCGGTGGCACCCGTACCCGAATGCTGGTCCGCCTCGGTGTGCCCGCCGGCCCGACTCCCGAGGCGGTCGCCGAGGTGGTACGGCAGGCCACGGCCGGATTCGGGGGAAAGCTGGTGCCCCTGCACGGCGCACACGCCGTGGCAGCCTGGGAGACCCTGCCACTGGCCGGCCTGCGGCTGCCCCAGCCGACCCGGCCGATCCAGCCGGCCCAACCGGACCGGCCGACCCAACCGTCGCACGCGCGTACCGCGCCGTAGCCTCAGCCACCCCACGCGCGTACCGCGCCGTAGACGTCGAGCACCGCGCCCGCCACCGGAACCAGGCTGACCAGTGCCAGGAACTCCACCACGTCCAGCAGCCGACCCCAGTACGGCGACGGCGAGCCGGCCGGTGCGCGGACCGCGTACGTCGCGCACACCACGCCCACGAAGGCCAGCAGTCCGGCCAGCAGCAGCCGGGTACCCGAGTCCCCGGCCAGGCCCACCCGGACCCCGGCACCGAGTATCGAGGTGGCCCCGGCCAGCAACAGCACCGCCCGCTGGCCGATCCCGACGTAGGCCCTGGCCCGCAGCACCAGCACCGTACCGGCGAGCCCGGCCAGCGCCCACGACCACCGGTCACCGGTGATCAGCAGCACGCCGGCGCAGCAGGCCACGATGGCCGCCAACGCGCACAACAGACTGGTCAGGATCCGCTCGGCGGCATCGGTGTCACCGACCATCTCCGGCCCCAGCGTCGGGGTCTCGTCCCGGCGGAACGCCTCGACGTCGGTCGGCACGCTGGGCAGCGGCAACCGGCCGAGCCGCAGGGCCAGCATCGGCAGCACCGGGCTGGCCATCACCGCCGCACAGCAGACGATCGCCGCGACCGAGGCGGGCCCGGCCCCGGTGAGCAGGATCGCGAAGGCACCGAGACCACCGACAGCGGCGGCGACGGCGGCTGCCGCGAACCGCTGTTCGGCCACCACCACTGCGGCCAGCGCGGCGTACACGGTGGCCGCCGTGCCGGCCAGGGCCAGCCGGCCGGAGGTCAACGCCAGTGCCGGTTGGCCGTCCGGGGCCAGTACGGTGAGCCCGGCGACCAGCGCGGCCGGCAGGCCACCGATCGTCACCACCGCACCGAGCCCCCGGTCACCGAAGGCCCGGGACAGCGCTCCACCGGCGATCAGCAGTGCCAGGGCGAGCGCCCCGGACAGCAGCGCGACGGTCGACGCGGACAGCCCGCTGAAGCCCACCGCCACGGCGACGGCGGTGAACGCCAGTGCACCGACCGCACCGCCGACGTTGCGGGACGCCGTCGCCCGCCACACACCGGGCCGATCGGCGGCGGCACTGGCGATCGCGTCGACCACGTCGTCGAAGAGCATCGGGGTGGCCCGCCGGTCGACGACGCTGAGGTAGAGCACCTCGCCGTCGCGGATCCCGGCACCGGTCACCGTGACGGCGCTGTCCAGCGGTGGCCCACCCAGGCGACGCAGCTCCCAGCCTGCGCCACCTCCCCGGTCAGCGTCGGTGCTGAGCAACCGGACCAGCTGCGGCACCAGCTCGGCCACGGTGCTCTGTACCGGCAACGACACGTCCAGGCGGGAGTGCGGTGCCACCACCGTCACCCGTCGGGGTGCGATCGTGGAGAGCACTACTCGGCCTCGGTCAGCAGCGGCCCGTACTTCGCCTCACTGGCGGCGGCCAACTTGGCCAGCCCGTTGTTGACGGCTTCCAGCACCAGTTGGCCGATGGTCTGCGCGTCGTACCGGCGGAGCACCTGCGGGTCGATCGACACGTCGGTGAACCGGCCGTCTCCCTTGAGTTTCACGGTGACGTCACCGTTGCCGGCGTACCCGGTGATTTCCATCGCCTCGACGGAACGTTGGATGTCCTCGATGCGCTGCTGCTGCTCCCGCACCTGCGCCATCAGTTCCTCGATCGCCGGTTCCATGCCTTCCTACCTCCGGTTCTACGGTCGCCGCCCCTGCACGTCGTACTGGATCGACTCGCGTGTCTGGGTGGCCAGGTTCTCCAGGTACACGTAGTGCGCCGCGGTGTTGTAGGCGTCCAGGTAGTCGGCCCGCCCGGCATCGGCGCGAGCCCACCGTACGGCTTCCTCGGCGGCTGCGCCGTGCATCGACCCGACCGGTACGTTCGGCGCGTTGCCGCCGTTCCGTAGTTCGTACCCGGCCAGGTCACTCGCGGCCGTGTACACGGCCCCGTTCCCGGTGAACTGTGGATGGTGGAAGACGTCGGTCGGCAGGCTGGTCGGGTGCACCACGGCCGGTGCCTGCATGGCTCCGGTGATCAGGTTGCCGGCCTGGCCGACCGCGAAGCCGGCGAACAAGCCGACCTGCGGAACCGTACCCGCGCCGAAGCCGACCACGTCCTTGACCGCGTTGGCGATCGCCATCTGCCGGGTGTACGCCTCCTGCGCCACCCTGGTGGCCTGTTCGGCGTCGGAGACGTTGGCGTACCAGATGGCGTTGGCCGCCGCCGCGTTGGTGAGCCCGTCGACGTTGCCGGCGTACCGGCCCGCCTGTTCCATCGGGATCGTCCCGGCGTCGGCCTGGCGGAGCAGGTACTCCTTGTAGAGGTCGGCACCCGCGCTGATCTGGTCGCGCCCGCCCTGGGTGGTTTCGGCCAGCATCAACATGTGTCGGGCGTCGGTGCCACCGATGTGCCCGGCCCGGGGATCGGTGTCCAGTCCGTCCAGTGGTTGGGCGTACAGGTCGAGGTTGGGCACGGTGGCTCGGGCGACCGCCTCGGAGAAGTGCGGGTTCTCCCGCATCCCGGCCATCATCTGCTGGTACACGGACGGGTCGGTCATGGTCTGGGTGAGGTCGACGTACGCGCCGCGGGCCAGGTCGTGTCGGGTCGGATCGGCGGTCCCGGCACCGATCCAGTCGACGACCCGGCCCGCGGCGCGACCATCATCCGCCCACGCGAAGCCGCTGAGGTGGCTCAGCGTGGCGGAGTCGCCTGCCAGCGTGGCATTGGCGACGTGGTTGCGGGTGGACACGTCGAGCATGGAGGACAACGTCGCGTCCACCCGCGGCTTGTCCCAGAGCACGGCGTCGTTGGTCGACACGTAGTACCCCGGGTCCGAGGGCTTGAGTCTGGAAATGTCATCGAGCCGCTGGGTGACGTCGGCGATCTCGCCGACCCGGCGGGTCATCGCAGCGGAGAAGTCGGCGCCGCCCACCATGTTCCGGTCTGCGGCGCTGGTGAACTGCGACAACGCCTCCCACTGGGCATACTGCGGCACGTCGAGCCGGTTGGTGTAGACCGTTCCACCGAGCACCCCGGTCAGCGGCTGGCCCGATCCGCCGGAGACCTCACGGGTGAACCCGAACGAGTCGGTGCCGATGTTGGTCTCGGTGGCGGCGCGGGTGAACACCAGGTCCCGTACGGCGGCGGGCAGGTCGGCCGACTGCTGCGACAGGGCCAGGATGCCGTTGCCGACCGTACCGAGCATCGCCTGCCGGTCGGTGGCGTTGAACCCGGGCGCGGTCTCGCCGAAGAGCCCGAACAGGCTGGTCTGGTAGCGGTGTTCCGACGCGTTGATGTAGCCGGGCAGGTCGAACAGCCGGTCGCCGAGTTCGGCGTAGAACGCGGTCAGGTACGCCTTGTCCGCGGCCGACGGCGGGTTGCTGCTGCGCAGCCGGTCGGTGACCGTACCGAGTTGGGCCATCGCCTGCCGGAACCCGTCCGGCGAGGAGTCGCCGTCCAACGCCGCCCGTACGGCCTGGGCGGCAGCCCGCCCCTGCTCGGTCGATGCGGTCATCTGGGCCGGGGTGGCCTGGGCGCTGGGTGCGTCGAGTTCGGCGGCGACCCGGACCAGTGCGGTGCCGAGGGTGTCGTACAGGCCCCGGACGGCGGCCACGGCCTGCTCACCGAGTTGGCGGGCCTGCCGGATCAGGGCCATCATCTGGTTGCGCGGCACCGCGCGGGCGTAGGCGACGAGCAGTTGGGCCGAGTTACGGAACTGGGTGATGACGCCGTCGGTACCGCTGGCCGCCGACCGTAGTGCACCGGCCGCGTCGTCGAGCGCGGCAGCGTGCCGGCGCAGCCGGGCCTCGGTGCCGTCCAGCCCGGTGGTGACCCGGACGGTGGCAGTGCCGTACGCGTCGTACGCCGCCCCGGACCAGTGCGTCGCCAGCTGGGACCGTTGCCGGTGCAGGTCGCTGGAGACCCCGGCCGCCTGGTCGGCGATCGACCGGTACGACTGGGCCACCGCGCACAGCCCGGTGGGGTCCCCGGTCATCCGGCGGCGGTACTCGGTGAGCACCTCGGCGTACCGGTTGAGCAGCCCGGACAGCGCACCCGAGAGGTCCAGGACGAGACTGCCCGAAAGCGACGCGGTGCCCACCGGTCAGCCCACCTTGACCGAACCGTCGGCGTCCACGCTCACGTCGGCTTCGACGGTCTGCCCGCCGGAACTGGCCGACACCTCGATGTCGAAGGCACGGCCGGTGTCGACCGGTACCTCGACGGTCACCTTCAGGTCGCCCTTGCTGGCGGTGATGGTGACGTCGTTGTCGCCGTCCGAGCCGCCGGGTGCCGGCGTCGACCCGCCGGTGTCCCCCGGGGTCGGTACGACGTTCACCCCGCCGTTCGACGGGGTGTTGCCCGCCGGGGTGTTCGGCAGCGTCGACTGGCCCCGGTCGACGGCGACCCACTGGTCGTTGCCGCCGCCCAACGCCGGGGGCAGGTAGTTCGTGAGCGACCCCCCGCCGGGGTAGCCGCCGCCGGAGAAGTTCGGCATCCCGCCCCCACCGGACGTTCCGCTGCCGCTGCCGAGCGCCCACTGCCCGGCGCCGGTGGCGACGCTGCTCATCGGCGGCGGCGAGGTCACCGGCGCGTTCGCGATTCCGGTCGGCACGGTGGCGCCGGTCGACGATCCGCTGTCGTTGTTCTTGGAGAACAGCTCCTCGACCTGGGTGACGATGGTGGCCAGGCCGGTGAGGATCCGGCCGAGGTTGGTGGCGCCGATGGCGGTGAGGATGCCGCCGATGCCGGTGAGGAACGCCTTGAGGATGCCGGTGGTGCTGACCGCCAGGGCCCGTCCGGCCGCCCGGGTGTACGGGTTGGACATCAACGCCGCGACGGTCGGGTTGATCGCGCTGACCACGGCCCGGTACGCCGCCTGCGCGGTGGTGATCTGGGCGGCGGCCCCTTCCAGTTCACGGATGCCGTTGGTCACCGTCTGGATGATCTGCTGGAACGTGCCGAACGACTTGGTGAGCTTCTGGAGCACCGACTCGCTGGCCGAGCCGGCGGACCACACGTCGCGCAACTGCTCGCGGGCCCGTTCCAGGTCGGCGAGGAGGGTGATCAGCTTGGCGACCCGGGTGGTCAGCGCGGCGGCGTGGGCGAGGATCGCCGCCGGGTCACCACCGACGATCGAGGGCAGTGCGACGGTGCTGGGCCCACGGCCCCCGGCTGCGGCGTCCATCGCGCCCGAGTTGGGGATGTCAAACACGGCGCACCTCTCTCGGCATCACGTCGTCGCTGTGGTTGGTCGGCACAGCGGGATGGTCGTTCACCACAGCGGGGTGGCGTCGGTCATCGGCCGGTAGACCCGTACCCGCCCGAACTGCGCGGCCGAGCCGACCGCGCCATGGTTGTAGAGCTGGCCGTTCGCGCCGGCCACGCCGATCACCGGGCCGGAGTCGCCGACGTACGGCTGCACGACCACCACGTCCCCGGTGTTCACCACGCCGGAGACGTCCCGCCCGCTGCCCGAGTAGACCGCCAGCAGACCGACGCGTTCCTGGTTGGCCGGGCTGCGGTCCAGCCAGTCGGCGAAGTCGCGGGCATCGGTGAACGTGACCTCGGTCAGCGGCCGGTTGGCCAGGTCACCGAGTCGTGCGTGGGTCAGGTAGTCGAGCACGTTGCCGACCGAACCGGGTTCACCGTTCGCCCCGGCGCTGTCGTTGATCGCGTATCCGGCCAGTGCCGCCCCGGCCGGCTCGCCGCCGCTGGTCACCGGCCCGGCCAGTTCGCCGACCCGGCCACCGAGCGCCGCAGCGACCGCCCGGTCGGCAGCCTCGTAGTCGTTCGCGCTGCGGTGCACCAGGTCGTTGACCTCCTGCAGCAGCTGCAGCAGCGTGCGCATGGTGCCGACGAGCTGACCCTGCATCGCGATGTTCGCCGAGGCGACCGGCGAACCGATCTTGGCGAACTTCGTCGGCGCCAGGGTCAGCGCCTCCAACTCCATCACCGTGCTGTAGACCTGCAGCAGGATGCCGACGACATTGCCGACAACTCCGCGTACGGCATCGGGCCGCACGTTGTACGAAGAGCCTGCCGTCATCGTTCGCACCTTCCCGATCACACGGACCAGCCGTACGGGGCGGGGCGAAATCCCTGCGTCCGCACGGTTTCCGGATGGTTGCGGGCCATCGTAGGTTGGTGCGCGCGACGCTCTGTACGGCAAAACTACCCACGACATGCCCTGTCGAAGTAACCACGAGTTACCGACACACGCCCTGCCGAGGAGGCTGGATGTCGATCGACATGTTCCGTCGCCGGGCCGTGCTGCCCGAACCCCCGCGCGGCGAGATCATGCTCCAGGCACCACCGGCCCTGCCCCGGGGTTCGGGTCAGGGCGGCATGCAGCTGATGTTCATGCTGCCGATGATGCTGGGCATGGGCGCCATGTCGTTCGTCTACATCGGACGGTCCGGCGGCGCGATGACCTGGATCTTCGGCGCGCTCTACCTCAGCGCCATGGTCGGCATGCTGGTCATGGGCCTGTCCCGGGGCGGTGCGTCCAAGAAGGCACAGATCAACGACGAACGGCGCGACTACCTGCGCTACCTCGGCGGCCTGCGCGGGCAGGTCCGGGAGGTGGCGACCCGGCAACGGGAGGCCGCCCTCGCCGCCCTGCCCGAACCGGCCGACCTGTGGTCGTACGCCGGCACCGAACGGCTGTGGGAACGGGCCCGCACCGACCCGGACTTCGGACGGGTACGGGTCGGCACCGGACCACAGCGCCTGGCCACGGCACTGCGTGCCCCGCAGACCGCCCCGCTGGAGGACCTCGACCCGGTCGCCTCCACCTCGCTCCGGCACTTCATCCGGACCTACGCCACCGTCGCCGACCTGCCGGTGGCCGTTTCCCTACGCTCGTTCCGGCGGATCACCCTGGCCGGCGACCGGCCGGAGAGCCTGGACCTCGTCCGGGCCATGCTGGCCCACCTGGTCACCTTCCACTCCCCGGACGACCTGCGGGTCGCCGTCTGCGTCGCGCCGGACCGGCAGGACGCCTGGGACTGGCTCAAGTGGCTGCCGCATTCCGTACACCCGGGCCAGGCCGACCCGAGCGGACCGACCCGACTAGCCGCGCCGACCCTCGCCGGACTGGCCGCGCTGCTGGCCGACGACCCCGCCGAGCCGGGATCCCGGGGTGCGTTCCGGCCCGGTGCCCGGCCCGAGGCACCGCACCTGCTGATCCTGATCGACGGCGGGTCGACGCTGCCCGACGCGGGACTGGACCCGGCCGGCGGCCTGGCCGGCACGACCGTCCTGGAGTTCGGCGGCTCCCCGGGCGACGGGGCCGGCACGCTCGACCTGGTCATCGCCCAGAAGCACCTCGGTATGCGTACCGCCGACGGGGTCTCCCTGGTCGGCGAGCCGGACCGGCTCAGCGTGGCCGGCGCCGAGGTGGTCGCCCGCCAGCTCACCGCGCTGCACACCGGCGCGCCGATCCGTACCGACCAGCCACTGGCCACCACGTTCGGCCTGTCCGACCTGCTCGGTATCGGCGATCCGCGCCACCTCGACACCGCCGTCACCTGGCGGCCCCGCGCACCCCGCGACCGGCTGCGGATCCCGATCGGCGTGGACCCGGACGGCCGTCCCGTCGACCTGGACCTCAAGGAGTCGGCCGAGGGCGGCATGGGCCCGCACGGCCTGGTCATCGGCGCGACCGGCTCCGGCAAGAGCGAACTGCTGCGTACCCTGGTCACCGGCCTGGCGGCAACCCACTCCTCGGAGACGCTGAACCTCGCGCTCATCGACTTCAAGGGCGGCGCGACCTTCGCCGGCATGACCGACCTGCCGCACACCTGCGCGGTCATCACCAACCTCGCCGCCGACCTGACCCTGGTCGACCGGATGGGTGACGCGCTGCGCGGCGAGACCGTCCGCCGGCAGGAGCTGCTCCGGGCCGCCGGCAACTACGCATCGGTACGCGACTACGAGCGCGCCCGCGCCGAGGGTGCCCAGCTCCGACCGCTGCCGTCCCTACTGGTGATCATCGACGAGTTCAGCGAGCTGCTCTCCAGCCGCCCCGAGTTCATCGACCTGTTCGTGATGATCGGCCGACTCGGGCGCAGCCTCGGCATCCACCTGATGCTGGCCTCACAGCGGCTGGAGGAGGGCCGGCTACGCGGCCTGGACAGCCACCTCAGCTACCGGATCGGGCTGCGGACCTTCTCCGCCTCGGAGAGCCGGGCGGTGCTCGGCGTGCCCGACGCGTACGAACTGCCCTCGGTGCCCGGCTCGGCGTACCTGAAGCACGACACCACCACCCTGCAACGGTTCAAGGCCGCGTACGTCTCCGGCGAACTGCCCCCGGAGCAGGCCGCGACCGGCACCACCGACGTCCCGTACGAGCGGCGCATCCTGCCGTACCGGCTGGCCCCGCTGGAACTGGCCGAGTCGGCCGCCGACGCCGGATCCGGGACGGCGGACCTCGCGACCCCCACCGGGCGGCTGGCCGCACCGGCCGGTGAGACCGTGCTGGACGCGATGGTCGGCCGGCTGCTCGACAAGGGTCCCGCCGCCCACCAGATCTGGCTGCCGCCCCTGGCCGACCCGCCCAGCCTCGACCAACTGCTGCCCCCGCTCGGCCTCGACCCGGAACGCGGCTTCTGCCCGGTCGGCTGGGCCGGAAACGGTCAGCTCACCGTGCCGCTGGCCATCGTGGACAAGCCGTACGAGCAGCGCCGGGACCTGTTCTGGGCGGAGCTGTCCGGCGCGGCCGGGCACGCCCTCGTGCTGGGCGGACCGCAGAGCGGCAAGAGCACGCTGCTGCGTACCCTGGTTTCCGCCCTCGCCCTCACCCACACCCCGACCGAGCTGCAGTTCTTCATCCTCGACTTCGGCGGCGGCGGGCTGTCCACGGTCGCCGGCCTGCCGCACGTCAGCGGCTACGCGACCCGGATGGACACCGAGAAGGTACGCCGGGTCGTTGCCGAGCTGACCGTGCTGCTGGCCGAACGGGAGCAGCTGTTCGCCGAACACCGCATCGACTCGATGTCCACCTTCCGTCGGCAGCCGCCACCGGCCACCGACGGTCGCGCCTTCGGGGACGTCTTCCTGGTCGTCGACGGTTGGATGACGCTACGGCAGGAGTTCGAACCGCTGGACGAGACGGTCACCACGCTGGCCGCCCGGGGCCTCGGCTTCGGCATCCACGTCGTCCTCTCCGCCAACCGGGCGATGGAGATCCGCCCGGCGCTGCGTGACCTGATCGGCACCCACATCGAGCTGCGGCTCGGCGACCCGGCCGACTCGGCGTACGACCGCAGGGCCGCCGCCAGCGTCCCGCAGCGGTCCCCGGGTCGTGGCCTGACCAGCGAGAAGTTGCACTTCCTCGGGGCCCTGCCCCGGATCGACGCGGGCAACTCGGTGAGCGACCTGCCCTCCGGCGCGGCCGACCTGGTCAAACAGGTCGACGCCGCCTGGCGGGGGACCCGCGCCCCGCAGGTACGGCTGCTGCCCCGGCTGGTGCCCGCCACCGACCTGCCCGGACCGGCGTCCGACGACCGGCGGGTGCCGATCGGCCTGGCCGAGGCCGACCTCGGGCCGAGCTATGTGGACTTCGACGCCGACCCGCACTTCATCGTCTTCGGCGACGTGGAGTCCGGAAAGACGAACCTGCTCCGGGTGCTGGCCCAGCAGATTGCGGCACGCTATCCGGTGAGCGACGCCGCGATCGTCATCGCCGACTACCGACGCGGTCTGCTCGATGCGCTCAGCGGTCCACACCTGCTCGGCTACGCCGGTAGCGAGCCGGTCCTCACGCAGCTCATCGCCGAGGCCGCCCAGGGCATCCAACGTCGGATGCCCGGCCCCGAGCTGACCGCGGCGCAGCTACGCGACCGGAGCTGGTGGACCGGACCGGAGCTGTTCGTCCTCGTCGACGACTACGACCTGGTGGTGACGCCGACACGTAATCCGTTGGCCCCGCTGCTGGAGTTCCTGCCGCAGGCCAAGGACGTCGGGCTGCACCTGGTGGTGACCCGACGCACCGGCGGTGCCAGTCGTGCCCTCTACGAGCCGGGCATGCAGCGCCTGCGGGACCTGGGTACCCCGGGTCTGCTGCTCTCCGGTCCCCGGGACGAGGGCGCACTGCTGGCGGACGTGAAGCCGAGCATCCAGCCGCCCGGCCGGGGGCAACTGGTGAACCGGCGTACCGGTGTCTCGCTGGTCCAGGTCGCCTGGACCGGACCGGACCCGGCATGACCGACACCCACCGCCTGACCAGTCAGTCCGGAGCTGCCGTCCGGGCCGCCCGGCCGCCGACGCCGGGCCGGCTGGATTTTTTCTCTGGGCCGTGTGGGTAATAGTGCCGTGTCCTCGGCGGGTAGTTGTGCCGTACTAACAGGGGGTCACGCGTACCTAACATCCCCAGCGTGTACGGCGCCGCGAGCCGGCGCGCCACTCCGCCTGAAGGAGGTGAACCGACGTGGCCAGTCCCGGATTCAAGAGCGATGCCGCTGCGATGACGCGAGCGGTCAGTGGGTTCGACGAGGCCGCGACGAACGCGGCCCGGACCATGACCGAGCTGGAGAGCGAACTCGTTTCGGTGCTGAGCCGGTACTCCGGCAACCAGGCCACCGCGTTCTGGCAGCTCCAGAACCGGCTACAGGAGAGCATGCGGGTCGCTGCCCGTGAACTGGAGACCATGTCCGGCTTGGTCAACCAGAGCTTCCGCAACTACGACACCGGCGACTGGACCGTCGCCGACTCCCTCAAGGGCCTCGCGGGCGCCGTCGGCGAGGGCAGCAGCGTACTCAACCGTCTCGCCGGTGGGCCGGCCTGACCTGCCCGGATGGGGTGATGTGAGATGACCGCCGATGTGATCAACGTCGAGTTCGCGGGGCTACGCGCCGCAGCGGACTCGCTGCACGTCAAGGCTCAGTCGCTGAACAGCCACATGGACCAGCTGCACACCAGCCTGGGCCCGATCAAGGAGACCTGGTACGCCTCCGGCAGCTCGGCCGGTCAGTCCGCCGAGCAGTCCGAGACCCGGCTGCGTGCCGCGCTGTCCGAGATCATCACGATCATCGGGCAGTTCTCCGCGAAGGTGAACGAGGCGCACGACGTCCAGTTGGCGCTGGAAAACCGCAACGCCAGCTACTTCGCCTGAGCAAGCCTGGCGGTGGCGCGGGGTGGGTTGGGCCCCCTCCCACTCCGCGCCACCGTCGACCACGCATCGGCCCGATGACGGTCCTGCCGATGGGCTCCGAGACAGGAGAGCGCGACGATGTCCCAAGAGGAGTCGTTCCGGGTCCACCTGGAATCGCTGCAGGAGTTCGCCCGTGAGCTGGAAACCCAGCTTGAGGCGATGCGCAAGCCGACCGACAGTCTGGGAGCGCTGCGCGTACAGCCGGTGCTGCTGGGCGACTTCGGCGAGGCGAACTCGCTGAGCGGCCGGCACCGGGCAGCAGCGGAACAGATGCACGAGTTGCTGCACACCGTGCGGGAGGCCATCGCGTTCGCCAACGACGTGACCCGCATGATCGCGCACGGCTACTCCGACTACGACAGCGGTGTGGCTACCTCCTTCCGCGGGCACGGAAAGGGCTGAGACGATGCCGGGCAACCAGAACCACAGCCGGGTTCGCAGCGACTTCAGTCAGCACAGTCACCAGGAACTGGTCCGGATGCTCTACGCCAGCGAGCCGGAGACGGTGGTGGCAGCGGCCCGCGCCTGGGACGCCGCCGGAAACTCACTGCACGACCGGGCCGGGGACGTCGAACGCCAACTCCGCGAGTTCGAGGAGTGGTGGGACGGCGGTGCGGCCCGCCAGTACAAGAGCATGATCAACGACCTGACCTCGGGCATCCGGCGGGTGGCCGACACCGCGTTCGCGGTCCGGGACCTGACCTACTCCTCGGCCGACGCGCTCGAAACCGCCCGCAAGGCGATGCCCGCCCCGCAGGCCGTACCCGATCTCGCCCCGTCGGTGATCGCCGCCGCGACGACCCCACTCATCCTGCCCGTGGAGACCCCGCCGGCGACCGTCGAGGCGCTGCACCGGCAGCAGTCGGATGCGATCAACCAGGTCAAGGCCCACCAGCAGGCCCAGGCCGCCGCCAACGCGGCCCACCAGCAGGCGGTACAGGTGATGACCACGCTGGCCGGGCAGTACACGGTCGCCGAGGACTCGATGCCCGTCGCGCCGACCGCCGCCAGCCGGCCGACCACCGTACCGCCGGACACCCAGCCCGCGCCGGGGTCGCCGACGCTGCCACCGGTTCCCCAGCCCGGGGTGCTCCCGTCGGACGGAACCACGCCGGATCCGACCAAGCCGGTCACCCCGACCACCCCGCCACTCTTCAGCACGATGTTCACCGCCGGCCTCGCGGCGGCGTCGGCGGCGCTCGGGGGCCGGTTCACCAGCATGTTGCCGAGGCTGCTGCCGGGCAACAAGACCGACGACAAGAAGCCCGCCACCAACCTCAAGGACACCTCCCTCGGCACCGGCGGCGCAGGCGGCGGTGGTGGCGGTGGAGGGTTCGGCGGTGGCGGTGGCCCCGACAAGACACCGGTAGCCAACCAGGCACTGGCCGGACAGCCGAACGCGCCGGTCGCCAGCGGACTCGCCGGTGCCGCCGGGATGGCTGCCGCAGCGGGTGCCAAGGGCATGGCCGGCGGCTTCATGCCCGCCATGCCGTTCGCCCCGATGGGCGCGGCCGACGCGGCCGGCGGCCGGCGGATTCCCCCCTGGCTGATCGAGACCGAGGACGTCTGGGGTGAGCAGTCGATGGTCACCCCGTCCGTCATCGGTGAGGACATCGAGCCGGCCCAGAACCCGACGAACAACCGGCCCTGGTCATGACCGCCACCGGTTTCCGGGCCGTCCCGGCCGCACTCGACACGGCCGCCTCCGAGTTGACCGGCGGAGCGGACCAGCTGAGCGCCGTACGGTCCAGGTTCTCCACACCGGTCGTCGCCGCCGAGGCGTTCGGGCTGCTGCCACAGTCCCAGCGGGCGTTGCAGGCCCACGGCACCAGCCTCCAGACCAGCACCGCCGAGATGGAGGCCGCCACCACCGGCACCCGCCGGTTGGCGGCCGGGATAACCGCCTCGGTGGCCAACTACCGGCAGGGTGACGCCCGGGTCAGCCAGAACTTCCTGAGCCTGCTGGGCGGAGCGAACGCGCAGGCCCAGGCCAGCCGGGGTGGGTCGGCACCGGCTGGATCAGCCCCGTTCGCCGACCGGATCGCCGCCAACCGTCAGGCAATCAGCGACGCGCTGACCGCCGAACGGCAGCGCCTGGCCGACCTCAAGGCACAGTTGGACGGCCCGCCGTACCACCGGGACCCCGCCGCCGAGCGCTTCATCCGCGAGGACATCGAGAAGTCGCAGGCCCGCATCGACCTGTACGAGAACGTGCTCTCCGAACATCGCAAGATCCTGTCGTTCGACCCGTCCGGTGACGGCTCGATGGTCGAACTGGTCGGCGACATCGGGCCCAACACCCGCAACGTCGCGGTGTTCGTACCGGGCACCTACTCCGAGCTGGCCACCTTCGAGCGCTACCACGACACGATGGCCGGTTTCGTCGACGCGGCCCCCAAGCGGGACCTGGCGGTCGTCCTGTGGATGGACGGCGACCTTCCGTCGAACCTGTTCCCCCAGGCCCCCTCGGCCCGCTTCGCCGACGACCTCGGACCACGCCTGGCCGACTTCTCCCGCGAGCTGCGGACGGAGATCGGCGGTTCTGCGGCGGCCGGCAACAACATCCAGGTCACCTACGCCGGCCACTCGTACGGCGGCGCGGTGGTCGGCACGGCCGAGCAGTTCGGGCTGGACGCGAACCGCGTACTGCACATCGAGTCGGCGGGCATGGGGCACAACGTGGACGGTCCGGAGGATCTGCGTCCGGCCCAGTCGAACGTCCAGCGGTACTCGATGACCGCACCCGGCGACCCGATCGCCTGGGTACGGGACGTGAACATCTTCAACTGGGGCCACGGCGCCGATCCCGACGAGTTTCCCGGTGTGGTCCGGCTGGAGACCGGCAACTACCCCGACGGCCGGCCGCTGGAGGGTAAGGCGGCCCACTCCGACGTGCTGATCTACCACTCCGACGCCTGGTGGAACATCTACAACGTGTTCACGGGTGGCGCTGTGGTACCGGTAGCGTCGACGCCGTGATGCCACCACCGATCGACTTCGAGCCGCTGACCGCCGTCGCCGCACCGCTGCGGGCCGTACTGGACGGCATCGCCGCCCACTTCGGCGAATCCCGGATCAGCCGGGACGAGCAGATGGAATGCGACCCGTTCCGACCAGCGGGTACGCCGAGCGAGTCGGTGCGCTGGGAATACAACCTGCGGGTGGCCGCCGCACCCGGTGCCATCGAGCTCCTGCTGACCGAGGTGGTTCCCGCGCTGGTGGCGGAGGGCTGGCGGAGCACCGACCGCAGTAGCGATGCCGAGGTGGCCTACCAGTTCCAGCGGGACGGGGCCAACCTCGGTGTGCACATCGCCCGGGACGAGACCGGGGACGTGGTCGTGGGCGGCTCCAGCCGCTGCGTACCGACCACCCAACAGTATTGATCTCGGATGTCGCCCGCCGGTTGGGCCGTGGTCGGGTAGCGTCACCGACGTGAATCAGCCTCCTGTTCCGATGTCCACCACGGACACCATTCCGCACATGTCAGGTCGCACGGTGGCACACAGCGGAATTGTCTGCTCACATCCAGCGCGTTCGATCGCCGAGGCCTACCAGGGAATAACGGACGCGGCAATCAGCAATGGCTTCCACGCTGTCGTCGGCGTACGGTTCATCGGCAACAAGTACGCATTCAACAGTCCCCTTTCGGCCGACCACTTCATCCAGGCGTACGGCACGGGCATCGCCTGGCATTAGCAGTCGGTGGGGTCGCCCCGCACCGGGCCGCCCCCTACGGTCCGGGGCGCCAGCCACGAGCCCGGCCCCGGCGCACGACAGCCGTACCGATGCCGACGGCGAGAGCAGCACCGAGTCCGGCCAGAACCAGGGCAACCATGCGGCCGTCCAGCTCGTTCTCGTTGGTCGGGCGGGCGGCAGCCACCAGCTGCGGGGCATCCTCCCCGGTGCCGGCGGTACGGCCGACGCCCTCCTCGGTGACCGCCCGGTACGGGTCCACCATGCCCCAGCCGAGCTGGGGATGCCGGCCGGCGGTCGCCACCCGGCTGGCGGTCCGCTCGATCCGGGTCACCACCTCGGGCGCGCTCAGCCCCGGCCGGTACGACCGGACCAGTGCCGCGGTGCCGGCCACGTACGCCGCTGCGTACGCCGGGTCGTCGACCGGTGCCGCATGGCCGACCTTTCCGTCCGTACCGGCTGCCAGGCTGACCAGTCCCCGCCCCGGTGCGGCCACCCGTAGATGGTCGCCGGCCTCGGGCGAGATCGCCGCACCGTCCGGACCGAACGCGCCGACCGCCAGCACGCCGGGCTGCGCGGTCGGATAGCTGATGCCGCCCGGGTTCTGTGCCCCGGGCGCGGCCGGCGAGACCACGACGACGTCGGCGGCCAGTGCGCGATTCACCGCGGCCCGCAGTCCGGGGCTGTCGGTCGTGGCCGGTACGACCACACAGATCACCTGGGCACCGCCGGAGACCGCAGCATCGACGGCGTCGGCCAGCCGGCCCGGGTCCACCGCGTTCTCGCCCTGCCGGGTGGCCTGCGTGTAGCGCACCGGCAGCACGGACACGCCCGGTGCCAGCCCGACGACGGTCGTCTGGTCGTTCGGTACGGCGGCGATGAGACCGGCGGCGAAGGTGCCCCGCCCGTCGCAGTCGTCGTCCGCCCCCCGCCGTCCGGCCAGCACATCCCTACCGGTCTCCACCTGGCCGGGACGGAACTGGGCGTTGTCGGCATCCACCCCCGTGCCGAGTACGGCCACCCGTACGCCCTGTCCGGTCGTCAGCGGCCAGATCCGGCGTGGGCCGAGCAGCTCCACCGCCCACGGGGTACCGGTGGTGTGCACACCGACCGGCCTGGCGCAGCCGGCCGGGACAGCCGCCAGGACCGGGGCAGCCGCCAGGACCGGGGCAGCCGCCGACACCGGAGCTGCCAGAACGGGGGTAGCCGCGAGGACCGGCGCGGGTGCGATCGCGGTCCAGGCCAGTACGCCGACACAGCCGAGTACGGCCCCGGGTAGGGCGGCTCGGAGCGGCGCCGGCCGCGAGCGCCCGGCCCGGGTCACGCCGGTACCCGCAGGGTGACCCGGGTGCCCCGGCCCGGCCGGGACTCGATGGTCCCTTCCCCGCCGATGTCACGCAGTCGTGCCGCGATCGACTCCCGGATGCCGAAACCACGCCGGCAGGTCAGCATGTCGAATCCACGTCCGTGGTCGCGGACGACCACGACCACACCAGCGTCGTCCTCGACGACCCGGACCACCGCGTCCCCCACTCCGGCGTGCTTGACCACATTGCCCAGCGCCTCCCGTACCGCTGCCAGGACGGCGTTGCGGGCGAGGCGGGACAGACCCCCACCGGCTCCCGCCGCCACCGTCAACTCGACCCGGAGCCCCTGGGTCGCCAACTCCTCGGACAGTTCGGCCAACGCCCCGGCCAGCGGGGTGTCGTCCGGTCCACCGGTCTCGGTGAGCATCCGACGCAGCCGGGCGGCCTGGGCACGTGCGGCACCGCGCAGCTCGGCCAGGGCGGCACGCGGTTCGGTCTCGTCGGCCGCGCTCTGTAGGGCGATGGCCTCCAGGGTCTGGAGGACCGTGTCGTGCAGGGTGCGCAGCAACCGGTCCCGCTCGGCGTCCCGACCGGCCCGCATCCCGTACAGCATCGCCAGGTGGACGCTCAGCCCGCAGACCACGAGCGCCGCCACCGCCACCACCGAGGCCAGACCGAGCCAGAGGATCCGGCCGACCACCGCAGCCCCGGACGGGCCCGCGCCGATCGTGGCGGCGGCCAGTTGCACCGGTACGGACAGCAGCGCCGCAGCCAGCCCGCCGAGCAGGCCGTACGCCCCGGTCACCAGGGCAATCGTGCCGGCCAGGTAGGCCAGGAAGAGTTCGGCGTACGGCGTGGTCGCGCTGATCAGCACGCTGACCGCGTACCCGAGGCCGAGGTCGACGAGCACGACACCGCGTACCCGACCGAAGTCCACGGTCGGGTGCCGGTACGCGGAGGCCAGCGCGGCGAGGTTGCCGGCCAGCAGCAGTGTCCCGGCGGGCAGCAGCCAGGCCAGCGTGGCAAGGTCGACGTCGGCCGCCAGGGTCGCGGGCAACGCCAGCAGTACGGGCATCGCCAGCAGCACGAGCACCCGGAACGCCAGCGCGCCGAGCAGTAGGCTCCGGAACGCCTGACGGTGGATGGTGGCGCAGGCGGCGGTCCAGGACGGGCCGGTCTCGGCCAGTGGCCGTCGTCGGGTGAACAACGGCTCGCGGGTCATCCGCCAGAAGCCCGCGACCGCTCCCCGGGTGAGCATCGCGAACATGGTGCCGGTTGCGCCGACGCTACCAGCTGTCATCGGGCTCTCTCCGCCCCGCTACCCCGGTCCGCACCTGACTCAGCTCCTTCGCACCCACCGTCCGGGCCGCTCGTCGTGGTCGGCCCGAAAGAGGAGACGCCGTCAGTTTTCCGGACCGGTGACCGGTCAGGCAAGAGGAGATCAACGTGAATTCCCGGCTACTCACGGGTATACGGAGAGTGGAGGTTGGAATGACTTCCAACCTCCACTCCGGTCAATCAATTAACCCCACATGCGGGGTGCGATCGGAACGACTGGAAGTTGCTTTGTCAACCCGTTAGCCGGTTCCACCGCCGGGCAGTGTGTACCGGAACTGGGCAACCGAGTAGTGATCAGATAATTGTCGGTGGCCGACACCACGCACGAGCTGTTCTTGAAGTAGGCGCCGTGCCCCCACCCGTCGTAGTGCAGTACCCGCACCCCGCTCTGCCGGGCCGCGGTCATCGTCCACTCGTACGGGGTGGACGGGTCGTAGCGGCTGGTCAGCATCAGCACCGACGGTTTGCCGCTGAGGCTCAGCGGACCGTGCGGGTTGCGGTGCAGGTCCTCCAGCCCGACGCAGGAGACCGGCACCAGCCAGCCCAGCGGTGACAGGGTCATGTCCGGTGCGACCAGCCGCAACGCGGCACGGTAGCCGGCCAGCTCCGCCGCGCTGCGTACCGGCAACCGCCAGTCGTGGCAGAGGATCAGCAGGGGGTCGGGAACCGCCGCCTGCCCGCCCCGGGCGGTGACGGTCGGCGTCGACTCCGGAGCCAACCTGGCAACGGCGGCGGTCGGTGCAGCATCGTCGCGCAGCACGACGAGCAACTCGGCCAGGCCGCGCCACTCCGGCCCGTACAGCGCGCTCGTGACCACCCTGAGCAGCAGTATCGGGGTCACGGTGAGGTCCGTACCCGGGTAGACCACACCACCGGCCGCGACCTTCGCCCGGACCTGGCGGAAGACCTGTCGTACGTCCTGGCCGTGCAGCACGCACTCGGTCGAGCGCTGGCACCAGGCGACGAACTCGTCGAAGCTCTCCTCCACACCGGTGGCCTCGGTACGCATGAACCGCCATGCCGAGCTGATGCTGTGGTCCATGTTGCTGTCCGCCACCAGGGCGCGGACCCGGTTCGGGTAGCGCTGGGCGTACTGCTGGCCGATCAGGGTGCCGTAGGAGACCCCGTAGTAGGTGAGTCTGGAGTCGCCCACGGCGGCCCGGATCGCGTCCAGGTCCTGCACCACGCTCAGGGTGTCCAGGTAGCCGAACACCGGCCCGGTCAGTCGCCGGCAGTCCTCGGCGTACACCTGGTTGAAGCGCTTCAGCGCCGCGAATGTGGCGGGCGTGGTGGGAAACTCGGCCGGCGCCGGCAGCGACGGCACCGCCGGGCAGAGCAGCGGGCTGCTGGCGCCGACGCCACGCGGGTCGAAACCGACGATGTCGAAGCGTTGCTGGAGATCGGCGGAGGGGAACGCGTGGTCGTACTTGACCACGTCGACACCGGAGCCCCCCGGCCCACCGGGGTTGATGACCAGGGAACCGATCCGGCGGGCCGGGTCGGTGGCGGGCCGACGGGCCAACGCCAGGTCGATGGTTCCACCGTCGGGTCGGTTCCAGTCGATCGGTACGGTGAGCGTGCCGCACTGCACGCCCGGCGCATCGGCGCAGGGCTGCCAGTCCACCCGGGTCGCGGTGCGCTCGTCCAGCCCGGTGTTGCCGGGTACGACGGCAGGTTCCGGCGCGGCTGCCGCCACCGGCGCACCGCCCAGGACCGCTGCCATTCCGAGCATCGTCGCGCTGGCGAACGCCGCCACTCTGGTACGACTTCGTGACGCCAACAGAAACTCCTTTCCCCCACGGCCGGGATTCCGGCCGTCCCGGACGACCCTGTCAGCCATCGACCGCCGCCACATCGTGCTGAGGTCGCATTCACCCCGCATACCCCCATTGCAATTCCGGGACGGCGCGCTAGGGGATCACCCTGACACTGACGGCTCTTCCGATCGGCGGATCGCCCGGCGCGGCCACGACGACCGCACTCCCAGATAGAGGAACGGGAGCAGCAGGAGAACGTCCGCCACGTGCGCGATCAGCGGCTCGCGGGTGATCCGACTCAGCGGGAACGCCAGCGCGCCAAGCATGATCAATACCCCTACGGTCCTCGGGGCGTGGCGAAGCCTGGCCACCATGAACCCCAGCGCGAACAGGGTGGCGGGAAACAGTGGTCCAGGAATCCAGTACAGCGACACGGCCGTGAGCGGATGCTGGTTCAGTTGCACAATGGCTTCGGCGTGCGACACATCGAATAGGCCTTCGTAGATGCCCTGGAATCCGAATGCGAGTCCGCCGACGGTCGCGAATACGGCCACCGGCAGTGCCACCGCGACGTATCTCGGCGCGTTGACCTTCAGCCGGTCGTACAGTCCGATCAGGCCGATGAGCCACAGCCCACTGGAGAGCACGATGAGCGTGCCGGCGACGATGCCCTGACTGTCGTCTTCCCAGAAGAAGCCGGCGAGTAGATTGATCGCCGGACCCAAGATAAGAAACATGATCCGAAGCTACGAACAACTGACGCCCGGGAAATCCGTCAGCTACGGACGGTCGACTACCGCGGACGCGGTAGGCCCGCCAGCCCACTGCGGTAGGCGAACACCACCAGTTGGGCCCGGTCCCGGGCGCTGAGCTTCACCATCGCCCGGTTGGCATGGGTCTTCGCCGTCGCCGCACTCATCCCCAGCCGGTCACCGATCTCGGCGTTGGACAGGCCGTCCGCGACCAGGGCCACCACCTCCCGCTCCCGGGAGGTCAGGGTGTGCACCCCGGGAACGGGCGGTCCGCCGGTGAAGGACGCGATCAGCCGTCGGGTCACGGCCGGGGCCAGCAGGGCATCACCGGCGGCCACCACCCGGACCGCACGCCGCAGTTCGTCCGGTTCCAGGTCCTTCAGGAGGAAGCCACTGGCACCGGCGCGAAGCGCGGCGTACACGTACTCGTCGAGTTCGAACGTGGTCAGCATGACGACCCGTACGCTCGGCAACCGGTCGTCGGCGAGAATGCGCCGGGCCGCGGTCAACCCGTCGGTGCCGGGCATCCGGACGTCCATCAACACCACGTCCGGCCGGTGCACCCGGGTCAACGCGATCGCCTCGTCCCCGTCAGCCGCCTCGGCGACCACCTCGATGTCCGGGGCACGTTCCAACAGCACCCGGAAACCGGCCCGGACCAGGGTCTGATCGTCGGCCAGCAGAACCCGTACCGTCATCTCGTCATCTCGTCATCTCGTCATCTCGTCGGTCCGTCGTCCCATCGGTCCGGCAGTCTGGCAGCCACCCCTGGACCTGGAAACCACCCCTGACGACCGGTTCCGCCCGCAACCACCCGCCGAGCCCGGCCGCCCGTTCCGCCATGCCACGTAACCCGTTTCCGGGCGGACCGGAGGCACCCCGCCCGTCGTCGCGTACCGTCAGCAGCAGTCCCGCCGGCCGGTAGTTCAGCCGTACGTCGATCCGCTGGGCGTCCGCGTGCCGGAGCGCGTTCGCCACCGCTTCCTGCACGATCCGGTACGCCGTCAACTCCACCACCGGGGACAGTGGACGGGGCTGTCCGTCGTACACCACCACCGCTCCGGTCGACGCGGCCAACTCGGGCAGCCGGTCGAGGGTCGGTGCGGGCGGCTCGGGTGGTGCCCCGTCCGCGATCGCTTCGCCGGTCGGTGGTGGCCCGTCGCGGATCGTCGCTACCGCCGCCCGCAGTTCGTTCATCGCCTCCCGGGTGGCCCGACGTACGTTCTCCAGGGCCGCCCGGGCCTGGGCCGGATCGTCGTCCAACACCTCTGCTGCCACGCCGGCCTGCACGTTGACCACGGCCAGGGTGTGGGCGGTGACGTCGTGCAACTCCCGGGCGATCCGCATCCGTTCCTCGCTGACCCGAAGTTCGGCGACCCGGTCCCGATCGGCGGCCAGCAACGCCAGCCGGGCCCGCCGACCGCGTACCACCTCGCCGAGCAGCAGCATCGACACGAAGAGAATGGTCGAACTGTCCAGTGTCGTGTCGAGCAGTCCCACCCGATTGATCAGCATCCGGCTGTAGGCGTCGATCACAAGAAGGGTGCCGGCCAGCACCAGGCCGGCCCGGCGTCGGGGTGCCACCGCCACCGAGTACAGCGCCACCCACAGCGGCACCGCCGGCGCACCGCCCGGGTATTCGAGCACGTGGTAGAGCAGGAACAGACCACCGACCAGGGCCAGCACCCCGGCGGGCCACCGCCGCCGGGCCAACAGGGCCAGGGCCATCAGCACGCCGATCAGGTACGCCCACTCGTCCGGCGGCCGGTCCACCCCCGTCACCGTCGCCACCGAGACCCGGTACACCGTGATGCCGCCCGCCCCGACCGCGAGTGCCACGTCCACCAGCCACCGCCGCATGACGGAACTGTACGAATCGACCGGGGCTGCTACGTACTACGAACGCGGTATGCGCACGACGGGCACCGGATGGTGCCGGTCCCGTCGAAGCTGGGTTCCGCCGACCGGGCAGGGTGGGCGTTGGCCGAACCGTTGCTGCCGACCGGGCGGCCCGTGGCCGGATCAGCGCTTCACTTGGAGTCGATCCGGCCCAGTGGATCAGCGCTCTGCATCAACTCGGTGCTTGCCACGGCCCAACTGACGTCCGTGGGATAGAGCGCACTGCGCAGGTAGGCCCACGTGATCCGCTGGATCAGGGCGACGCGTTCGGGGTTTTCGTCGGTCGTTTCCGTGACGGTGTAACCGGCGATTCCGCCAAGGGAGTGTTCTGCCCCGAACAGGGTGAGCAGGCTCTTGGGGCCGGGGCTCAAGTGGTACGGGTCGGCGAACCAGTCCGGTCCCCGGAGGGTCAGGGCGGACTGGTCCCGGTCCCCTGCGATGACGAGAGCCGGCGTGGTCATGTCGGCGAAGCTCGGGCTCATGAAAGGAAAGTGTTCGGCGGCGAACGGACTCAGGTCGGCTCCACCCGTGCCGGTCGTGGACAACAGCACACCTGCCTTGACCCGTGGGTCGGACATGTCCTCGCCGGGGACGCCGTCGGCATCGAGAACCCGTGCGCCCAGCAGCGCGCTCACCGTCTGGCCACCCCAGGAGTGTCCGGCTGCGGCGATGCGGCCTCGATCGAGGCGCCCACGGAGACCGGGAACGGCAGCTTCGACGACATCGAGTTGATCGAGGATGCGCCTCAGGTCCGCGACACGGAACCGCCAGATCTCGGGGTGGCGGGGATCGTCGGGCGTGATGTTCAGCGTCCTGGAGTCGAGGTGCGTGGGCTGAACCACCACGAAGCCGCAGGCCGCCCAGAAGTCGACCAGCGGGGCGTAGCCGTTCATCGACCAGCCGAAGCCGTGCGAGAAGACGATGACGGGTAGTTCATGCCCGGCCACGGGGGCCGACACCCGTACCTGTAGGTCCTCGCCACGGCCGGGTGCCGGTAGCACCACCGGACTGACCGAGACGACCGGGGTAGGCGCGCCGACGCCTTCGTTGGGGTGGGACATGGGTGTCTCCTTGAGGGGTGAACCGAGTTGGTGATGCGCGGCTTGGACATGCGACGCCTGCCCTGACATGATGAACAAGCGGAACCGCGTTCCGTTAAGACGATACGGAACATTGTTCCGCTTAGCAAGTTGTGCGACGGAGGTAGTGACGGCAGTGGCCGGAACAGACAGCGGATCGGGGGCGTCAGCCTCACGGAAGCGCGCCGACGCCCGGCGCAACGAGCAGACCCTGCTCGACGCCGCTGGCGCGGCTTTCCTCGCCGCCGGCGTCAATGTGCCGGTACGTGACATCGCCGCCAGGGCCGGCGTCGGCGTGGGCACGATCTACCGCCACTTCCCGACCCGAGCCGATCTCGTCGTCGCCGTCTACCGGCACCAGGTCGAGGCCTGCGCCGAGGCAGGTCCAGCCCTGCTGGCGACCAGTGGCACCCCGCACACCGCCCTGGCTCGATGGATCGACCTCTTCGTCGACTTCCTGGTCACCAAGCACGGCCTCGCCGAGGCACTCCAGTCCGACGATGCCACCTTCGAGGCCCTGCACGCCTACTTCCTCGACCGCCTCGTCCCCGTCTGCACCCGGTTACTCGACGCCGCCGCCACCGCGGGTGAGATCCGCCCCGGCGTGGAGGCCTACGAACTGATGCGCGGCGTCGGCAATCTCTGCATCGGCGCGGGCCGCGACCCGCGCTACGACGCGCGCCGCATGGTCGGGCTCCTCGTCGCAGGATTACGCCTCGACTAGCGAGAAGCCCTGGCAAGGTCGGCCACGACACGTCCAGCCGGACATTCACACAGACCAGGCTTCGCGGATCGCTCTACAATGAGCGCCTTCTGCCACCGGCGGCACTGGGATTGGCGAGGCGCATGGTGAACTACGGTGTTGGTCCCGCAGGGGGACCACAGGTCCCGTCGACCGAGCGGGTGGGTACGGCCCAGCGGACCGCTGTCCTGGACCTGCTCTCCCGTGCCCTGGAGCAGGGATACATCGAGCTGGGCGAGTACGAAGTCCGGATGGCGGCCATCCAGTCGGCCAGAACCGTCGGGGACCTGACCGGCCAGACGGCCGACCTGCCGCACCAGTTCCGGTGGCAGCCGCAGCATCAGCCCGCTCCGGTTCCCCCGCCAGCGTCACAGTTGGTGACCGGCAAACGCAACCCGATGTCCCAGGTCGCGCTGACCCTCTCCGCCGTGTCGATAGCGCTGTCGATCTGCCTCGGGGCGGGGGTCCTCTTCGGTCTCGGCGGGATTGCCCTGAGTCTGCCGGGGCTGAAGGCGAAGGACACGATGTCGAGGATCGCCCTGGTGCTCGGCTGCATCGGAACTCTGCTCTCGGTCGCGATCATCGTGTTCATGATCGCCACCGGCAGCTACCAGGGCTCCGCGACCTGACAGCGGAGTTCACCAGACGAGTAGTTCCGAAATCTGGCCGGTTCCCGGCGGTCAGGGGAGGCCGCCGCAGAGGCTGTCGAGTTGCCTCGCCCACGCTCCCGCCTTTCTGCCCCGGCACCTGGCGGGCACTCTCGCGGACGGACATCGCCCTGGACAAGGAACCTCCCGAGACGACGCACGCCGATGCCAGCAGCCGGCCCCGGTGTCGATCCCGTAGCGGTCGGCCGCCTCGTGCGAATCCTGACCACCGATGGCGCAACGGCTTGCCCCGCCTGTGCGCCCAGCTCGACAGGCCTCTCCCTGCCCGAACATCGACCTCTGACTTCGAACTACTCGTCTAGGACTTCGGCACAGGTGTCGGTGGGCACGGCCCCCTGCCACCCACCGCGACCCACGCTGGCTACTCCGGGGAGATGATTCCGTATCTGCGCAGTGCGGTCGGATCGCGCCGTGCCGCCTCGGCCAACTCCGGTTCCAGCAGCACGCGAAGGGCAGTGGGACCGGTGATGCCGTGAGCGTCGAGTGCTGGTGGAGTTCCCTTTCGTCCCCCGGCAGACCAGCTCAGCCAGGCCGCTTCTAGTTCCCGGTCGGCCGCTGTCCGGTCCTCGCCGGCCCGCGCCCGCTGTGCTGCGCCGATGAACGCCAGAGCGGCCCGTTGCGCGGCCATCGCCTCAGGTCCGATGTGGTCCCCGCCGAAGACGAGGTGGTACTCGTGGCCGATGTCCAGATCCCACAGCGCTCGGTGCAGTTGCTCGGTGCCGTCGTGCAGCTTGAACACGTCGCTGTCGCCGCAGCGCAGGAAGATGGGCAGTTCACTCGCCCGGATCGCATCGGCGTTGACCCTCAGCCGGTGAAGGACGCTGTTCTCAGCGAAACGCTGGTCGGTGCCGTCGCCCGCCATCTCCTCGCCGAGTTGTGCCAGCACACCGAGGGTGTTACGCGGTCGGAGCTGCTCGGGCGTCGTCGCGGGCAGGAGGGCCGGAGCAATCGCGGCGACCGCCTGCCATCGCGCCGGGTCGGCAAAGGCAATCTTGAGCGCGCCGTAGCCTCCCATCGAGGAGCCCAGCAGCGAGACCCGGCTCCCATCGGCTCCGTACTCGTCCTCCAACAGTCGGAGGAACGCGACGGCCATGAAGCTCTCCCAGCAGTCGCCGGCCTCGTGATCGAGGTAGAAGCCGCCCGTCGTAGGGGTCGAGGCACTGGCGATGATCGACCGGGGCAGCGAACCGTCATCCCACATGCTGTCGATGAGTGGCTGGAAAGCGGCCAATACCTCGCTGGACGAATTCGCACCGTGCAGAAGGACGATCAGTGGAAGTCGTTCGTCGCGTGTCCATCCGTCCGGCTTCAGGACGGCGTAGGCCACGTCGTTCGCGACGAGCGGATCCCGGAGAACGTCACGCGTGAGATGGCTGGCCATGACCGGAGCGTGCCACAGCACAAGATCGATGAGCCATCGAATTTGCCGGCAGACGACACTGTTCGGAACTACCCATCGTCACCTGGCTGATACCCCCTGGGGCAATAGGCCGCCATGCGGACCGGGGTAGCCCGAATCCGGGTCGAACACGCCCTCTTCTTCGGCAAAATCGACGTCATCACTGATAACAATGGCGGCATAACCGCAGCCGCTGTGTGGTTCCACCGGTACGGGCGTATCCCGCCCCGGCCGCGTACCAGCAACAAGACCACTCGCCTTTCGTCACCAGCACCCCCGAGCCGATCCCCTCCCCAGCCGGCACACCATCCACCCGAGGTGGCGACCGGCCGCACCACCGCTGTCCCCCCTGACCTTGCCCGTTCCCCTGAAGGGCTCTGTCTCGTGCTCTACCTGAAACGACCCCGACTTCTCACCACCATTGGCCGACCAGTTCCGGGCAGCCTCACAGCGTCACCATTGCCCGGGGTACTCGCCCGACTGGTAGACCACGCCGGACTCGCCGCCAGCCACGCCCGCAACGCCGCGAGTCTGACCCGCTCCACCCGCCACGACCAGCTAGCCGCCCATGCGGCCGTCGAGGCTCTGCACCTGGCGGCAAGATCCCTCGACCGGATGCAGTCGGTTCGTCGCCGTCGCCACGCAGCGCGTACGAAAGATCAGGTCCCGGGCCCAGCCACAGCGCTGCCCGGCCCGACCGGCGTCGTGCGCGCGACGATCCAGCAGGCGCAACACGAGGCGTTGGCCGCGTACCTGCTCACCCAGCAGTTGATCGGCATACTGGCCGACCTCATGGTCACCGAGTTCCCGACCTGGCAGAGGCGGCTGACCGCCGTTGGCGACGCGACGCTCACCGCCGAACACAGACTCAGTCAGGCTCGGATCTGCCTCGCCCAACTCGCCCGGCCCGACGCCCGGTAGAAGGACCCCGAGGGGCGTCAGGGCAGGTCGACACGAGCGAACCTGCCTCGTTCGTGCCGCACCTGCCGCTCGTTTGCGCGTCACCTGCGGCCCGTTCTCGCGGCCCGTTCTCGCGGCCCGTTTGCGCCTGACCCGCGCCCTACCTGCGCCTCGCTGGCGCCAGCAGCTCGACAGGCCCCGCCGCACGGTGAACCGGCCCACCCACCGAGGTCGGAAACCGGCCCACCCGGGGTGGTCCCACGGCTTCTGCCGAGGGACTACCCCGGCAGCCCGGGCGGCCGTCGTGGCAGGCTAGCGGGCATGGACGCATCACCACGGGTACGTGCACCCGAATTCCAGGGCCGCGCGTGGCTGAACACCGGCGGACAGGACCTCAGGCTCGCCGACCTCCGCGGCAAACTGACGATTCTCGATTTCTGGACCTTCTGCTGTGTCAACTGTCTGCACGTACTCGACGAGCTGCGTCCGCTCGAAGAGAAGTACGGCGACGTGCTGGTGGTCATCGGCGTGCACTCACCCAAGTTCGAGCACGAGCGGGACGCCGCCGCCGTGGTCGCTGCCGTCGAGCGGTACGGCGTCCACCACCCGGTGTTGGACGACCCGGAGCTGAAGACCTGGCAGCAGTACGCCGCCAAGGCTTGGCCGACCCTGTGCGTCATCGACCCGGAGGGCTACGTCGTCGCCACGATGGCCGGCGAGGGTCACGCCGAGGGACTGGCCCGACTCCTCGACGAGTTGATCGAGGTGCACGAGGCCAAGGGCACCCTGCACCGGGGCGGCGGGCCGTACGTCCCACCGGCCGAACCGACGACCACCCTGCGCTTCCCCGGCAAGGCGGTGGCACTGGCCAGCGGAAACCTGCTGGTGTCGGACTCGGCCCGGCACTCGCTGGTGGAGCTGGCCGCCGACGGCGAGACGGTGCTGAGCCGGATCGGCTCCGGCGAGCGCGGCCGGTCCGACGGCCCGGCCGACCGGGCGACGTTCTCGGAGCCGCAGGGTCTGTGCCTGCTGCCCGAACACGTCGCCGGGATCGCCGGCTACGACATGGTCGTCGCCGACACCGTCAACCACCTGCTGCGCGGCGTCCGTCTGGCCACCGGCGAGGTGACGACGGTCGCCGGTACGGGCCGACAGTGGCGCTCGACGGTCGACGACCACTCACACGACGCGCTCTCGATCGACCTCTCCTCCCCCTGGGACCTCGCCTGGTACGACGACAGGGTCATCATCGCGATGGCCGGCATCCACCAGCTCTGGTGGTTCGACCCGGTGAAGCGCACCGTCGGTACCTACGCCGGCACCACCGTCGAGGCGTTGCGCGACGGACCGCTGCCGGACGTGTGGATGGCCCAGCCGTCCGGCCTGTCCGTCGCGTCGGACGGCACTCGCCTGTGGATCGCGGACAGCGAGACCAGCGCCGTGCGCTACGTCGAGGACGGGGTGATGCAGACGGCGGTCGGGCAGGGACTGTTCGACTTCGGTCACGTCGACGGCCCGGCCGCCGACGCGCTGCTCCAGCACCCGCTCGGGGTCTGTGCGCTGCCCGACGGCTCGGTGCTGGTGGCCGACACCTACAACGGTGCCGTACGCCGGTTCGACCCGCAGACCGGACTGGTCTCCACCGTGGCCCGTGACCTGGCCGAACCCAGCGACCTGGTGCTGACCTCCGACGGCTCGGTGCTGGTGGTCGAATCGGCGGCACACCGGCTGACCCGACTCGCCCCGGGCGCGCTGACCGCCGCCGGGGCGACGACGGTCGACGGTGACCGCCACCGCGTCGAGCGCCCACCGACCGATCTCGCCCCCGGCGAGGTGACGTTGGACGTCATCTTCACGCCCGCGCCCGGCCAGAAGCTGGACGAGACGTTCGGGCCGTCCACCCGGCTGGAGGTGTCGGCCTCCCCGCCGGAGTTGCTGCTCGACGGTCTGGGGGTGACCACCGACCTGTCCCGCCGCCTGGTCATCAACACCGGGGTGTCCGCCGGTGTGCTCCAGGTGACCGCCCAGGCGGCGACCTGCGACGTCGACGAGGAACACGCGGCCTGCCACCTGACCCGTCAGGACTGGGGAGTGCCGGTACGCGTCACCGCCGACGGCCTGAACCGTCTACCGCTGATCCTGCGCGGCCTCGACGCCTGAAGCACTGGGGGTCAGGAAGGGCCCTCCATACGAAAGGGGCCTTCCTGACCCACGAACGGGGCGAGCGTGACCCCGGCACCGGTGAGGGCGGCACGTACCCGGCCGGCTGCCGTCACCGCACCCGGGGTGTCGCCGTGCAGGCAGATCGACTCCACCGGGGCGGGTACGGAGGTGCCGTCCACGGCCACGATGCGCTGCTCGACGGCCATCCGTACGGCCCGGTCGGCTGCCTCGTCCGGGTCGGTGACCAGCGCCCCCGGGGCGGTACGCGGCACCAGCGCCCCGCTCGACTGGTAGCCCCGGTCGGCGAACCCCTCGGCGACGGCCCGCAGCCCGGCACCGGTGGCGAGTTGGGCCAGCACCGAACCGGGCGGGCAGAGCACCGGCAGGTTCCGGTCGTAGTCGACCACCGCCGCCACCACCGCCGCCGCCTGGGACTCGTCCCGGGCAGCGGTGTTGTAGAGCGCGCCGTGCGGTTTGACGTACCGGACGGCGGTGCCGGCCAGCCGGCAGAAGGCGTCCAGCGCACCGATCTGGTAGATGACCTCGTCGCGCAGTTCGTCGAAGGCGTACTCGATCCGCCGCCGGCCGAATCCGGCCAGGTCCCGGTAGCCGACCTGGGCCCCGACGGCGACCCCGCGTTTGGCTGCGGCAATGCAGATCCGTCGCATGGTGGGGGCGTCACCGGCGTGGAAGCCACAGGCGACGTTGGCCGAGGTGATCACGTCGAGCAGCGCCTCGTCGTCGCCGAGTTGCCAGATGCCGAAGCCTTCTCCGAGGTCAGCGTTGAGGTCCATGGAATCGCACGGTAGTCCCCGGGCGGGCCTGGGCCAGCGGCGCCACGTCGGTGACCACGGCGATCACCGGGTATCCACCGGTGGTGGGATGGTCGGCGAGGAAGATCAATGGTTGGCCGTTGGCCGGCACCTGTACCGCCCCGAGCACGATTCCCTCGCTGGGCAGTTCGCCGGCCTCCGCGCGGGGCAGGGTCGCGCCGGCCAGCCGCGCGCCCACCCGGTTGCTCACCGGGGTCACCGTGTACGTCGTACCGAGCAGCCGTTCGACGGCCTCGTCGGTGAACCAGTCGTCCCGGGGTCCGAGGCGTACCGGCAGGTGCAGGACGGTCGGTGGCGCCGCCGACAGGGTGAAGTCGACCGGGGCGGGCAGGGCGGTGACCGGTCCGGTCGGCAGTTCGTCGCCGTCGCGTAGTGGTCGGGGACCGAGGCCGGACAGCATGTCGGTGGCCCGGCTGCCGAGCACCGGCTCGACGGCGACGCCCCCGGCAACGGCCAGGTACGACCGCACGCCCCACCGGGCCGGTCCGACCTCCACCAGGCCACCCGCCGGTACGGCGATCGGCTTGCCCACATCGGCGGCCCGCCCCGCCACGCGTACCGGCGCGTCCGCCCCGGTGACGGCGACCGTTCCAGCGGACCGCAGCCGTACGGTGCACCCGGTGAGTGTGGTCTCCAGGCCGGCGTGCTGTTCGGGGTTGCCGACCAGCCGGTTGGCCAGCCGCAACGCTGACGGGTCGAGGGCACCCGATCGGGGTACGCCCAGGTGGGCGTAGCCGGGGCGGCCAAGGTCCTGGACGGTGGTCAGCGCACCGGCACGGACGATCCCGATCACGGTTCGCGGACCAGTCGGACGCGGGCACCGGGGACGAGTCGGGCGGGCGGGTCGTCGTGCACGTCGAACAGGGGCAGTTCGGTACGTCCGACCAGCCGCCAGCCGCCCGGTGAGGCGGTCGGATAGATCCCCAGGTACGCCCCGGCCAGGGCGACCGAGCCGGCCGGCACCTTCGGTCTCGGGCTGGCCAGCCGGGGTACCGCCCAGGCGTCAGGCAGGCCGGTCAGGTAGGCGAAGCCGGGCGCGAACCCGCAGAACGCGACCCGGAACTCGACGGCCGACAACCGTTCGACCGCCTCGCTGACGGTGACACCCCAGAGCGCGGCGACATCGGGCAGGTCCTCACCGTCGTACCTGGTGGGGATCTCCACCTCCACGCCGTCGCCGCCACTGGTCACCGGCTGGGGAACCCAGCTTGCGATCAGCTCCGCTGTCGCCGCGGGATCGGGCACCCCGTCGAGCAGCACGGTACGTGCGGCGGGGACGATCTCGAGCGCGGCCAGTTCGCCGGCTGCCCGCCGCCGCCAGAGTTCCGCCCGCCACGCCTCCACCTGGGACGCGTCGGCGCACTCCAGGAGCAGGCTGTGCTTGCCGAACGGCCGTACTCGCATGGCCCAGGATCCTGCCCGACCGACCTGGCCGACCGCCAGTTTCAGCTGCTGGCGGGGCGGGGAGCGTCCGCTGTGAACCGGGTGACGTATCGCTTCTGCCAGGGGGTCTCGACGGCGTGCCGGTCGTAGTGCTGCCGTACGTAGGCAACGGCCTGCTTCGGCGGCACTCCGTCGATGATGGCGAGGCAGGACATGGCGGTACCGGTCCTGCCCCGGCCACCGGAACAGGCGATCTCGACCCGTTCGGTGGCAGCGCGTTCCCAGACCTCGTGCAGGACTTCGCGGGCGCGTGCCCGGTCACTGGGCAGCCAGAAGTCGGGCCAACGCAACCAGCGGGTCTCCCAGTCGACGGCCGGCGGTTCCTCGCCGAGCAGGTAGACGGCAAAGGTGGGGGTCGGTCCGGGTGGTAGCGGATGTCGCAGCCCACGGCCTCTGACCAGCCGTCCGGATGGCAGGCGCAACGTCTTGGTGGCGGCGGGATCCCACGGGGTGACCACGGGGCAATCGTAGTGGGAAAGGTCACCGGAGTACGAATAGGACAGCACCTGCCTGCCGTGGGACCTCGCGGCCGGTCGGGTCTCTCGCGGGCGTGATGCGTTCCACGCCCTCCACTACTCAGAAGTAACCTACGGTGCCGTAACCTGGTCGCGTGACCACCTCTGCCCCGTTACGGATGAAGCCGGTCGACATCGGCAAACCGAGGATGCGTGGATGGCTCCACACCTACGCCTTCTTCGTCGCCGCCGTCTGCGGCATCGTGCTCTGCTCGCTCGCGGCTGCCCAGTCCGGCTGGGCCCCGCTGGTCAGCTGCGTCATCTACAGCCTCACCGTCTGCGGACTCTTCGGCACCAGCGCCCTCTACCACCGGCGGGTCTGGACCGAGCGCGGCTATCAGGTGATGCGCCGGCTCGACCATTCGATGATCTTCATATTCATCGCCGGTACGTACACCCCGTTCTGCCTACTGCTGCTCTCGGACCGCAAGGCGACGATCCTGCTCTCGATCGTCTGGGGTGGAGCGCTGGCGGGCGTGGCGCTGAAGCTCGTCTGGCCGCACGCGCCCCGCTGGGTCTCCGCGCCCCTCTACCTGGCACTGGGCTGGGTCGCGGTCGCGGTCCTGCCGGACATCCTGCGCGAGGGTGGCGTAACCGCACTGGTCCTGCTGATCATCGGCGGTGCCGTCTACAGCGTCGGAGCGGTCTTCTACGCCCTGCGCCGGCCGAACCCCTGGCCCACGGTCTTCGGTCACCACGAGTTCTTCCACGCCTGCACCCTGGTCGCGGCGATCTGCCACCACATCGCCATCTACTTCGCCCTCTTCGCCTGACCCCTCGCCCCAGGATCCCCGTGATCAGGGACCAACTCCGGCGTGTCGACGGCGAGTCGCGACGCCGGGCCCCTGATCACGGATCCTGAAAGGTACGAGAACCGGCGGGGACGGGGTGCATACGTCAACGGGCCTGCTGACCCGGGTGCCGCACCTCGCGGTACTCCTCGACCACCCGCGCATCCTGCGTCGGAACCGTCGGCCGCTGGTTCACGGGAGTGGTGACGACCGTACGGCGACGGTTCCAGAACCAGGTGGTCATGATCAGCCCGACCACGCCAGCGATCATCAGCACCCAGCCGACGACACTCAGATCGAGCCACCCCAATTCGAACTCCACCGCGAATGCGAAGATCGCGCCCAGGGCGATTAGGAAGATGCTTCCACCGATGCCCACTTTGTCGCCTCCTTGGCTGTCAGCTGGCATCCACCTGCCGCGCCAGCTATGTGAGGTTGTGGCATCCATCGACTTACCCAGGTGGTTCCGCCGCCAATCAGGCAAGCTGAGCGAATGACCGAGCGGCTTGAACCGGGCGACAAGATCGAGCATCCTCCATCGGCTGAGCACGCAGTCGTACTGTTGCGCCACGCCCAGGCAGGGCAGGCCCCCGGCCTGCTGGACTTCGAGCGCCAACTCACGGCCCGCGGGAAAGCTGACGCCTTCGCCGCGGGCGAGTGGCTGGCCAAACAGGGGTACGCCCCAACGGCCGTAATCTGCTCTCCCGCTCGGCGCACCCGGCAGACCTGGCACGGGGTGGCGCTGGGCCTGGCCGGCGTGACACCACCCGACACGCAGACCGGGGCGTCCGGCTCGACATCGTCGACACCGGACGCCCCGGACGTACGCTATGAACCCGTCATCTACCAGAGCCGAGCCGAAGAACTGCTGGAACTTCTCCGTACCGTCGACTCCGGGCCCGGAACACTGCTGTTAATCGGGCACAATCCGAGCATTTCGCAGCTGTCGTACCTGCTCGACCCGGCGCGCCCCGGTTCGGACGGGCTGGGCACCAGCGAGATGGTCGTACACCGGGTGCCCGGCGGTTGGTCTGACCTGGCCTCGGGTGGGGCGCCGGTCATCGATCGCCACCCCACGACCCTCGCCTGATCGCCAGATCCACCGCACAGCTCACCGCCTCAGCTGACGACTGTCAGCTTGGTGGAGCGTTCGGCGGTGGCGGATCCGGCGGTGGCGGCATCATCGCCGTCGGATGGGACAGCCGGTTCTCTTCGACGATCAGGGTACGGGCGCGACGTCGACGGTCCTGCCAGAACCACAGGGTCGTCAGTAGTACGGCCAATCCCGCCAGGATGAAGACCCAGCCAACCGCACGTAGATCGATCCACCAGACGTTCGCTCTGATGGCAAATGTCAGAATCGCACCTATTGTGATAAGGAAAATTCCGCTGCCGATGCCCATGTCCGCTGCACTCCCCCTGTGCGATGGCTTCTGGGCTTCCGATTACCAAGGACTCCTGTCACCAGATTCCTGACAACCGAAGCAAGGCTTCCTTCTCAAATCGGGCGAACCACTCCTCTTCAAAGAATAGCTCGGCGGTCGGCAAGCAGCATCGCTCGCCGACCGCCAGCGTCTACGAAGATCCTCGTGACCAGGGGTATACCCCGCACCACGCCGTCGACACGCGGGTCAGTCCCCGATCACGAGGATCTTGATCACGAGGATCGGGTGGGAGGTCAGAAGACGTCCTCGGACAGGTCCATCAGGTCCAGGGTGGTCGACTGGATGATGCGTCGGTCAGCGCCGATCCGGGGCAGAATCTCGTGGGCGAAGAACCGGGCAGCTGCGACCTTGCCGGTGTAGAACGACCGGTCGGCATCGGAAACCTCGCCGGCCAGCGCGGCCAGAGCGATCTCTGCCTGCCGCTGGAGCAGCCAGCCGACGACCAGGTCACCAACGGCCAGCAGCAGCCGACGGCTGGTCAGCCCGACCTTGTAGAGCGCACGCGGCTCGCCGGCCTGCACCTCACCGAGCCAGCCGGTCATGACGCCCAGGATGGTCTGCACCTCGACGAGCGCCTTGCCCAGCGCCAGCCGCTCCTCCTTGAGCTGCCCGTTTCCGGCCTCGGACTCGACGAATGCCTGGATCTCACCGGCGACCGTCATCAGGGCCTTGCCGCCGTCCTTGACGATCTTGCGGAAGAACAGGTCGAGGCTCTGGATCGCGGTCGTACCCTCGTACAAGGTGTCGATCTTGGCGTCCCGGACGTACTGCTCGAGCGGGTAGTCCTGGAGGAATCCGGACCCGCCGTACGTCTGCAACGCCTCGTGGCCGAGCAACTCGTAGGCCCGCTCCGAACCGACGCCCTTGACCAGCGGCAGCAGCAGGTCGTTGACCTTCTTGGCGATCTTCGCCGCCTTCTCGTCGCCGGCCGCCACCGCCAGGTTGACCCGGTCCTGCCAGGTCGCGGTGTAGCAGACCAGGGCACGCAGCCCCTCGGCGTACGACTTCTGCAGCATCAGCGACCGGCGTACGTCCGGGTGGTGGGTGATGGTCACCCGGGGGGCCGACTTGTCGGTCTGGAGCATGTCGGCGCCCTGCACCCGGTTCTTCGCGTACTCCAGGGCGTTCAGGTAACCGGTGGAGAGCGTGGCGATGGCCTTGGTGCCGACCAGCATCCGGGCGTACTCGATGATCAGGAACATCTGACGGATGCCCTCGTGCACGTCACCCATCAGCCAGCCCTTGGCCGGTACGCCGTGCTCGCCGAAGGTCAGCTCGCAGGTGTTGGAGACCTTCAGGCCCATCTTGTGCTCGACGTTGGTGGCGTAGACGCCGTTGCGGTCGAGCAGTTCGCCGGTCTCCTCGTCGAAGTGGAACTTCGGGACGATGAAGAGCGACAGGCCCTTGGTGCCCGGACCCCCGACGCCCTCGACACCGACGGGGCGGGCGAGGACGTAGTGGACGATGTTGTCGGTGAGGTCGTGCTCACCGGAGGTGATGAAGCGCTTCACGCCCTCGATGTGCCACGAGCCGTCCGGCTGGGGAATGGCCCGGGTGCGACCGGCACCGACGTCGGAACCGGCGTCCGGCTCGGTCAGCACCATCGAGGAGCCCCACTGCTTCTCCACGAAGAGCTTGGCCCAGCGCTTCTGCCGCTCGGTGCCCTCCAGGTTCAGCGTGTGCGCGAAGGACGGGCCGGAAGCGTACATCCAGATCGGGGCGTTCGATCCGAGCACCAACTCGGCCAGCGACCACCACAGGGCCCGCGGGGCGCTGGTGCCGCCCAGCTCGGTCGGCAGGTCGAGCCGCCAGAACTCCGAGTCCATGAAGGCGTTGTAGGACTTCTTGAACGCTTCGGGTAGCGGCGCGGAGTGGGTCGCCGGGTCGAACTTCGGCGGGTTACGGTCGCCCTCGACGTAGCTTGCCGCGAGATCCTCGCGGGCAAGCCGGTCCACCTCGGCGAGGATGCTCCGGGCGGTCTCGACGTCCAGCTCGGTGTACGGCTCCTGCCCGAACGTGCGGTCTGCGCCGAAGACCTCGAAGAGGTTGAACTCAAGATCCCGAAGATTGCTCTTGTAGTGGGTCATGCTCGCTGGCCCCGCTTCCACACCAGTTACCGATCAGTAACTCCGAACTATATTACTCGTGGGTAGGTAGCAACAAGTCCGTAGCCAAACTAACCAGTGACATATCGAGGACACGCCGACGACGTGCGGGGTCGGTGGACCCACCGGTGCGGCACCCGGATCAGGTGCCCGGGGTGCCGACCTCCCAGCTGGGCACCGCCGCCGTCGTCACCGGCTGCGGACCGGAGTACTCCATCAACACCAGGGCGATGTCGTCGTCGAGCTGCCCGTGCACCCACTCGACCAGTGCGGTCTCCAGCGATGCGAGCCCGTCGGCGACCGTACCGTGCCCCAGCAACTGCCAGGCCCGATCAGCAGTGGGAAAGAACTCGCCATCCCGGCGAGCCTCGCCAAGACCGTCGGTAAACAGCAGCAATCGGTCACCCGGTTCCAGGCGCTCGACCCGTGGCGCGACGACCGGCATGAACCCGAGTGGCGGTGCCGGTGCGGGCGGTTCCAGCGGGATCACCTTGCCCCGCCGCAGCAGCAGCGGCGCCGGATGGCCACAGTTGACGATCGTCAGCGTGCCGCCACGCTCCTCCACCAGAGCGGCGGTCACGAAGTCCTCGTCACCGACGCTACGGGCGACCGCCCGGTCCAGGTCCGCGACGATCGCCCGCAGGTCGGCCCGCTCGTACGCGACGTGACGGTAGGAGCCGAGCACGATGCTGGCCAGCCGTACGGCGTCCAACCCCTTGCCCCGTACGTCGCCGATGATCATCCGTACGCCGTACGGGGTGTCGATCGCCTCGTAGAGGTCACCGCCGATGTCGGCGGCGGCCGTGGACGAGATGTAGTGCCCGGCCACCGCCAGCGTTCCGACCTGCGGTCCGAGCGGCCGAAGGATCGCCTGCTGGGCCACCGAGGCGAGCTTGGACAGTTCGGCGATCCGCTCAGCCTGCCGCTGACGGATCACCGCCACGGCGGCGGCGATGCCCGCGGCCAGGGCGATACCCACCACGTTGACCACCATCGCCAACGTGAGCAGGCCGCCCTTCAACACGAACGCGGCGCCGAGCCCGGTCGCCAGCACCCCCACCGACGCGACGATGCGCCAGGACGCGAACGCGGCGGCGAGGAGGGGGGCCGCCGCCACCAGGCCGACATAGTTGGCGCTCGGACCGTCCGCGATCTCGACCGCGGAGACGAGTGCAAGCACCACAATGGCCGCGCCGAGGCCGGCGCGGGATCCAGGGCTCAGCGGGCGTCGGCCCGGCGACAAAAGTTGCATGGGTACGCCGAACAGCATGCATGATCGAGCACGGCGATTGAACGAAGTTGGCCCCTCGTCCGATACGGTTCTGGCCACCCGGCGCATTGGACATCGGATACCCGCCAGCCGGTCACCGGTCGACCGGTCCAACAGTTAGCCGAGAATCTCGTACCGCACGTTGATCTCGCCAAGGTCGAGCGAGGCGATGGCCCGGAAGGCCGCCCGGGACAGGTCGATGCACCGACCGTCGATGTACGGCCCCCGGTCGTTGATCCGTACGACGACGGACTTGCCGTTGGCGGGGTTGGTCACCCGTACCCTGGTGTCGAAGGCCAGGGTCTTGTGGGCGGCGGTGAGCGCCTCCGGGTCGAAGGTCTCGCCGTTGGCCGTGAGCTGTCCCTCGGCGTAGAACGAAGCGCCACAGCTACCGCTACCGACCACCTGGCTGGCCGCCGTCTTCTTGGCACTGGTCGGGCTCGGGGCGGCGGTCCGGGTGTTGCTCCGGGAGGCGCGTTGCGTCGACTTCGTCGCCGTCGGGCTGGCCGTGGGCGAGCCGGTCGGTTCGGCGGAGACCGCCGACGGGCTGGGTGACGCCTCGACGGGAGTGCCGGCCGTCGACAGGGACGTCCCGTTCCCGGCGGGCGTTCCCGCTGTGGGCCGGGCCGCGAGCTGCACCGCCCCCACCGTGCCACCCACCGCGAGTACGACGGCCACCGCCGCACCGGAGACGAGGCCGACGCGCAGCCTGCCTGTCCGAGTTCGGAAATGCTTGCCAGTCACCGACCCGTCCCTTCGATCGACTAGGAGACCGGTGCGGACCGTAGCCAGCGACGCGCTTCGGAGGTCAACGTGATCAATCCGCTTCGCCCGCATTTGCCATGAAACGTGTAGCCGATCATCCGACCCGAGCTGGGTTGATCGTTCCCCCTGTCGGACGATGGTCAACATGGCCGATGAGCTGAGGAAACGTCTGCTCGAACAGTTCCGCTGGATCGACCCCGGACCGCAGGCGACCCACCTGGTCAGCGACGTCTCCGGCTGGTGGCGCGACCGGGAGATCCTGGCCCGGGTCGGTCCCGCGCTGGCCGAACTTTTCCGGGCCGAGCGCCCGACCGTGGTCGTCGCCCCCGAGGTGACCGGACTGATGCTCGGCCCGCTGGTGGCGGTGGCGCTCGGCGTCGGTTTCGTGCCGGCGTACAAGGGTCAGGGTGAACGGATGATCGCCGAACCGACCACCTGGGGCACCACGCCCCCGGACTACCGGGGCCGGACGCTGGCGCTGGGCGTACGGGACCGGCACCTGGGCCCCGGCGACCGGGTGCTCGTGGTGGACGACTGGGTGGCCACCGGCGCCCAGCTCCGCGCCCTCTATCAGGTAATCTCCGCCCGCGCCGCCGAGCCGGTCGGCACCGCTGCGGTCGTCGCCGACTGTTCCGCCGAGCTGGCGACCGAGCTACGGGTACGCGCCATACTCGCCGGCAACGACCTCGGACCGTGAACGGTCCGCCCCGACCCCGGTCTGGTCCTGATCCCGGCCCCGGCCCTGTTCCCGCCCCTGCTCCTGGTCCTGCTCCCGCGCCTGACTCCGGCGCCGGCTCCCGGCCCTGCTCCCGTCCCTGGTTCTGGTTCTGGTTCTGATCAGCCGCGCCCCGGCAACCGGGGCAACACGTCCGCCGCCACCTTCTCCAGTACGGCTTCGTCCCCCGCGTACCAGCTCGACTGACGTGGCCAGTGGGTGATCACGTCGGTGAAACCCAACTCGGCGGCCCGGCCGACCGCATCGGTGAAGAACGAGACGCTGGACAGGGAGAAGACCGGGGCGGAGCCAAGGGACAGGTAACGATCAAGAGTGGCACGATCACGACCGGCATCGTCGAGGGCCCGGTCCATCCGGTCACGCAGTCTGGCCACCGAACGCCACCAGTCGTCGAGCTCTTCGCAGGTGTCGCCGGTCGTCACCCACCCCTGGCCATACCGGGCGACCAGCCGCATCGACCGTGGACCGTTCGCCGCCAGCACGAACGGCACCCGTGGATCCTGTACGCAGCCCGGGTTGCTCCGGGCGTCGACCGCCGCGAAGTAGTCCCCCCGCCAGGTGACCCGGTCCCCGCTGAGGATCAGATCCAGCAATTCCGTGAACTCACCGAACCGGTCGACGCGGCGACGTGGCGACAGCTGTTCGTTGCCGAGCACATGCGCGTCGAACCCGATCCCGCCCGCTCCGAGGCCGAGCAGCAGCCGCCCACCCGAAATGTCGTCGAGGGCGGTCACCTGCCGGGCGAAATGCACTGGATGCCGGAAGTTCGGAGAGGCGATCAGCGTACCCAGCCTGATCCGCGAGGTGACCATGGCCGCAGCGGTCAATGTGGGCACCGAGTCGAACCACGGGCCGTCGACCAGGTCCCGCCAGCCCAGATGGTCGTACGTCCAGGCGTGGTCGAAACCCCACTCCTCGGCCTGGCGCCAACGGCGCTCACCAACAGACCACCGCTGGTCAGCAAGAATCACGATCCCCACGCGCATGATCAGAGCCTAGTTGCCGGATCCCGCCGTGTTCGGTCGGCCACCGTTCCGCCCCCGACCATCGCCCCCGGATCGGCGTACCGGCGCGTACCGGCCCGGGCACGGGCCAACTAGCGGAACTCGTGCACCAGCTCGATCAGTCCGACGATGTGCTGGTTGAACTCGTCCAACTCCTCCGCCGGCACCCACAGCTCACGGATGGCCTTGCCGCCGACCTGCCGTACCGGGTACCGGCGCAGGAACTCCGACTCGACCCGGAACCTGGTCACGTAGCCGACGCCGGAACTCGGAACGTTCCAGTCCCGGGCAATCATGATCGCGTAGTCCTCGTTGAGGACCGGATAGAAGATCGGCTGGTCGGGGAGGCGGGGCGGCCAGCGCAGCCAGCCCGACTGGCGTACGAGTTCCAGTTCCTCGGGGCCCGTCGGACGCCACAGCATCGTCGTCCCGTCGCCACCGTCCATGCCGTCCTCACCCCTCGTGTCCACTGTGCGCCCGGACGGTACCCGGACGCGGCCGACTTTTCGACCTCGATTCGTACGCGGTCGGTGCTACGCGGTCAGCGAGCCGAGGCCTGAGCGGTAGACCGAGCGGTGCTCCGAGCGGTGGGATGCCTTACGACGGTGGCCAGGTCTGGGCGTACCACTGGTTGGTCGGCAGCGCGTCGGCGAGGCGGGACGCCATGGCACGTGCCTCCAGATGGAGCCGCGCGATGTTCAACCCCTCGGTGGCCCGTACGGCGAGTACCGCCCACTCACCGACGCTGTACACGGCGAAGTGTCCCTGGGTGCTGCGGACGGTGCACTCCTGGAACACCCCCTGATGTAGTGCCCGGCCGAACTGCCGGCTGAGGCCCACGGTCGCCGCAGCCATCGCGGCGACGTCGTGCGGCTCGATGCCCGGGCCAGCATCATTGAGAATCAGGAGTCCGTCGACGCCCGCAAGAACGCAGCCAAGTACGCCCGACACCCGATCACGCAGTGCGGCCAGCTCTGCAAGCATGGCCCGACTGCTCTCCTCGTCCAGATACACGCCGATCCCTTGTGCCTGCCCCTCCCCGGCGGGGAAGGGTCTGGTCTCAAAGTGCGCCCACTACAGCCGGCGCAGCGCGTCAAGCACACGACGCAGCGTCGGCTCATCTGATACGAACGGCCCCGCAAGATGGTTCATCCACACGGTGGGGCCGGCAGGTGCTCCGTCCCCGGGTAGCGGTTGCGGCTTTCTCCGTACCGTCGCTATCCGCCTTGGAAAGTCGACCCGTCCGGCTACGGAAGGTGCCGCTTCCGCTTCAGCCGATGCCCCTTGCACCTCGTGGGGCGTGAGCATCGGAACGTCCTGCGCCGACTGGTCGGTGTCCGGTTGCACCGCCCGGTCGGCCATACTCTGCCCCGACCGGTCGGTGTCGCGCTGCCCCGAGTCGTCGGTGTCCTGCTGCGCCGGCTCGTCGGCGTCGCGCTGCCCTGACTCCTCGGTGTCCTGCTGCGCCGCCCGCTCGGCCTCGACCAGCGCCAGAAACTCGCGGCGGGCCTCCGCGAGATTCGCCAGGTTCCGGTCGAGCAGGATGTGTGCCACTTGAGGCCCGGTTTCCTGGCTGCCAAGGAGATACAGCACATGAAACCAGGCCTCGTCCAGCGCGAAAACCTCGTCCAGCGGGCTGCCTGGGTCGGCCAACTCCACCAGACGTTGGGCTGTCGCGACCACATCGGCCGCGGCAGCGGCAGGTTCATCGCCGATCGTCGCCCGATTCTCGGCTACCGACCAAACCTTGGATCCTGGCGCGATCGAGAACACCGTGACCGAACGCGCCCCGAGAATCTGCATGGCCTTGCGGAGGACATCAAACCGCCCGGACATCTTCGTGCGCCCTTCGAGCTACCTATCGCACAGCAGCGGCGACGCCCAGGCGTCAGGGATGTCTGCGAACGCTCCATCCCAGCGCCACGGCCTCGTGGATCGTCTCGGCCCTACGTGTGTGCACGTACCGGCCGACTCACACCCCCTCGGCTTCCATCTGTCGCATCACGAGTCGGGCCTGCGCAAACATCATGCCGATGTTGACCGAGCGTCGGCAGACGATCGCAGCGACGATGTTGGGGCTGACCGTACTGCGCAGGAACAGGTGGGTCAGGTTCTGGCTGTTCACCAGAATTTCCTGGAAGTAGTGTCCCCCACCGCTCACCCCGCGCCGGGCCTTGAACATGTCCTCGATCATCGTGACGTTCCGGCCCTGGAAGAGGTCGAAGGTCGCCGCTGCGAGTAGGTCCAGGACCTCCTGCGGGTGGCTGTCCGTCGTCTCGACGGACAGGAGCATGCCGGTTGACATGTCGACGACACCAGCAGCAACGCAGTCAGGTACGGAACTGCGGAAGCTCTTGACGGCGTTGATGACGATCTGAGAGAGACTCATGTCGGACACTTGTTCCTCACTACTTATGATGATGTCGCTGGTCGATTGATCCGGCTGATCGTCGCCCGATTGCACAGCTGTCGCATCCGTGCCACGCAGTAGCTTCATGGCAGCACTGGATAATGCGCGGATCCGGCCAGATTTAACCACGGGTGGCACCGCACGATCCGGATCGGTTCATCCCGACCGTACCCCCACGTACCTTGAGGAGTTGACGGAGAGACGAGCCTTCCCGAAGTTGGCCTCGCCCAGCGGAATCACGAGACGACATCGAAGGCCGGGCCGCACAGCAGTCTTCGATGATCCGTACGTCTGGATCGATCATCACCTGCAACCGGAACCGTGCACCGCCACGATGGCGGTGACAACCACTTCGTCCGGCTCCGGGCCGCATGTCGACCGTCGACTGACGGCGAACCCCGGGTCCGGCCACCCCCGGGTCCGAGCCGATCGGGCGGTAGCCTACAGTCGTCAATACGTCCATTGTGGATTTGAGCTTGCGTCGGAAGGATGCGTCCCCGACAACCATCGCCTCAAGGGGCAGGGTGTGAGGCTCCGCAACCATTGACGCTCCTTTCCACGATGGCAATATATTCACTCCGAGACGCTGGGCCGTGCCTCAGATGCCGCCCAGTGTGACACTTGACCTGGCCGTCGCAGCAGCCTGCCAGCTCAAACGGCGAATCGCATCATTCGGAACCAACTTCCGCCCGGTCAGCCCTGATCAAAAGCGTGGCGGCCGAAGATCCTGCCGGAACGGGATCTTCTGCAATTGTGGACAGATGTGCTAGGACGCCTGCGCGGGCTAGACAGACCAAACCAGCACAAGCGCCGCCTACGGCGACGTTCCCGTCTGCGACAGCGATGGGCCTGGTCGCGGTACGTGTCGGTAACTCAGCCCCGCGTCAACGAGGTAGCCCAGAAAGCCGGATGCCAGCATGGCGAAGCGAATCACGGATCGGTGACGACACAACAAAACGGAGACCATCCCGCGCCACCCGTCTGGCAGCCGCATATCGGAAGCTTCACGCTCAACCCGGGACCGGGTGGGCCACAGAACAGGAAAGCCCGTAACGCTGGTACGCGCTACGGGCTGACTTCCGCGTACGACCGATTGTCGGAACAGCAGAATCAGTTGCAGTCGCCGGAGTCGGACGGCTTCAGGTTGACCTGGGTCGGCCCGTCACCGCCGCCCATCCAACCGCCGTAGGGAAAGCAGAACTGGGTATTGCTGGGATCGGTGACCCTGACCCATTGCAGATACCATCCACTGGCCGTACCCGTGTCGTCCATCTGGATGTCGATGCTCTCGAGCGCACCAGCGTTGTCGACGTGGAGCGTGAAGGCGTCCAGGTCGCCCTGCTCGAAGTTGTTTTCACCGGGGGTGTCCAACTCGTAGGGTCCACTGGCACCGTCACTGCCGTGGAAGGTGATGAAGACATTGGCGTTCGTACCGCCATTGTGGACATCACCGGTCTTGGTTTGAACTTGGTAGTCTGCCAACTTGACCTCCACATCGAACGATGATCACGGTAAGTAGCTGTACGACTGCGCTCAGTGCAGGCTATAGAGCGCACACACGATCGTCAATACCTCGTTTTGCCGGGCCGGGGATGCTGCCGCCCCGTCGGCCCGTACGGCACCCACGAGGCGGCCCGCCTCGGTCACGAGTCACGGGCCACGGAGTCGAGGTGCGCAGGCCGCCAGCGACCGCAGACCAGCCCACACCGCCGTACCCCCTGTTCCCACCCGCCAGACAGGTCGACATCCCGGCGGTAGCGTTGGCGGCGTGGTCTCTCGCGACCGGCGTCCGCGCTACCTACAGCTCGCTGAGGAGCTGCGCGCCCAGATCATGAGTGGCAAGCTCGCCCGGGGCGCGGCCATGCCCAGTGAGACCCAGCTGGCCGAGTCGTCCGGACTGTCCCGTACCAGCGTCCGCAACGCCATCCGCCAGTTGCGCGAATGGGGCCTGGTCCGAGCAGAACAGGGACGCGGCACCTACGTACGCGCACCCTGCCGACGGATACGGCGGCGTAACACCGAGCGGTACCAGTGGGAGAAGGACCGGGCCCTGCTCTACGAGGGCCATCGGCGCGGGACCGGCGGGACCGAACACGACACCGGCCTGGCCACCGATGACCTGAAGTTCCACGCCGAGTACGCCCGGGTGCCGGCCGACGACGACATGGCCAACGCCTTCGTTCTGCCGGTCGGCACACCGCTACTACGTCGGGTGTACTGGACCAGCTCCCGGCAGGAGAGCGCACCGCTGTCGGTGTCCTACTCCTACCTGCCGTACGACCTAGTGAAGGCGAACCCTGACCTGCTCGACGCCGACAACGAACCCTGGCCGGGCGGGACACAGCACAACTGTTCACCCTCGGCGTCGAACTGGCCCGCATCGTCGACGAGGTACGGGCACGGCCACCATCCCCGGACGAGGCCGAACTCCTCGACATCGAACCCGGGGTGTCGGTCCTGGCCCTCCGCAAGACTTCCATCGACATCACCGACCGGATCGTGGAAGTCGCCGACGTGGTCTTCCCCGGTGACCGGACCGAGCTTGTCTACCCGGCCGAGCTGAAACGGTGGAAGCCCTGACGCCGGCCAGGCTCGAATCCGGCCCGCCCTGCGCAGTCGCCCCTCTGGCACCGTTCGACGAAGAGGCGTCCTGCCGGGTTTTTCCTCCGGAACGGCTCTGACCGGAGTGGCCATCGCCGGTCAGGGCTCTCGTTCGTTACACGCCGTACGGCTTGGCTACACCCCGCCGCACAGAGCGTTCTGGATCAGCGTGTCAGCGCCACGTTGCTGCTGGAGTTGACTCTCCAGCGAATCACCGAGCGAGGCGGACATGGACACCACGGCGCTGCGCTGCCCGTCGTCGGTGACGCCGTTGACTGTGATGTAGCCGCCGTCGCCGCCGTCGTGGCCCCAGTAGACGCCACCGCAGGGCAGCGGACGGCTGGCCAGGCCGAGCCCGTAGCGGCCACCCGGCCAGATCACGTTGATGTCCTCGTTGATCTCGACCGTTCGCTTCATCTCGGCCAGTTGCGCGGGGCGCAGCAGCCGGCCGCCCAGCAGCGCACGGAAGAACCGGTCGAGGTCCCGGGTGCTGGAGACCATGGAATCCGGGTCCACCAGAACCTGCTCGGTGACGTCCACCAGCTCACCGGTCTCGAACAGTTGGTACGCCCGAGCGTGCGGCTGGGGTAGGAACGGCGACGTCCCGGGCCAGGTGGTGTGGTGCAGCCCGAGCGGACCGACGATCCGGTCGGTGACCTCCTGTTGCAGGGACCGACCGGTGACCCGCTCGATGATCATGCCGACCAGGACGAAGCCCGTGTTGGAGTAGGCCCAGCCCGCTCCGGGTTCGAAGTCCGGCCGGTGGTTCATCGCCCGTGCCACGAGTTGCTCGCGGGTGTACACCTCGTATCGTTGCTGAAGATACTCCTCGGGCGTCGTGTAGCCGGGCAGGTCGTCGTGGATGCCGCTGGTGTTCTGCAGGAGGTGACGTACGGTGATCCGTCGGCCGTCGTTGCCGTTGCCGCGGACCAACCCGGGTAGCCACCGCTCGACAGTGTCGTCGAGGGACAGTCGGCGTTCCCCGACCAGTTGCAGGATGACGGTGGCTTCGAACGCCTTACGGGTACTCGCGATCCGGAAGCGTCCGTTGGGCGGCACCGGTCGGCGGGTGCCACGGTCGGCGAGGCCGCTGGTGGCGACGAGTTGCCGGCCGTCGGAGGTGGTCACCCGGGCCTGAACGCCGGTCACCCCGAGGGCGTGGATCGCGTCGGTGTCCCGCTGCAACCGGGTGGCGGCGGGGTCGGAGCCGGTCACCGATCCTCCGGCCGGATCGAGCCCGGTGACCGTGACCGTGAGGGCAACGAGTCCCGCTGCCACACCCAGCGCGACCCGCCGTTTCGATAGGTTTCTGCTGTTCAACCTCATGCGGTCGACGCTAGTTTCCGCGTCGACGCGGACCGATACCTCGTGCCACCCGATATGTGGTACAGCTGGCTGTAGTGCCGCCGGCCTCACTCGCGAACACCAATCGCGTCGACCGGCTGCGAACGCATGGCGACCCGGGTCGAGTACATGATGGCGGCCCAGCCGAGCAGCGCGGCGACCGCGACGATTCCCAGGTAGCCGAGCGGTGGGATGGACGGAATCAGCGTCCGGGTGAGTCCGATGCTGGTACCGACCAACGACGGGATCGCGGCCAGGGTACCGATGAGCACAGCCGCGACGACGATGATCCGCGCCTCGCTGCGCATCATCGCGAAGACCTGCCGACGGGTGGCGCCGACCAGTTGGAGCAGGGCAAACTCGCGGTAGCGTGCGGCGGTCGCCATCACCAGGGTATTCACCACGGCGATCGCGAGGTAGCCCAGCAGGACCGCGTTGAGGATGAGGCCGACCGCCGACTCACCGGCGGCGGCGTCGCGCTGTGCGGCGACGAACGACTCGCGGTTGTCGACCTGGACGGTCGGGAGGTGTTGGACGGCGGATCGCAATGCATCGCCGAGTGCTCCGACGTCGGTCCCGCTGGCCGCTGTGACCAGCACCGCGAAGTCCAGCCGGTCGGTGGTGTGTTCGAGGACGAGGTCGTGCGGCAGCGTGACGTCACCGAGGCCGAGCCCTCTCTCGTAGAGCGCCACCACCCTGGGTCTGATCGGCGTGCCGTCACCGAGGCGGAGGTCGACGGTGTCACCGAGAGCAGCGCCTACCGTGCCGGCCGCGATCCGGCTCAACGCCACCGTGTCGCCCCGCAGGTCCGCGACATCGCCCTCGAGAACGGCGAGATCCATGGTCTCAGCAAGCCGGTCGCCGATGACTCCCTGCGCCGCGTACGTCCTGATCTGAAGGCTGTCCTCGGAGGTGAAGGTCGCCAACGTCCGGGTGCGGACGACCGGGGACACCACCGAGACGCCGGGGACGTCCCGGAGCACGTCCGCGACCTCGGGCGACACGCCGGCGGACATGGACGTGACGACATAGTCCGCGCGCAGGCCGTCCTCAGCCTGATCCCGTGCCGCCGCGCTCGCGGTCGTCCCGCTGAAGAGCTGCCCGGCGGCCAGGGTGATACCCATGATCAGCGGAGTGGTCGCTGCGGCGAGCCGCCGCGAGTTGGCGTACGCGTTCGCGGTCGCGAGGAACCCGCTGACGCCCGACCTGCGGTTCAACAATGGGCCAAGTACGGTGACGGCACCACCGAGCAGCCGTGGCCCCAGCAGCGCGACGGCGAAGACGAGTAGGAACGCCGAGAAGGCCGCGCTTTCAGCGGCTCCTTCACCGGGCAGCACAAGAGGTAGCACGAATGCGGTGGCGAGACCGGCAGGGACGAGCAGCACACCGACAGTCGACCGAAGCCACCCGAGTTTGGGCGGTTCCACCGCGGCCTCACCGAGCGCGTCCACCGGCCTGAGCCTCGCCGCGCGTCGGGCGGCTATCCAGCCACCCAGACGGGCGCCGATCAGGCACAGCACCATCGCCGCGAGTACCGGCAGCGGACTGATCGACAGTTCGAAGTCGTCTGGTATCGCGCCGACCAGGGCGAAGGTTTCGCGGAGGAGGAAGCTCAGCCCGATGCCGGGGATCACCCCGAGCACTGCCCCGAGCGTGCCCACCACCATGGTCTCGGCGGCAATCATGCCGAGCACCTGCTTCGGGGTCGCGCCGATCGCCCGCAACAGCGCCAGTTCCCGCAGCCGCTGCCGAACGGACAGCGCGAGTGTGCCCGCCACGACAACCATGATCACCAAAACCATGCTGCTGCCGAACGCCAGGGACAGCTCGCTGACGAACGACCGCGTGCTGCCGATGTCGAGGAACTCGGCCTCGCTTCGGTCACCGCCGGTGTAGACGACCACACCGGAGACTGCCGCCTCGATGGCGCTCGCCAGTTCGTCGGTGCTGACACCGGCTGCGGCCAGTACGCCGATCGCATCCACCCGGTCCGGTTGGCCGGTCAGTTCCCGAGCCCGGTCATCGGTGAAGAACAGTACGGACTGCCGCGCGAGCTTGCCTCCAGACAGACTCGCGATGCCCGTCACCCGGTAGGTGGACGTGTTCGAGCCGACCACAAGTCGAACCGACCCGCCGACGGTGACGCCGGCCCGCTCGGCCAGCGCGGAGTCCAGCACCACCTCGTCCGGCCCCGTCGGGGCTTGGCCGGCGCTCATGGTGAACGGACCGAGCGCGGCCGACCGCCAGCCATGCCCGAGCGCGGGGGTGCCGTCCGGCCCGGCGAGCACCTCGCCGTTCGCTGTCACGATGCTAACCGGGACGTTGACGTCGGCGATCACCGCCCGGACGCCGGGCAGTCGCGCGATGTCGCCGACCCGGTCGGCCGGCAGGGTGGCCCGCTCACCGAACCTGGGGTCCACGTCGTCGGCCACCGGCAGTGCCTGCGGGGCGCCCACCACCACGTCGGCAGCCTGGTAGCGCTCGGTCGGCACGCCCAAGCGCTGGCTGCTCTCAAACAGAATCCCGCAGGCCGTGATCACCGCCGAACCGAACAGCACCGCGACGAACGCCGCGACGAACCCGCCCTTCCGTCCCTTGACCGTGCTCCAGGCCAGCGCCAGCATGCGCTTCGACATCACGCGGCGGGTCACGGCTCCCCCAGGTGAGTCATCCGCTCGGCAATCTGCTCGACGGACGGTCGGATCATCTCGCCGGCCAACCGGCCGTCGGCGAGGAACACCACGGTGTCGGCCTGCGCAGCCGCGACCGGATCATGCGTGACCATCAGCACGGTCTGCCCCAGGTCATCGACGATCTTCCTGAGCAGTGCCAGGACCTGACGGCCGCTGCGGCTGTCCAGCGCGCCCGTCGGCTCGTCCGCGCAGACCAGGTCGGGCCGGTTGATGAGCGCCCTGGCGATCGCCACCCGCTGCTGCTGGCCACCGGAGAGTTGACTCGGGCGTCGGTCGTGCTGCTCAGCAAGCCCGACTGCGGCAAGGACACTCGCCAGTTGCGCGGAATCGACCGATCTCTCCGCCAACCGGGCGGGCAACGTGACGTTGTCCGCCACGGTCAGCGCACCGAGCAGGTTGTACGCCTGGAAGACGAACCCGATCCGGTCCCGCCGAAGCTCGGTCAACTCGGTCTCCGACCGGCCGGAAAGCTCGGTGTCACCCAGCACGACCCGGCCCAACGTCGGCCGGTCCAAACCTGCCGCACAGTTCAGAAACGTGCTCTTGCCGGAGCCGGACGGGCCCATGACAGCGGTGAACGTACCGCGCCGGAATCCAGCCGTCACCCCGTCGAGAGCACGTACCTCGTTCTTCCCCGACCCGTATGTTTTCGACACCGAATCCAACTGCACTGCGTACGACTGTGTCGCAAATGTCGAACCTGGGGACAGTGAGCCGGTCGCGGTGGCCCCGACCAGCGCCATGCGTCGTCTCGATGGGTTTCTGCTGCTCAACCTCATGCGCCCGACGCTAGGTTCCACGTCGTCGGATGCCGATACCACGTACCACCGGATGTGAGTTACAGCTGGCTGTAGTGCCCGAAGGTCGGCCGTACCGCAGACTTGATCTCGTGTCGGGACACGCGGCGGGCCCAGGCCGCAACGGGTACGCGAAGGGGCGCGGTGTGACGTCGGGTCGGCGGTGGTCGCAGGCGTGGCGCGGCGGGGTCTACCTGCTGGGGTCACTGGGCTCCGGGATCGTCACGGTGCTCGCACTGCCGCTGCTCTGTCATCCGAGGCTTGCCTGGCGTTGGGCGGACCGGCACCGCAACCGCGCCAAGCGGCTACTCGACCTGCCCAGCGCACCACGTTCTGCCCCGCCCGCCACGGCACGTCAGGCCTGGGCCGATCCGGCCACCCGCCGGGCCCTGCTATGGCTACCGGTGAACGCGGCAACCGGCGTAACGCTCGGCCTCGCCGCACTGCTGTGCATAGGCAACCTGCTGCCCGCCGCGGTCGCCACACCACTGTGGTGGGCATTCGAGCCGGCGGACCGGCCACGGCTGTTCATCGACATCCCGGTAACCGGCTGGACTACCGCCCTCACCCTCGGCCCCCTACAGATCCTCCTCCTCACCGCGCTGACGTACCTCTTCCTTCCGCCGATGGCACGTGCCCACGCCCGGATCTGCCTGGCGACGCTGTCGCCCTCGGCGGCCGAACAGCTCACCGACCGGGTCGCCGTCCTGACCCGCACCCGGGCGGACGTGCTCGACGCACACGGCGCGGAACTGCGCCGAATCGAGCGCGATCTGCACGACGGCACCCAGGCCCGGCTGGTGGCCATCGCCATGCGGCTGGCCGTGGCCCGGCAGGCACTGTCCGACAATCCGCGGAACGACCAGTTCCTGGAAGGACTTCTTCGGGACGCACACGAGGGAACCGAGGAGGCGATGACCGAACTACGCGACGTTATCCGAACCGTCTATCCGCCGATCCTCGCCGACCGGGGCCTCGCCGGCGCACTGACCGCGGTGACCGCCCGCTGCGGGGTGCCGACCCGACTGGACATCGGCAACCTCGACCGGGTACCAGCGGCCGTGGAGGCCGTCGTCTACTTCGCCGTCGCCGAAGCCTTGACCAACGTCGCCCGGCACAGCCACGCGACCACGGCCGGCGTCCAGGTGAGTCGGACAGCAGACCGGTTGTCGGTGGCGATCACCGACAACGGCACCGGCGGCGCCGACCATCGGCGAGGCACCGGCCTGGCCGGGATCCGCCGCCGGGTGCTCGCGCTCGACGGCACCGTCGACGTCGACAGCCCGTCCGGCGGCCCGACTACCATCACCATGGAGCTGCCATGCGGGTAGTGATCGCCGAGGACAACGTGCTGCTGTCCACCGGACTGGAACTGCTGCTCACCCGCGCAGGCTTCCAGATCGCAGCCATCGCTGACGACGCGGCGGGCTTCCTCACCGCCGTACGGGACCATCGGCCCGACGTCACCATCGTCGACGTCCGGCTACCGCCGTCGTTCCGCGACGAGGGCATCCGAGCCGCCCTACAGGCCCGGCGAGAACACCCCGGTCTACCGGTCCTGGTCCTGTCGCAGTACGTCGAGCAGCAGTACGCCGCCGAACTACTCGCCACCACCGGCGGCGGCGTCGGCTACCTCCTCAAGGACCGCGTCAGCCGGGTGGACGAATTCATCGACGCGCTGCGCCGGGTGGCCGCCGGTGGCACCGCCATGGACACCGAAGTCATCGCCCAACTCCTCGCCCACCGCAGGGACCCGATTGCCGTCCTCACCCCCCGTGAACGCGAGGTACTCGCGCTGATGGCACAGGGGCACGACAACAGCACCATCGCTGACCGGCTCGTCATCACCGACAATGCCGTGCACAAGCACATCGGCAACATCTTCAACAAGCTGGGCCTCGCCGTCACCGACAGCGGCCACCGCCGGGTCCTCGCCGTTCTCACCTTCCTCAACGGCGGTGGGCACGGGTTCGGCCGGTGATGAACAGGGCTACGTCGAGTCGTACTCGACCGGGGACGCAGGGGCACTGAGGCCGAATAGGGATCGATAAAAGCTGAGGCCCAGTGTCGGGAAGTACTTCCTGACCTGGGCCTCAGCTATTGGAGCGGGTGACGAGAATCGAACTCGCACTGTCAGCTTGGGAATTGCACAAGACCGGGCCCTGTCACGGCGTTTTGCCTGGTCGGCACGGTCTCAGGTGGCCTGGTTTGGCCTGGCGTTACACCGGCTTGTGGCCTGCGGATGGCCCGGCCCGTGTCGCCCGGCACTCCTCTGGCACGCTCGCCTGATGGCATCAGGAGCCGAATCTTGGACTGTCCGGCACCTCTCACAGGCCAACCCGGCTGGGCAAGGGCAGGACAACGTTCCGGCGCTACTGCGGCGGCTTGCCGACACCCTGGAGGCGATCGGGCCAATCGAGGTTCAAGACGTAGTCTTCCACAACGAAGTCACGGCGGACGGCGACTGGTGGTCCGCGACGGTCTACTTCCACGACCGCCAAATCTGACACGTCGCCACACTCCTCACCCTGTTACGGGCTACGGCCTTTTCCTGGGCTTTCTCTCTTGGCAGGTGACAATGGGTTAAAGCCGTACTGTCAGCTTGGGAACTCGCGCGGGCATCCGCTCCTGACCAGTTCAGACGGTCGCGCTCCTGGTGGCGGTGCCTGTGGTTGGTCGCGGTTGCCCGATGCTTCCCCGTGTTACGGGCACGTAGGGGCACGCGTGGCGGCCGGGTACGTCTGGACGGCCACGACGGACGGCGACCGGGCGACTCGGTGGCAAGCCAGTGCGGGGTTTGCACTGGCGCGGCAGACGGAAGCCCCGACCACGACGGCGGCCAACCCCGCCGGCTTCCGTACCGCCCCGACCGGCGGCCGGACAACAACCCGTCCAGCGTCCGGCTGTCGTTGCCCGTCGGAGCCCTGACACGCCGAAGCGCATACGTGGAACAATGGCACACTCCCAGCTATGCGCGACAGCGAGCCAACGCCCGACGAGACGACCTTCTTCCACCACCTGTCCGCACTCGTGCCCGGACTCGATGACTGGTATCACGCTGACGACGATGGCGGTCTGTGGATGATGGCCTCCTACGACTTCACCGCCAACAACGCCGTGTGCGCCACACTCCGCGTCGACTACGACGGACAAAAGCTACGTGGCGGATGGAGCCCCGCTTGCCTCAACTGGGATGACGGCGTACGGGCCGAAGAAGCCCTGATCAGCACCGCATCTCCGGAGGGTCTACACCTCGACGACCTTGGTCCGTACGACGCAGCGGTCGCAGCGGCTGCCTGGTTCCAGACGCACATCTCGCATCGAGAACCAGGATCCCAGCGGTCATCCTGATATCCCAACCAGCACCCCCGGCTCGCCCCGCTGCTGGCTTCGGAGTTGACCAAATCCCGTGAATGCGCCGGGCTTTCACTTTGGCCTGATCGCTGCCGCGCGGTGACAACTGGCGCGGCGTGTGAGCGGCACCCGGCGGGTGTCGGTGGCTTCCCGCCCCGGCCGCGTAGCGGTCCGGGGCGGCTCTCCGCCGGGCGGCCTACCGCTCACACGCCGCGCTCCGCGCGGCGTCTTGATCCAATACAGAGCTATTCGGCAACACACCTGCGCCCGATGTGTCGTATCCCGGTAGATGCTTGACAGGCGCGTCCCACCGGATGCTTGACATGATCCTTAAGGGGCTGGGCAGGATGCTTACGGTCCGCAATCGACGCGCGGATCGCGGCAGATTCGGATGGTGGCCAGCGAGCTCGGTTGCCGCTCTATCGATGTCTGTGACACGGTGCAGATCCCCGACCCCTGCTCCGAGGCCCAGATGACGATCTACTTCTACGGTGCCAACGAGGTTCGGTACGGCTGCTTCTCCAAATTCTCCGGCCACGGCTTCGACCTCGACGGCCACTGGTGGACGACCTCCGAGCACTATTTCCGGGCCCAGAAGTTCCCCGGCACCCGCGACGCCGAACTCATCCGGCGGACGGCGACCCCGTTGCGGGCCGCCGAGCTGGGCCGCGACCGGTCCCGGCCGCTGCGCCGCGCCTGGGAACGGGTCAAGAGGGCACGTTCACCTTCGTCGATTCTCCTTTTATTGTCGGACTTTGCCATTATCTGTGGACACATGAGTGACCGAAAACACTACCGGAGAAATGGCCGTTCGCAATTAAGGGCTCGCTTTCGCCATGTCGGTACAGCAGGTCGGTGCGACGCTTGAGCGCGAGGCGGCTATCGTAGTCGGATCGAAACGTCCAGTCCAGGTTTTCCAGCTGGGCACGGGTGTGTATCGCGTCGCCCAGGATGAGCACATTATCGTCGGTCGCCGGATCGGTGATGAGAAAACTAGTGTGGCCGGGCGTGTGGCCGGGTGTCGGCAGCGCGCTGATCCCGGATACAGGTGGCTGGGTGCCGAAGAACTCGATTGCCGGGGTCAGCGGCGCGAGGACCGTCTCCGGATCCGGCCCGGTCGGGTCACCGAAGGACCACCAGTGGTTCCACTCCTCCTGATTGACGATGTGACGGGCTTTGGGGAAAGTCAACCCACCCGCTCCATCGCTGACCCAGCCGACGTGGTCACGGTGTAGATGGGTGAACAGGACGAAGTCGACGTCGGCCGGATACAGGTGTTCTGCGCTCAAGTTCGTCAACAACTGACCACCGTCGTAGGTGGCAGCAGCGGGGACCTCGAAGTGCACCTCGCCCAAGCCCAGGTCTATCAGGGTCACGCCGGCGTCGTTGCGGATCAGGAACGAGCCCACGCTGACTACCAGCCACTCGTCGTTGTCGAGTAGATCCGAATATGAGTCCCAGTCGGTATGCGTCGTACCTGGAAACGCTGCGAGCGGATTCGCGCGCACCACGCCATCAGGAAGGTAGGTAACGGTGGTCCCACCGAACTGGACGCTACTGCGCGGTGCGGGCTCCGCCACGACTTCTCCTATGTTTGGTGTCCACGGTCGTCTCTACGGTCGGCAAGCAGAGCCACTGGGTCAAGTACGTACTTGTAAGTGCGCGCTAGTCTCACGCCATGTCGCCACAGCCGAGAACCCGACCGCGGCCAGGCAGTCGCCGGTCGGCTCGTAGTCGATCCGATGCTGCGCCGCCGACTCTGACCTGCCCGACGCGCCAAACACTCGACCGGCTGGCCGATCGATGGACGGTAGTACTGATAGGCCAGCTGGAGAACGGACCGCTGCGGTTCGGGCAATTGCGCGATGCGGCCGACGGGATCAGCGAGAAAATGCTCACCCAAACATTGCGAAGTCTGGAACGTGACGGTTTTGTCGCCCGCCGGTCGGACGCGGAAAAAGTGCCGCAGGTTTGGTACATGCTCACACCACTGGGCCACTCGGTGCTGGAAGCTTTGGCCGCGGTGCGCTCCTGGGCACACGAGAATATTGAGGAGATCGAAAGATCCCGCCTCGCCTTCGACACACAAGAGCATCAGAAATTCTGAACAACAAGCCAATCGTTGAACGACACTCTCATCTCGGCATGTGAGTGCGTCAACATCATCATTTTATCGTCACCGACAGTAATCGGGGTGACCGACTAGCCGAGGCAGAGTCGTGTCTCGTACTCAAGTTCGGTTCGGTCGGCGGGTAGTACGAGGTTGGTAGCGGCTTCGACGACGCGTTCACGCACATAGGTCTTCCGGCTAACGGTGACGACTGGTACGCCGGCCGGTAGGCGCAGGGCGCTGGTTTCGTCGGTGGTGGGCATTCGGGCGCGTATGACTTCGCGAATCTTGGTAACGGTGATTCCGAGGGATGCGAGTTGGGCGACGTGGCCGCCGGGCCAGGGCTCAAGGGTGGGGTCAGCTACGGGTGTAGCGGCGACCATGTCGAGCAGGTAGTACGAGGTGGTCAGTTGCAGCGGTATGCCATGGCTGCGGCTGAGTAAGCGGCGTTCGAGCAGCATCGTTCCGGGCTGAACGCCGAACATCTCGGCGAGTTCTGCCGTAGCAGGCCGCTCGCGGTAGTCGGCGTCGACCTGGTCGACGGGTTCTGGCCTGGCGCCGTCACTCGGCTTCGCTGATGCATGGTCGTCAGCTGGGTGCTGGGGTTGGAGCCAGTACCGGTCGGGGCCAAGCCGGCGTACTGGGTAGGTGGGGCGGACGTAGGTGCCTCTGCCGTGTTCGGTGACGACCAGGCCCTCGGCGCGGAGCACGTCAAGCGCACTCCGGATGGTTCCTAGGGCGACGTCGAACTCTGACTTGAGCGTGCTCTCCGGTGGAAGGAGGGCACCCGGGGGTATCGCGCCGACGGCAATGCGGCGGCGTAGCTCGTCGGCGATCGAGCGGTAGCGAGGCTGACCGTAGTGCGGGGCTGGCACTGGGTCACCGTACCTGTCTGTCAGGTTCTCAACCGACAACCAATCTGAGTCCTTGAGACATCTAGACGAGTCTTCTAGTTGTAGATACGTTTCTCGGTGTGCGGCCGAGGTAGCGGACCGTGACAAGGGGTTGGCACCCCGCTGGCCTCGGTCGCACACCGGCAGTCCCGCGTGCCCTCGGATCGGCAAGTCCGAGGCGGTCACCCACGCGGGCCTGGATCGGCACGGCGTACCAGGTTCTCCCCCGTGAGGTTCGCCGTGCCTTCGCTGGACCGGTGGTTGGCTCTTCGAGTTTGAGGGGGCGGAGGGTCGACCACCGGTTCCACCGTCTGGCGTGGAGGTTGCAGTGGTCCGTTCACGTTTCCGACTGGTCCTGTCTTGGCGGCCCTGTCGTCGCCGCAGTCGTACCTCTGGATTTGCGGTTGGTCGGGCGCCCGGGAGCATGGCGCGGTCCGAGGTCGCCACATCGCCCTGGGCGCTGTGCCCGACTCGCGCGTATCCCTTCTTGCAGAGCGCTCCGCTGCTGACGCTCGGGCAGGAACGTCGATGCACCGCCGGACGGTGGCTGTGATGGCTAACAATGCTGGTCGGTGGCCACAGGTGGTCGACCATCCTTCGTGGTGCGTACAGGAACGATGCGGCTACGTCGTGCCGCCACGGCTGACGAGCATGTTGCCGTGGCATCGTGGAGTGCTGTGCCGTGCCGGGAATCTCCGTTTTGGCGGCATCGCGGTAACCCACCTGATTGGGACGATCAATGAGCCGCCGTTGGTCGCGGTGCATACCGTGTCACGGGCTTGTGGTCACGGCTTGGCGGAACTGCGGCTCGTTGAGGCGTGGCAGCTTGCTCGGCACCTGGATGCGCTGCTGACCCAGGCAGGGTTTACTGCTCAGGAAGTGGCCGACGATGGCCGCCGATGACCGCCACGCGTCCAATGCGCCAAGGGCTTCACAGCCGTCGTTTACCTGTCCGCCCTGGTGTCGGGGCTGCGGTCCCAATGATCCGCTGCATCGAAGCGCACCGGTGACCGTGGGGCGGGAAGGCACGGGGTGGCTGAGTCTCCACCTGGTCGTGGATCGCTTCCTTGGACGACAGCCCTGGCTCAGGCTCGACGCCACCCGGTACGGCGCGACCCAGACGGTGGTGCTGTCCGCCGCGCAAGCAGCCCAGGTGATCGAAGAACTGACGTCCGGGGTCGAGGCCATGTGTACGACGTCGGGCGGTCAACGAGGTGGGTCAGGGCGGACCGATGGCTGACCGGGGCCGGAAAGGGACCACCCGGCAGACGTCTCAACGTCTAGGCGGTAGCGTTAGCGGCGTGATCCCTCGTGACTGGCGTCCGCGCTACCTACAGCTCGCTGAGGAGCTGCGCGCCCAGATCGTGAGTGGAAAGCTCGTTCAGGGCGCTGCCATGCCCAGTGAGACCGAGTTGGCTGAGTCGTCCGGGCTGTCGCGTACCAGCGTCCGCAACGCCATCCGCCAGTTGCGCGAATGGGGCCTGGTCCGAGCAGAACAGGGGCGCGGCACCTACGTACGTGCACCCCGCCAACGGATACGGCGGCATAACACAGAGCGGTACCAGTGGGAGAAGGACCGGGCGCTGCTCGACGAGGGCCAGCGGCGTAAGACCGGCGGAACTGAACACGACACCGGTCTGACCGTTGACGACCTGAAGTTCCACGCCGAGTACGCCCAGGTGCCCGCCGACGACGACATGGCCAACGCCTTCGACCTGCCGACCGGCACGCTGCTACTGCGTCGCCTGTACTGGACGAGTTCCCGGCATGAAAGCGCTCCGCTGTCGGTGTCGTACTCATACCTGCCGTACGACCTGGTGGCGGCGAACCCTGAGCTGCTCGACGCAGAGAACGAACCCTGGCCGGGCGGGACACAACACCAACTGTTCACCGTCGGCGTCGAACTGGCCCGCATCGTCGACGAGGTACGGGCACGACCGCCGTCGCCGGACGAGGCCGAACTACTCGACATCGAACCCGGGGTATCGGTCCTGGCCCTACGCAAGACCTCGATCGACATCACCGACCGGGTCGTGGAAGTCGCCGACATCGTCTTTCCCGGTGACCGGACCGAGCTTGTCTACACGACCGACCTGAAACGGTGGACAACTTGACCCGACTCGTCTCGGTAATCACACCCGTGCACTGGCCCAGCGTCGGCTACCTCGCCGACGCCTACGAGTCGTTGGCCGGGCAGGAACTACCGGACGGGTGGGACTGGCAATGGCTGGTCCAGGAAGACGGGCAAGACGGCCTCCTCATCGACCGGCTACCCGATGCCGACCCACGTATCAGCGCTGGCAGCGGACGACCAGGCGGCCCAGGCGTGGCCCGTACCCTCGCTCTGGCCCGTGCCGAAGGTGAGTTCGTCAAGGTACTCGATGCCGACGACCAGCTAACACCCGGTGCGCTCGCCCGAGACATCGCCGTACTCACCGACAATCCCCAGGTTGGCTGGACCACGTCGCGGGTGCTCGACCTGCTCCCCGACGGTACTACCCACAGTTGGGACATGGACCCACCCGACGGGCCGATCGGCCGAGGTGCCGTGCTCGCCTTCTGGAAAGCCAACGACTACCGGGCTCCGGTGCACCCCGCGACCCTGTGTATGCGCCGTGACCTGCTCCTCGCCCTCGGCGGCTGGATGGCCCTCCCCGCCTCCGAAGACACCGGCCTACTGCTCGCCGCCAGCACAGTCAGCGAAGGCTACTTCACCGCCGAACCAGGGCTCCTCTACCGCAAGTGGCCCGGCCAGATGACCGGCCAAGCCACCCACCGCGAACCCACTGAACACGCCGCCCGCATGCGCATCATCGAAGCCCGCGCACACGCCCTGGGATCCCTGCTGCCGTAGTTGCTGGTGGCGGTCGGTCCGCATCTGGTGCTTCTCCGATCGGTAGCCGAGGCGTCAGGCGTGGCCCCGAAGAGCCGATGCTGTCTACTCCTCGGCTATGGGTGGAACAGCGTTGAGCATCTTGAGTCCGTACGCTCCCGAACGCGTCGGGCCGATCGTGGTAGGGGCAATGATCAGCGAGGGGTTGGCCCCGCATGAAGCCGACCCGACTTCCTGGTACTCCGCCGCTGGCCTGCCCTACGGCTACTCCATCGACGAAGCAGGTTTTGAGACCGATCCCGAAGAGCTACAGCTTGTCGAGCGGGCTGCTGGGGTGACGATGCGTTGCGACATCGGGCTTCACATCTTTGTCAGCGACGTCACTGGCCGCCCGGCTTTGGGACGGATGGCTCAGCGAGTGGCGCGGCAAACCGACGGATGGGTGTTCGTGGAGTTCCACACCCCACCTACCGCAGACCTACTTGATCATCTAAGCAACGCGGGCCGCGGCATCCGCGTCAGCGATGCTGTCTACCTCGATGCGGCGGCGACGCTCGCCTGGAATGCTCACCCGGACTTTCACGTCGTCAAATGAGCACATCCCAGGCGAACTAGACAACCTGAATCGACCGAACATGGAGATAGCCGCTGCGGGCATGCAAATGTGAATGGTTAGTTGAGGTCAGGCATGACCGAAGGGTTCTCGATCTTCGCCGTGGTCAAGCATGCCGCCTACTTCGCTACTCACCCCAAAAGGCACCTACATCGCCGCTTCAGATTGGAGAAGCAAGGCGACTTAGCGGACTAAATGGACCAGCCTCGACCACCCGGGCGGCGTTGATCTACCTGCACAAGACCGCCGGGCGGGATCGCAAGATCGCGGATGCGTTGAGCAAGCTCGTCGAGGATGCACGCGGGGGCACGGAAGGGCACGCTGAGCCGGAGGGGCACGCAGGGGGCACGGCGGCCAAATAGGGATCGATAAAAGCTGAGGCCCAGTGTCGGGAAATACTTCCTGACACTGGGCCTCAGCTATTGGAGCGGGTGACGAGAATCGAACTCGCACTGTCAGCTTGGGAAGCTGATGTTCTGCCATTGAACTACACCCGCAAGCGGTCCCCACTGTACCTCGTCCTTGCCGGGAGCGCACTCACGTACCCCCGGCTTGTGGAGCCCATCCGGATCACGACAGGCCACGGGAGGCCACACCGAGGTACGTCGTTGAGCAAGGGAGCCACGGCGAGTAACGTCCGCCACACGCCTAGTTGCGCCACGTTCACCCCTCGTGTCGCTTCACGGGATCGAAGGGGTGAACTAATGGACTGGCAAGGTATCCGACTACCACTACGTCCGACTTTCGCGGCGGGCGCTTCTCTCGTACTGCTGGCCACGTCGACGATCATGGGCATCAGCCCGGCAGAAGCCGTACCCCCGGACCTGTCCCACGCTTCGGGGCAGACCTGCACCGACCCGGTCGAAGCGCCTGCCAACGGCAGGGCGCGGCCGGGCGGATCCGACGCCCACGACCCGAACGAACTGCCCCCGGCAGAGGCAGCGCGGCGCGACCACGAGGTGGATGCGGAGTACGCGCGCCTGATGGGTCCGGGTCCGTACGCTCCTGCGGAGCGGGCGATCTACACGATCCCGGTGGTCGTACATGTCATCGCCAAGAACCGGACCCGGTCCGGTGGCAACATCCCGCGTGCCATGATCGACGCCCAGATCCGGGCACTGAACACGGCATACACCGGCGGCAAGGGCACCAATAGCGCCCCGTCACCGTTCAGGTTCCGACTCAAGAAGATCAACCGGGTGGTGAAGTCGGGCTGGTACCCGATTGTCGTGAACAGCCGAGCCGAGCAGCAGATGAAGAGGAAGTTGCGGGTCGGCGGTGCCCGCACGCTGAACATCTACACCGGGGATCTCGACGACAATCTGCTCGGTTGGGCGACGTTCCCGCAGAAGCGGCTCGACAAGTACGACGGCGTCGTGGTGCTCGCGGAGTCCCTGCCCGGCGGTACGGCGTCTCCCTACGACCAGGGCGACACCGCCGTTCACGAGGTCGGCCACTGGCTGAACCTGTACCACACCTTCCAGGGCGGCTGTGAAGGCAGCGGTGACGCCGTAACGGACACCCCGGCCGAGGCGCAGCCGAGCTTTGCCTGCCCCGAGGGGCAGGACTCCTGCGCCGCGCCGGGCCGTGACCCGATTCACAACTACATGGACTACACCTACGACTCCTGCATGTACCAGTTCACCCCCGGCCAGGTGCAGCGCATGGTCAAGGCGTGGCGGGCGTTCCGCGCACGCTAGTACTGCACCCGGGGAGATCCGTGGCGGAGCGGTCTGGTCGGTGGCCTCGCGGCCACCCTCCTGATGTCCGTGGACATCAGGAGGGTGACCGCTGACTATCGAAAATCGTGGACCCGGGATACGGCCGTGGCTACCGCCTACAGAGTGGACGCCCAGTGACGGTCTGAGCTGTTCGGCGAGTTGGGAAACACGGTCGAGCCGGACGGCGCGCATGCCTGAGTGGTGGACTGAGGCGTACGGCTGGGACCTGCTCAGGAAGGTGCGGCAGGCCCATCCCCGAAAAGCCCTGGGGCGCGCCCGAACGCCGGCAGTGGGTCAGGAGGCTGTAGCGGGCTTGCTGGTGGAGTCGGCCGAAACGACGCCGTGAGTGGGGCGGCGGGTCAGGATCTGGGGGCCGGAAGCCGTGATGGCGACCGTGTGTTCGGAGTGGGCGGTGCGGGAGCCGTCGGCGGAGCGGATCGTCCAGCCGTCGTTGTCGAACTTGATTTTGTCGGTGGAGCGGCAGAACCAGGGCTCGATGGCGATGGTGAGGCCGGGCTGGAGTTTCAGGCCCCGGCGGGCCCGGCCGTTGTTGGGGATGTGCGGGGCTTCGTGCATGGTGCGGCCGATGCCGTGGCCGCCGAACTCGGCGTTGACGCCGTAGCCGTAGGAGCGGGCGACCTCACCGATCGCGGCGGAGATGTCGCCGAGGCGGCCGCCGGGCTGGGCGGCGGTGATGCCGGCCTCCAGCGCAACCTCGGTGGCCTCGATCAGCTTCAGATCGGCCGGGTCGGGGGTACCGACGATGACGGAGAGCGCGGAGTCGGTGACCCAACCGTCGATGCCGACCGCCATGTCGATGCTGAGCAGGTCACCGTCGCGTAGAACATAGTCGTGTGGCAGGCCGTGCAGCACCGCGTCGTTGACCGACAGGCACAGCACGTTGCGGAACGGGCCGCGGCCGAACGAAGGGGCGTAGTCCCAGTAGCAGGATTCGGCGCCGCGTTCCTTGATCCGGCGGCGGGCGTGGTGTTCGAGGTCCATCAGGTTGACGCCGACTGCGGCGACGCTGCTCAGCTCGGCCAGCAGCTCGCCGACGAACTGGCCGGTCACCTCCATCCGGCCGATCTCCTCGGCGGACTTGAGCTCGATCACGACAGCCTCCCCCTCCATGTGCGGTATTTTTATACCACGCTCGGGTATTTTTATACCACGCCAGGTCGGAACCTCAGGAGGGGTATCCTGCTGACATGGTTCGCCAACCACTCACCGCCGAACAGATCGCAGCGGGCCAGCGCCTCGGAGTCGCCCTCCGGTCCGCGCGGGCCGGCCGCAGCCTCGTCGAGGTGGCCCTGGCAGCCGGCATCTCCCCCGAGACACTGCGCAAGATCGAGGCGGGCCGCCTTCCCGCACCGGCGTTCGGCACTGTGGTCTGCCTCAGCCAGGCCCTCGACGTCCCCCTCGGCAGCCTGGCCGACGCATGGCTGGCCGACATGCCCATCCGCCAGGCGTCCTAGGGAAATTAGCCGCCCCGACACTCAGGTAGAGATCCGTTTCAGGGTTCCGTGAGGGCCGGCCGGCTGTGATGGCCGACCCTCACGGCGGCTTGCTGCCCGCATCGGAAGAGGGACCGGGCCATGACGTAGGCGGTCCGCCCGCCCCTGACGGTGATGTCTGCCCAACCAGGACCGGCCCACGGCACTTTGCCTGCCAACCGTTCACGTTTCCGAAACAAATCCATGTCTTCAAGTTTATCGATGAAGATGTTACGGTCCTCCCCACGTTCAAGAGCCCGGCGTGACATACCCCCGGTCACGCCGCTGGGAGGAAGAGGTAGACCTATGGGGCTGCGTTCCAACCCGCTGACCTGGCGCAAAGCCGGAGTCGCATCCACCTCTCTCGCCCTGCTGATCAGCGCGACGGCGGCAACCATCGCCCCGACCGCCGCAATGGCCAGCAGCAGCCCACAAGTCGAGTGCGCAGAGCCGGTCGACGTCCACGACTCGACCGCCAAGGCCAAGCCAGGCGCGCCCGGCAAGCACGACCCCAACCACCTGACCGCCGCTCAGATCAGCGAGCGCGAGGCGGACTTCGCCGCCGCGATGCGTACCCGGGCCAGCAAGGCTGCCATGGGTCCGACCATCCAGGCCACGGTCACCATCCCGGTGGTCGTGCACGTGATCCAGGAGAACAGCACCCGGGCCGGTGGCAACATCCCCGACTCGATGATCAATTCGCAGATCAGCGTGCTCAACCAGGCGTACGCCGGGTCGACCGGCGGTGCGGCCACTGCCTTCGCCTTCCAGTTGCAGAGCATCAACCGCGTCACCAACCCGGCCTGGTACCCGATCGTCGACGGCTCCTCCGCGGAACGTCAGATGAAGAGCCAGCTGCGGCGGGGCGGCAAGGAGACCCTGAACATCTACCTCGGCGAGCTCAGCGACGGCCTGCTGGGCTGGGCGACCTTCCCGAAGAACAACCTGGACAGCTACGACGGCGTCGTGGTGCTGAACGAGTCGCTGCCGGGTGGCACCGCGACCAACTACAACCAGGGTGACACCGGCACCCACGAGGTCGGCCACTGGCTGAACCTGTACCACACCTTCCAGGGCGGCTGCTCCGGCTCCGGTGACCAGGTTTCCGACACGCCGGCCGAGGCGTCCCCGGCGTACCAGTGCCCGACCGGGCGGAACACCTGCTCCTCCCCGGGGCTGGACCCGATCAACAACTTCATGGACTACACGTACGACTCCTGCATGTACCAGTTCACCGCCGGGCAGGCGACCCGGATGCTGAACGCCTGGAACAGCTACCGCGCCCCGTAACCGAAATCAGCAAGCACGGCAGAACGGTGCCGGTCCGGTTCAGCGGACCGGCACCGGTTCGTGTTCCACAGCGGCGTGCCGCCAGGAACCACGAATGCGTCGGGTCAGCGTGCCGGCGGAACTCGGGCGACTGGCGGCACCGGCCGGGTCGAGCCACACCTGCACGGCGGGACGCTCGGCGTGACCATGCCGGGACAGCATCGCCACGTCGACGGTGAACTCGAACAGGCGCCAGTCCACATGCGACCCGGCCCGTAGTGTGTCAGCCAGCCGAGCCACCTTGGCCTGGTCGGTCACCGGCCGGGCGCGCCCGGCGACGTACGCCTCGTCGTCGCTCTCCTCGGGCGGGAACGAGTGCAACGCGTAACGTCCGTCGCGTTCGAGGTCACGCCGTTTCGGCGAGTCGATGATGAAACAGTAGAGCCCGTCGTCGGTGATCACCGGGGAGACCGGGTGCACCCTAGGGCCACCGTCGGCTCGCACGGTTGCCAGATAGCCGAAGCCTGGCCCGTACTGCTGCATGAGAGCTCGGATCGCCTCGGCGAGTCGGGGATCGTCGGCGGCGAATTCGGACCAGGAAGCCATGCGACGATTCTATCGAACACATGTTCGAGATCGGTAGTGCGACACAGGTCGTCAGCTGGGGAGTCGCTAAGGTGACACGATGCTGCTCTCCGACCGTGACCTCGTCACCGAGATCAAGGCGGGCGCCCTGGCGCTGGATCCGTTCGAGCCGGCGCTGATTCAGCCGTCCAGCATCGACGTACGCCTCGATCGGCTGTTCCGGGTGTTCAACAACCATCTCTACACGCACATCGACCCGTCCCGGCAACAGGACGACCTGACCTCGGTGGTCGACGTCCCGGACGGCGAGCCGTTCGTGTTGCACCCCGGCGAGTTCGTACTGGCCTCCACGCTGGAGGTGATCTCCCTCGGTGACCAGCTTGCCGGCCGCCTGGAAGGCAAGTCGAGCCTCGGCCGGCTGGGCCTGCTCACCCACTCGACCGCAGGGTTCATCGACCCCGGCTTCTCCGGCCACGTCACGCTGGAGCTGTCCAACGTCGCCAACCTGCCGATCACCCTCTGGCCGGGGATGAAGATCGGCCAGTTGTGCATCTTCCGACTCTCGTCGCCGGCGGAGCACCCGTACGGCTCGGAGGTGTACGGATCGCGCTACCAGGGGCAACGCGGACCGACGCCGAGCCGGTCCTGGCGCAACTGGCGTACCTGGCCGACCCGCTGAGGGTCCTGCCGCCTGCGGCCCGGTAGGGCGACCCTACCTGCCAGACCGACAGCCCACCCGCGAAGGCGACACCCACCCGCCAACGGATCAGGCCCCTTCCGGCCGCGACGAGCGACGGAAGGGGCCTGATCCACGATCGGAGCGGGCTGGCCCGGATCAGCCGGGCCGGCCGTAGCTGTGGATGTTGCCGACGTCGACCTTGCGCATCCTGACCCAGTCGCCGGTCTGCGGGGCGTGCACTATCCAGCCGTCGCCGACGTAGATGCCGACGTGCGCCAGGTTGTTGTAGAAGACCAGGTCACCGGCTTTGAGGTTGGCTCGGCTGACGCTGGGGATCGTCGCCCGCTGCCGGGCTGCGTTGTGCGGCAGGGAGACGCCGGCCTGTTCCCAGGCCCGCATCGTCAGGCCGGAGCAGTCGAACGTGTTCGGGCCGTCGGATCCCCACTGGTACTTCTTGCCGATCTGGGCGCAGGCGAACTTGACGACCTTACCGACGGCACCGCCCGGGTAGACCAACGGGCACGGTGCCGGTCGGAGGGCACCGCCGGCGCCGTTTCCGTACGCGATCAGCCGCAGCTTCTGCAGCCGGGTGACCTCGGCGTCGATCTCCTTCTTCTTCGCAGCCAACTCGGCCTCGGTGCGGGTGAGCTGTGCCACCAGCACATCCAGCGGACCCTTCTGCGCCGCGTAGCTGTTCCTGAGGTCGACCACCGCCTGGATGTCCCGCTGCTGTCCCCGGGCGATCTGGTCGAGCAGGCCGAGCTGGTCCATCAGGGTGGTCGGCGTACCACTGGTCAGGATCGCGTTGAGCGCGGAGACCTCGTTGCCCTTGTACGCCTGTACGGCGATCTGCCCGACCTTGCCCAGTGCGGCTTCGATCTGGACTTCCAGCGGCTGGATCTTCCTGCCCAGCGCATCGGCCTGCTTCTTCTTCGCAGCCAGGTCCTGCCGGGTGGCGTTGTGCTTCTCGATGATCGGTTCGAGCTTCTCCCACGCCTCGTCGATCTGCCGTTCGATCTCGGTCACCGACGGCTCGGCGATCGCCGGCGTCGAGCCGACGAGCACCACGGCGACGCCGACGATCGCGGCCAGGGCGGCAGTGAGGGGGGACCAGCGGTTACGCGGCTTCGCCGCCGTTGCGTCGGCGTGCGCCGACGATGCGGGCCGTAGCCGGGAGGCTTGAGGTGCCACCGGGCGTCCGTACTCCTTCTTCCTTACCGCCTACCGGGTTAGCTGACGGGTTCGGGCGGGAAGAGATGCGCCCTACCGCGTGATCGCGGATTCACCCCGGTGTTGCCCTGGGTCCCCGGCTCATTCATGCGCAGACAACGATTCGGCGGTATCGAGCCGGTGCCGCCCCGGTTAGGCGAACTGCCGCCGTCTCGACGATCCTCAACACTAGGGAGCTTCGCACATCGGCCGCAACCCCGCGACCACATCTACTTCGCTACGTGCACTCCCTGGTCACGGACTGTTCGCTATCTGAAAGTTTCTTGCAACTCACCCATAGATTGCGGCACCTATTGACGGATGCACCTGTGTGGGGTGAGGGTGACGGCCAGAACGATCCACCGAATGGAGGTTCGATGCACCGTCCGAAAGTGCCGGTAGGCCGGCGAATACTGCTCAGCACCGTCGTGGTGGGGGCCGCAACGGTGGTGGTGCCGGCTGGTCCCGCTGCCGCGACCCCGACCGCAAGCCCCCGCCAACAGGAGTACGCGGCAGCCGCCGCCGAGTACGGCGTACCCGAGAGCGTCCTGCTCGGCGTCTCCTACCTGCAGTCCCGTTGGGACACCAACGCCGGTACCCCGAGCACCGGCGGCGGGTACGGCCCGATGCACCTCACCGACGCCCGGTACGTGACCGGCCTGCCCGCGAACGGCCATCACCACTCCGAGGACGAGGACCCCCGGGGTGACGACTCCCGGCCCAGGCTGACCGCACAGCACCCCAGCGTCGGCGCGCCCAGCAGCACGGCACTACAGACGTTGGACGCCGCCGCCACGCTCACCGGCACCGGCGAGGAGTCGCTGCGGTCCGACGCCGAGGCGAACATCCGGGGCGGCGCAGCGCTGCTGTCGTCGTACCAGAAGGCCCTGGCCGGACCGACGGGAAGCACCAGCGACCCTGCGGCCTGGTACGGCGCGGTGGCCCGGTACTCCGGTGCGGACACCACCGAAGCCGCCGCGGTCTTCGCCGACGAGGTGTACGACACCATCCGTACGGGGACAAGTCGGGTCACCGACGACGGGCACCGGGTCAGCCTCGCCGCGCACCCCGGGCTCGCCCCGGCCCGGTCCTGGCTGGACCGGCTCGGCCTGCGCAAGCCCGAGCGCCCGGACGGGCTCGAATGCCCGACCACGATCTCCTGTGAGTGGCTCCCGGCCCCCTACCAACTGCTCGGCGACGGCTCCGACCCGGGCAACTACGGCAACCACGACCTGGGCGACCGACCCGCCCAGCAGAAGATCGAGTACATCGTCATCCACGACGCCGAGGGCTACTTCGACAGCACCACCCGGCTGGCGCAGGACCCCGAATGGGTGAGCTGGCACTACACGATGCGCTCGCGCGACGGCCACACCGCCCAGCACCTCAAGGCCAAGAACGTCGGCTGGCACGCCGGCAACTGGTACGTCAACGCCAAGGCGATCGGCATCGAACACGAGGGCTTCGCCGCCCAGGGCACCTGGTACACCGAGGCGATGTACCGCAGCTCGGCGAAGCTGGTTCGCTACCTCGCCCAGAAGTTCGACATTCCGCTGGACCGGCAGCACATCATCGGGCACGACAACGTCCCCGGCACCGTCGCCGGCACCGTCCGGGGCATGCACTGGGACCCGGGTCCGTACTGGAACTGGTCGCACTACCTCGACCTGCTGAAGGCCCCCATCCGGGGCACCGGCACCCCGCACACCGGGCTGGTCACCCTGGACCCGGACTTCGCCACCAACCGGCCGAACTTCTACGGCTGCGCCAAGTCGCCGCCGGCCCCGCCGACCGAGCCGTGCCCGTCGCGTGGCTCCTCGTCGGTGATCCTGCGCAGCGCACCCAGCCCGGACGCACCGCTGGTCAACGACATCGCGCTACGGCCCGACGGCACCCCGAACACCATGCAGATCTCCGACCACGGCGCCCGGGGCTCGGCCGGTCAGACGTACGCCATCGCCGACCGGCAGGGTGACTGGACGGCGATCTGGTACCTCGGTCAGAAGGCGTGGTTCCACAACCCGGCGTCGGCTCCCACCGCCAAGTGGTCGGTCGGTTTCGTGGTGACGCCGAAGCCCGGCAGGGCGACCATCCCGGTCTACGGGCGGGCGTACCCGGAGCAGGCCGCCTACCCGGCCGGTGTGCCGTACCAGCCGATCTCTCCGTTGCAGTACACGCTCTCCGCCGGTCAGCGGTACGCCGTCGGTGACGTGCTGCCCGGCGAGTACTACCGGGCGACGACGTTCGCCGGTACGTCCCCCGGCGACTTCACGGTGGTACGGGGCGACAACCGGTACGTCCAGATCCAGTTCGGGCACCGGATCATGTTCGTCAACCTCGACGATGTACTGATCCTGCCGTCCCCGGTCGGCGCACCCCGCTGACCTGCGTCCCACACGTCAGGAAGGGCCCCTTGCCAGCCAAGTAGCGATGGCAAGAGGCCCTTCCTGACACACCTCAGCTACAGATGGCGGTACCCCGCCACCGGCATGTACCGCACCGGCGTCACCTGGACCGGTTTGCCGGCTCGGGGCGCGTGCACCATCAGCCCGTTACCGATGTAGAGGCCGACGTGGTGCAGGTCGTCGAAGAAGAAGACAAGGTCGCCCGGTTTGGCCGCCGAGGCGCTGACCCGGGTTCCCTTCTTCCACTGGTCACCGGTGAAGTGTGGTAGGTACACTCCGGCCTTGCCCCAGGCGTACTGGGTGAGTCCGGAGCAGTCGAACGAGTTGGGCCCGGCGGCTCCCCACACGTACGGCTTGCCCACCTGGGCGCAGGCGGTCTGGATCGCGATCCGGGCACCGTCGCCCTCGATCCCGTTGATCGTCGGGCAGTTGGCGACCTTGACGGTCGTCTTCGGCATGGCCGCCTCAAGCCGCTTGATCTCCGCGTCGATCTGCTTCTTCTTGGCGGCCAGTTCGGCTTCCTGCCTGGTCAACTGGGCGATCAGCGTATCGAGCCGGGCCTTCTCGGCGGCGTACTGGTCACGGACCGCCATCACGCCGGCAACCTGCTGCCGTTCGTGCTCGGCGAGCCGACTGAGATAGGTGAGCTGGTCCGTCAGGGTGGACGGCTTCCCACTGGCCAGCAGGGCGTTCAGGTTGCCCGACGGACCGGTCTTGTAGAACTTGACCGCCAGGACGCCGACCTGATCCAGCGCATGATCGACTTCCTGCGAAAGTGGCTGGATCCGCTTCTCCAGATCCTCCGCCTTCTTCTTGTTGTTCTTCAGGTCGACGCGCACCTTGTTGTATTGCTCGATGACCGGCTCAAGCTGTTCCCACTGCTTGTCGATCTGCGCTTCGATTTCCTCCGCGGTGGGCGCGGCCTGTGCCTGCGCGGCGGGCACCAGCCCGACACACACTGCGGCAGCAATGGCCACCAGGCGATGGAAGGCACGGCGCATCCCGCTGCGAGGGATATGGGGCTGCTCCGGCGTACGAGAATGGGATGGCCGACTTGCCACCGGCGCGACTCCTTTGTGACCGACCGCCGGGGCGCCTTTGAAAGGGGAAGTGGGAGGTCGACTACCCGCAAACGGTCGGTGCCCCACATTAGGGAAGGATTCTCGACGAATCAAGATAGGCGTCAACTCCGCTGATCCGACTCAACTCGAATCCGCGACTGTCGGTACCGACACCGACACAGCCGGCTCGGTCGAATTGCCGACCACCGCGGTGAGCACATCATCAAGGGTTACCACACCCAACGGCGAACGTCCGTCACTAATCAACACCATGTGCCAGCGTTCCCGGCGCATCACCAGCAACAGGTCGGCCAGCGTACGCTCCGGCGGCACCACGGCCAGCGGGCGGATCAACCCGGCCGGCAGTGGGGCCAGCCGGCCCGGTCCCCGGTAACCGAGGATGTCCTTGACGTGCACGAAGCCCAGCACCCGACGGCTGGACCGTTGCACGACCGGAAACCGGGACCGACCGGTACGGGTGGACAGCACCTCCAGTAGCGCCGGTGAGACGTCCTCGGCGACTGTCGTCACCACCGCCCACGGTCGCAACGCGTCCGCCGCGGTCCGCCGGTGCAGCGCCAACGCGTTGGTGATCCGGGCATGCTCCTCCGAACCGAGCAGCCCCTCGGTGCGGGCCTGGGCGACCAGGCCGACCATCTCGTCGGCGGTGAAGACCGTCTTGACCGCGTCGGTCGCCTCGATCCGCCACAGCCGCAGTACGCGCCGGGACGCCCACTTCATCGCCAGCAGCAGCGGCTTGGTCGCCAGGCAGAAGGCCAGCATCGCCGGACCGAGCCAGAGCGCGGACGGCTCCGGTCCGGCCAGGGTGATGTTCTTCGGCACCATCTCGCCGACCACCGTGTGCAGGAAGACGACGAGCCCCAGGGCGAGTACGAAGGCGACCGGGTGCACCGCCCGCTGTGGCACCCCCAGGGCGCGGAACGGCTCTTCCAGCAGGTGGGCCAGGGCCGGCTCGGCGATCGCCCCCAGGCCCAGTGAGCAGATGGTGATGCCGAGCTGCGCTCCGGCGATCATGAGCGGGATCTGGTTCATCGCCGACAGTGCCCACCGGGCGCGTTTGGACGTCGCCGCCAATGGCTCGATCACCGTACGGCGGGACGCGATCAGGGCGAACTCGCTGCCCACGAAGAACGCGTTACCGAGCAACAGCAGGACCGTGACGAGCAGCTCGGTCATGTGGTCCCGCCGGGATCGGTCGGCCGGACCACCCGCACCTGCTCGATCCGGTGCCGTTCCACCTCCACCACGGTGAACTCGTACCCTTCCTCGACCACCAGTTCCCCGGCGACCGGAATGTGTCCGAGCCGGGCCAGCAGGAAGCCGGCCAGGGTCTCGTACGGCCCGTCGGGTAGCCGGAATCCGGTCCACTCGGCCAGTTCGTCCGCCCGGAGCACGCCGTCGACCAGGACGGTCCGTTCACCGCCCGGCGCGGTCAGCTCCATCCGTTCACTGTCGGCCACCGGATTCGGGTCGAACTCGTCGGTGATCTCCCCGACCAGTTCCTCGACCAGGTCCTCGACGGTCACCACTCCGTCGGTGCCGCCGTACTCGTCGACCACGATCGCCAGGTCCGCGCCGGCCGCGCGCAGTGCCGCCAGGACCCCGTCCAGATCCAGGCTCTCCGGCACGTAGACCGGCTCGCGGGCCACCGAGGCCACCGTCGTGGTCGATCGCCGGTTCAGCGGTACGCCGAGCGCGTCGGGCACGCCGACCACTCCGGTGACCAGGTCCACGGTCTCCTCGTACACCGGAAAGCGGGTGCGGCCGGTCTCCTGGGCGAGGGTCAGCAGTTCGGCGACCGTGGCACCGGACCGCAACGCCACCACGTCCACCCGTGGGGTCATCGCCTCGGCGGCCCGCTTGTCACCGAACCGGATCGTCCGTTGGAGCAGTCGGGCGGTGTCCGGTGGCAGGGCACCTGCCCGGGCGGAGATCGCGGCCAGCAGGCCCAGCTCGTCCGGGGACCGGGCGCTGGCCAGCTCCTCCTGTGGTTCGATCCCGAACCTCCGGACCAGCCAGTTGGCTGAGTTGTTGAGACCCCGGATGAGCCAGCCGAGCGCTGCGGAGAAGGCCCGCATGGGTGCCGCGGTGGCCAGCGCGGTAGGCATCGGCCGGGCCAGCGCCGCGTTCTTCGGTACGAGTTCACCGAAGAGCATCGACAGCAGGGTGGCCAACGCCAGGGCCAGCAGCGGGGTGACCTTGTCGGTGGCGGCTCCGGTGATCGGGCGGATCACCGGGGCGAAGATCTTGGCCAGCGCCGGCTCGGCCAGATAGCCGGTGAGCAGGGCGGTGATGGTGATGCCGAGTTGCGCGCCGGAGAGCTGGAACGACAGCTCCCGTAGCGCGTCGCGGACCGTCCGCGCCCGGCGGTCACCGCTGCCCGCCCGTTGCTCGATCTCCGCCCGGTCGACGGTCACCAGCGCGAACTCGGCCGCCACGAAGAAGGCGTTGCCGCCGGTCAGCAGGACGAAGCCGACAAGGGGCAATACGGTGGTCAATAGCAAGCCGTCGATGATCGGTTCACCTCGGGCCGATTGTTCCACGACGGAACGCATCGACACGAGTACCAGTTTCCGGGCCACGGCAACCCAACCGCCCCCGGTGGCTCGTCAGGTGCCGAGGTAGCGCAGCACGGCGAGCACCCGACGGCTGTAGCCGGTGACGTGGGCCAGGTCGAGCTTGTCGAAGATGGCGTTCACGTGCTTCTCGACCGCACTCTGCGACACGTGCAACTTCGCCGCGATGTGCGCGTTGGTGCATCCCTGTGCCATGTGTTCCAGCACGTCCCGTTCCCGGGGTGTGAGGGCCGCCAGCGGGTCCACCCGCGTCGTACGGGCAAGCAGTTGGCGTACCACCTCCGGGTCGAAGGCGGCACCGCCCGCGGCCACCCGGTCCAGCGCGTCCAGGAACTCCCCGACCTGGACCACCCGGTCCTTCAGCAGGTATCCCACCCCGCTGGCGGTGCCACCGAGCAGTTCGGCGGCGTAGCGCTTCTCGACGTACTGGGACAGCACCAGCACCCCGACGTCGGGCCAGCGTCGCCGGATCTCCAACGCGGCCCGCAGACCCTCGTCGGTGTGGGTGGGCGGCATCCGTACGTCGACGACGATGAGATCGGGTGGGGTGGCGGCGACGGCGGCCAGCAGTTGTTCGGCGTCACCCACGGCGGCCAGCACCTCGTGGCCCTCGTCGGTGAGCAACCGAACCAGTCCCTCGCGCAGCAGGGCCGAGTCTTCGGCGAGGATCAGGCGCATGGCAGCTCCGCGGTGATCGTGGTCGGTCCGCCGACCGGGCTGTGGACATGGAGTTGCCCGTCGAGGGCGGTGACCCGCCGATGCAGGCCGGCCAGGCCGCCACCGGTCGGATCGGCCCCGCCCACCCCATCGTCCTGGATCCGCACGTGTACGACGTCGCCGAGGCAGGCCACCCCGACCTCCACCCGGCTCGCCCGGGAGTGCTTGGCGGCGTTGGTGACCGCCTCACAGACCACGAAGTAGGCAACCGTCTCGACCGCCGGGTCGGGCCGGACCGGCACGTCCAACGCCACCCGTACCGGCACCGGGGACCGCTCGGCGACGATCTCCAGCGCGGCGGGTAGACCCCCGTCATCCAGCGCCGACGGATAAACCCGCCAGGCGACCTCGCGCAGTTCGGCCAGTACCCCGGCGGACTCCTCGTGCGCCTGCCGGAGCAGGTCGTCCGCCTTCACCGGGTCGGTGGCACGACGGGCCCGGCCGAGCAGCATGCCGAGGGCGACGAGCCGCTGTTGCACCCCGTCGTGCAGGTCCCGTTCGATGCGGCGGCGTTCGGCGTCGACGGCGGCGACGATCTCGGCCCGGGCCGCCGACAGTACGGCGATGCGCTGTTCGTAGTGCGCCTTCTCGGTCGGCCCGAGCAGCGCCCGGGTGAGCCGGCGATCGAGCGCGGCCACCCCGACGATCCCCTGTACGGCGAGGAAGAGCAGCACCACACCGAGGATCGCGAAGTACACCACAATGAACGGAGTGGCTTCGATGTCGTCGACCGGTCGGCCCACGATCCAGCCGACGACGACGGCGAACCCCGTCAGCGCGCCGTACAGCAGGAGCAGCAGCACCGTCCCGCCGAGCGCACCGAGCGGCACCCGGACGGCGAGGTAGCCCACCGCCCGGGCGTCGGTGACCACGCCGGCCGGAGCCCCGCCCAGGAACCGTTCGACCCGGCGCCGGTCGTACTCGGCGAGTCGGCGGGCAACCCCGGTGATCCGCTGCCGCACCCGTGGCACGAATCCCAGGACGGCGTACGCCAGCGCCGCTACGGCGAGGTACAGCAGGCCGACCAGCGCGGTGGCCGCCCCCAACGCGACCCCGGCCGCCAGGGTGAACACCCTGATCGGTTCGCAGATCCGGTAGAGCGCACGGAGCCAGGCGTGCAGCATCTTCATGTCAGCCGAGCCGGCCGGTATCGGGGCATTCTCGTCCGGACAGTCATCATGGCACCGACGCTAGGGCCGGTCCGCTCCGGCGACCATGGGGGACCCCGCCGTCAGCGGGTGTGGTTTTCCGCACCCATCCGGGCCCGGTACCCGGTCGCACGCTACGTCAGGACCCATCCGGCCCGGTTTATCCGGATCTTGCTGACCGCTTGTCGCTGATCACGCCTGGGCGCAACGCTCCGCTGTCTTAGGTGGCGTGGCCGGCCCGTCAGCACACCCATGATCCGCAGGACCCGGCCTGCCGCGCTAGTGGGACGTCAACACACAGAACTCGTTGCCATCGGGATCGGCCAGCACCACCCAGCCGACCTCACCCTGGCCGATGCCGATTCGGGTCGCCCCGAGGGAGAGCAGCCGGTCGACCTCGGTCTGCTGATCGCTGTCGGCAGATGGAGTGAGGTCGAAGTGCAGTCGCTGCTTGCCCGTATTCGGCATCAGGGGTGGACCGCCCCAGGTGATCTTCGGACCGCCGAACGGCGACCGGATCGCGGTCTCCTGGTCCTGGTCCCAGACCAGCGGCCACCCCAGCGCCGCGCTCCAGAAGTATCCGACCTCCTGGGAACCGTCGCAGGCCAGCGCTCCGATGAATCCACAGTCGGCAAGAAAGTTGTTGCCCGGCTCGATGACGCAGAACTCGTTGCCTTCGGGGTCGGCAAGCACCACATGGCCATCGTCAGGATCTTGGCCGATGTCGATGTGCCGGGCACCAAGTTCCAGCGCCCTGGCCACCGTCTGCTGCTGGCCCTCCAGGGAGGTACTCGTCAGATCGAAGTGCATCCGGTTCTGCCCGACCTTCTGCCGTTGCGTCGGCAGAAAGCGGATCCGGAACCCGGTGTCGTCACTGGGCAGGAGTGCGGCACCGTCCGGATCGTCGATCAGCTGCCAGTCCAGGACCCCGAACCAGAACCGGGCGAGACGTTGAGGTTGGCTCGCGTCGAAGCTGACCGCAAAGAGTTCACAGGTCATTCTGCTGCTCATCTCCGATCGGTTGACCTTCGAGATCGAGACGGCTGTCGCTGCCATTCGGTCCGGTGCGACCACTGCCGACAGGGTGCCAGCGGCCCGCCGACGGAGTCTAGGTCGAGGCAGCGTCACCCGCAGCCGAGTATTCGCCCGAGAACCCTCAGGCCAGCCAGGCTTCGATGTCGACTCGACCCCGGCCCTAGGCGGTGGTGGCCGCCTCGGGCTGGCTCTGCGCCTCGGGCTTGACCGAGCGGAGCAGTACGGTCGCCACGTCGATCACCTCGACCTCTTCGGCGACGCCCTTGCCGGTGACGCCGTCGCTGAGCATCGTGGTGCAGAACGGGCAACCCACCGCGATGGTCTTCGCTCCGGTGGAGAGCGCCTCCTCGACCCGGTCGACGTTGATCCGCTTGCCGATCCGCTCCTCCATCCACATCCGGGCACCGCCGGCACCGCAGCAGAAGGAGCGCTCGCTGTTACGCGGCATCTCGGTCACGCCCTGCGTCGCGCTGTCGAGCACCTCGCGGGGCGGGGAGAAGACCCGGTTGTGCCGACCCAGGTAGCACGGGTCGTGGTAGGTGACGCCGCCGTCGATCGGCTGGACCGGGGTGAGTTTGCCGGTGGCGACCAGGTGGGCCAGCAACTGGGTGTGGTGTACGACCTCGAAGTGGCCGCCGACCTGGCCGTACTCGTTGCCCAGCGTGTTGAAGCAGTGCGGGCAGGTAGCGACGATCTTGCGCTTGGCCGGTTCACGGTCGCCGAACGCCTCGTTGAGGGTCTCCACGTTCTGCTGGGCCAGCATCTGGAAGACGAACTCGTTGCCGAGTCGCCGGGCCGGGTCACCGGTGCAGGTCTCGCCCTCACCGAGGATGGCGAAGTCGACTCCGGCCTCGTGCAGCAGAGTGGCCACCGCCCGGGTGGTCTTCTTCGCCCGGTCCTCGAAGGCCCCGGCGCAGCCGACCCAGAAGAGGTACTCGAAGTCCTCGACCTCGCCGACCCGGGGCACCTCGAAGTCCAGCCCCTTGGTCCAGTCCTCCCGGGTGTTGGGCGGCGCGCCCCACGGGTTGCCCTTGTTCTCCAGGTTGCGCAGCATCACGCCGGCCTCGGACGGGAAGCTCGACTCGATCAGCACCTGGTAGCGACGCATGTCGACGATGTGGTCGATGTGCTCGATGTCGACCGGGCACTGCTCGACGCAGGCACCACAGGTGGTGCAGGACCAGAGCACGTCCGGGTCGATGATGCCGCCCTCCTCGGCCCCACCGATCAGCGGTCGGTCGGCCTCGGCTAGGGCGAGTACGTCCACGTGGGCGAGTTGGGCGGCGGTGGCCTTCTCCTCGCCGGTGAGGTCCTTGCCGCCCCCGGCCAGGAGGTAGGGGGCCTTGGCGTACGCGTGGTCGCGCAGCGACAGCACCAGCAGCTTCGGCGAGAGCGGCTTGCCGGTGTTCCAGGCGGGGCACTGCGACTGGCACCGGCCGCACTCGGTGCAGGTGGTGAAGTCGAGCAGGCCCTTCCAGGTGAACTGCTCGACCTGGGCGACGCCGAACTGGTCCTTCTCCGGGTCGGCCTCCTCGAAGTCGAGCGGCTTGCCGTCGCTCATCATCGGCCGGAGGGCGCCGAGGCCGGAGCCGGGTTGGCCCGGGTTGCGCTTGAAGAAGATGTTGGGGAAGGCGGAGAACCGGTGCCAGGCGACGCCCATCGTCACGTTCAGCGCGATGACGATCAGCCAGGTCATCGAGATGCAGATCTTGATGAGGGCGGCGACGCTGATCCCGCCCTCCCAGGCCGGCAGCACCGCGCCGACGGCGTGGCTGACCGGGGTGGCCCAGAGCGGGTACTCGAAGTGGTCGGTCGCGACCTTGAAGCCCCGGATCACGAAACCGAAGACCAGTACGGCCAGCACCACGGCCTCGACGAAGTAGCCCTGCCACATGGTCGACCCGGTGAAGCGTGACCGCCGGTTGGGGTTGGCCGGCCGGTTGGCCAGGCGGATCCCGATCAGCACCAGAATGCCGACTGTGCCCAGCACCCCGATGATCTCGGTGACCAGCCCGAAGACGACCCAGTGGCCGATCAGCGGCAGTCCGGCGGTCGGGCTGACCACCTCGAAGTACGCCTCGAGCACCAGCGTGGACAGCACGATGAAGCCGATCATCACGAACCAGTGCGCCGCGCCGACGACGCTCCACCGCAGCATCCGGGTGTGACCGACGGTCTCGGTCAGCATCGTCTTCGTCCGGGTGCCCTTGTCGTTGAAGCGCTCCGGGTCGGGCTGGCCCTGACGGACGACCGCCACCATACGCAGGACGGCCCGCACCGCCAGCCACACCGCGACTGCGGTGATGGCGGCCGCGAGGACCGTGGTGACAATCTGTAGGCTGCCCATGCGTTGGCCTCCCGATCTGCGGGGCGAGCGGCTGGGTGACCGGCGGCACCGGTCGTTGGGTGCAGCCTACGCGCTAGGTTACCGATCAGTAACGTGACTAACGTCGCAGCTACGTCACACTGCCCCTCGAACAGCCTTGGTTGCGTCGAACATAGCCCTGAGCACCGGCTCTGCGGTCACGTCGCCGAGCCGGTACGGGCTAGATCAGTTTTGACATCCCGCGAAGCCGCTGTCAACGTCGGCGGGTCGGTCGACGACCCCGACGGACGGGTCGGACGACGCCGGAGGAACGGGTCAACGCCAGCGGGACAGCAGGATCAGCGATGCGACCATCGCTCCGAATCCGACGGCGAGGTTCCAGTACTGCCAGGTCGCGACCGGGTAGGCGGTCTCGGACAGGTAATAGACCACCAGCCAGCCGATGCCGAAGACGATCAACGAGACGGCGGCGATCGGCACCCAGATGGGGCTAGGCTTACGCGTTGCCGCAGTCGCCGTCGGGCGGACATCCGTCGGCGGGGTGTACACCTTCTTCTTACGGACCTGAGACTTGGGCACGACGCTCTCCTGCGGGGGGTGGCATTCCTCGTCCGGCCTGACAACCGGGCGCGGGGCGACGGTCCATGGCCAATAATGTTCGACAGCTAGCGTAGTCGCGACAGACCGATCAGGCCATGAATAGCGCCACCCGAGTGCGTACGGTGAGCAGAATAGGCGTCACGATTACAGCACGGCGGGCTGATAAAACGCCCATATCGGACCAATAGCGGCTAAGCACTCGTGATGTCCAGGGGCTCAGCAGCCTCAGGCGAAGGAGGGTCGGTGGAGTACACGTCCGGCGCGGCATCCTGGCGCAAGGTTCTGCGGCGGGCTGCCGTCGGCCTGCTGCCCCGACGGCCCGGGCAACGCCGTTCCGGCTGGTCCATCGGCGTACCGGTGATCGCCCTCGCCGCCGGGCTCCTCTTCACCACTACGGCGACCAGCGCCGGCGGTACCTCGTTGCGTGAGGACCGTCGGCCACAGCTCGCTCAACTGATCCAGAACCGCCACGACCAGTTGGCCGCCAGCGAGGCACGGGCCGCCGAACTACGCGCCCAGGTCGAGAGCGAGACCGAGGCACTGGCCGGCTCCGACGCGCCCATCGCCGCCCAGCGTGACCGGGCCGCGGTCAACCGGCAGAAGGCTGGCCTCACCGCGCTGACCGGGCCGGGCATCACCGTCGAGCTCAACGACGCCCCACGACAGGGCGACAACACGCTGCCGGAAGGCGCCACCAACGACGACCTCGTCGTCCACCAGAGCGACGTACAGGCGGTCGTCAACGCCCTCTGGGCCGGTGGCGCCGAGGCCATGTCAATCATGAACGTCCGCGTACTCACCACCAGCGCGGTACGCTGCGTGGGCAACACCCTGCTGCTACACGGGCGGGTCTACTCGCCCCCCTTCAAGATCACAGCAATCGGCGACCCCGCTGCCATGCAGCGAGCCCTCGCCGCTTCCCAGGGAGTCCAGTTGTTCCGGGACGCTGTCGAGCACTACCAACTCGGATACCGCGAGACGATCTCCACGGTCAACGTGCCGGCGTTCGACGGGTCGACCGGTCTGCGCTCCGCCAAGGTACCCAGGTGAGGCCGATGAGGGACGAACCGCCAGCGGACCGGGGCAGAGGTCACCACGGCTTTCCCACCGACGAACCGACCGCCCAGATCCCTCGGGTCCAGTCCGCGCGCCCCACGCCCCCCGATCACCCACGGGGACCTGAGCCCAGGTCGGGACAGTCGGGGCAGCCACAGCACTGGTCGACCGGTGAACCACCGCGCCGGCCAACTGCGGACTCGCCACGTCGCCAGGCCAGGGAGGTGGGTCCGCAACCGAGGCACGCGGGACGCCCCGACACCTCGCCGGCTGCCGCGCCTACCGAGATCTTCACCCAGATCATTCCAGCTGTCCGGAACGACCGTGACGAGTCGACCGCGCTGATCCCGGCCGTACCAGCCGGAAAGCCGGCCACCGACGACGCCTCGGCCACCACTCCGCGTCGACGTCGACGCGAAGAACCGACGCCAGCCGATCCCGCCGCACGCCCCCGACGCGGCGAACGCGTGGTCAAGCTTCGTCCGGAGCGGACCGACGAGGGCTACAAGAGCGTCTACTCCGAGCTGACCCGCCCGACGATCGGTTCCCGGATCCGGTCCGGTATCCGGGTCAGCGGCGAACTGATGATCACCTTCGGTCTCGTCGTACTGCTCTTCGCCGGATACGAGGTCTGGGGCAAGTCGGCTGCGGTCAGCGCCCACCAGGACGATCTGGGCCAGCAACTGGCACAGGAGTGGGGCGGGGAGACCGATCCGACGGTGGGTCCGACGCCCACCGCCAGCACCTCCCCCAAGCCCCCGGTGACCGGCAAGCCGATGGCCGGGCTCTACATCCCCAAGCTCGAAAAGAACTGGATCGTGGTGGAGGGGGTCACGCAGAAGGACATCCGGTACGCCCCGGGCCACTACCCGGACAGTGCCCTGCCCGGCCAGGTGGGCAACTTCTCGGTAGCTGGCCACCGGAACCGGGCCACCTTCTGGCGACTCGACGAACTGCACAAGGGTGACGTGATCGTCGCGGAGTCAAAGAGCAACTGGTACATCTACCACGTCTCACAGTCACGGATCGTCAAGCCGCACCAGGTCGAGGTGGTCGCACCGGTGCCGGGCAAGCCTCGCACCAAGCCCACCAAGGCCATGTTGACGCTGACCACCTGCAACCCGAAGTTCGACAACTACGAGCGTCTGATCATCCATGCCGAACTCGTCCGTACCATGCCGAAGTCGGCCGGCCGGCCGGCCGAGCTAGGGGGCTGACCGACGATGTACGGCTGGATCTGGCGACGCCTGCCTTTCGGGCTGCCCGGCAAGCTGGCCGGATCGGTGCTGATCGCTACCGCGCTGGTGGCTCTGCTGTGGTACGTGGTCTTCCCGTGGGCCGAGCCGCTGTTGCCCTTCGACGACGTGCAGGTGACCCAGCAGGACGGTGGTCCAGGTGGCGGCCCGGACGGGGGAACCGCCCCCGGTAACGGTGACGACCATGGTGGCGACGACCACGACCTGCCGTACGACACCGACCAGAACAATGCCCCGCCCCCTAGTACGCCGAACAGGTGAACCGATGCGCGTCCTGGTGATCGACAACTACGACTCGTTCGTGTTCAACCTCGTGCAGTACCTGGGTCAACTCGGTGCCGAGTGTGACGTACGGCGGAACGACGAGATCGACCCTGCCGAGATCGACCGGCTGGAGGTGGCCGGTGTGCTGCTCTCCCCCGGTCCGGGTACGCCCGAACGCGCCGGCATCTGCCTCGACGTGATCCGGGAGTACGGCGGTCGGCTACCGATCTTCGGCGTCTGCCTCGGCCACCAGGCCATCGGTGCCGCCTTCGGTGGCACCGTCACCCGGGCACCCGAGCTGCTGCACGGCAAGACGTCCGAGGTCTGGCACAAGGGTGGCGGGGTGCTGGCCGGCCTGCCCGATCCGTTCACCGCGACCCGGTACCACTCGCTGGCCGTACTGCCGGAGACCCTGCCGGACGAGTTGGAGGTCACCGGCTGGACCGAGTCCGGCGTGGTGATGGCGATCCGTCACCGTACGCTGCCGATCGAGGGGGTGCAGTTCCATCCCGAGTCGGTGTTGAGCGAGGGCGGTCATCTCATGCTGGCCAACTGGCTGGCCAGTTGTGGCCTACCGTCGGCGTTGGACCGGGCACCCGCCCTGGCCGCCGAGGTGGACGCCCGACGGCGGGCCGCCTTCGCGGCCGGCTGATCAGGCCAGCCAGCCTCTGAAGGATCGTTGAGGGTCGGACCCTCCCGGGCCAGCCCGCTCGGCCTACGGAGCGGACTGACAGCCACCGGCCCGGCTCAGCCGGACGGTGGAGTAGTGGGCGAACCGCTCGGTTCCTGAGTCGGCTGGGCCTCCTTGGCAACGATGATCGTGACCGTGCTGTTGGCCCGTCGCTTCTGGTCGGCGTTCGGGTTCTGGTCGATCACCGTTCCCGGCGTCGCGGAGGAGTTCTTGTATTCGACGTTGACCCTGAACCCGGCCCGCACCAGCGCGTCCCTGGCCTCCTGCTCGGTCATGTCCTCCACGTCCGGCACCGTCCTGAGGTTGCCCTTGGAGACCTCGACGGTGACCTCCGTGCCCTCGGCCACCATCTTGCCTGGTTCCGGGGAAATCTTGATCACGGTATTTTCGGGCTTGTCGCTCTCCACGTCCTTGCGGTTGACCACCAGCTTGCGGTCTTCCAGTTGGCGCTTGACGTACTCGAAAGGCCCATCGACCAGGCCGGTCGGGATCTCCACCTGGGGTGCGCCACCGCAGGCGTGGATGGTGACCTGGGACTGCGCGTCGACCTCGCGGCCCGCCTCCGGGTCCTGCCGGGTGATCTCGCCGGTCTTGCAGGTGGCGTTGAAGTCCGCCTCGCCGACCTTGTACGTGAGGTTCGCCTTCTCCAGTTCGGTGACTGCCTCGGCCTGGCTCTTGCCCACGACGGTGGGCACCTGAACCGCCTTCTCGCCCTGCTGGGAGAGCACGATGCCGGCAACCAGCGCGATCACCGCCAGCACACCGAGGCCGCTGAGCGTAGCCAGCACCCAGGCCGAGGTACGCCGTCGGTTGTTGACGACCCGGGCCGGGGCCGGACGGGCACCGGCGCCAGCCGCCGGACGGGACGCGGACGGCTGCATCGGAACCGTCTCGTCCTGACGGAGGACCGGGGTGGCCATCACCGGCCGGCCGGCCGCCGCCCGCAGCAGGTCGGCCCGCATCTCTGCGGCGCTCTGGTAGCGGTTGAGCGGGTTCTTCGACAGTGCCTTGAGGATGATCGCGTCGATCGCCGGGGTGACGTCCGGGTTGATGTCGCTGGGCGTCGGCGGGTCTTCCCGTACGTGCTGGTAGGCGACGCTGACCGGGCTGTCACCGACGAACGGCGGATGACCACAGAGAAGTTCGAAGACCACACAACCGGCCGCGTAGACGTCCGAACGGGCGTCCACCGCCTCGCCGCGTGCCTGCTCGGGCGACAGGTACTGGGCCGTACCGATGACCGCGCTGGTCTGGGTCATCGTCGTCGCACCGCTGGCCAGCGCCCGGGCGATGCCGAAGTCCATGACCTTGACCTGGCCGGTGAGGGTGAGCATCACGTTGCCGGGCTTGATGTCCCGGTGGATGATCCCGTGTCGGTGGCTGAACTCCAGCGCCGCGCAGATGTCGGCGGTGATCTCCATCGCCCGGCGCGGCATCAACCGGCCTTCGGCCGCCAGCACCTCCTTGAGGGTCCGGCCGTTGACGAACTCCATGACGATGAACGGCAGGGTCTCGCCGGTGGGGGCGATCTCCTCGCCGGTGTCGTAGACAGCGACGATCGCCGGGTGGTTGAGCGAAGCGGCGTTCTGCGCCTCACGACGGAACCGCATCTGGAAGGTGGCGTCCCGAGCCAGGTCGGTGCGCAGCATCTTGATCGCGACGTCCCGGCCCAGCCGGAGGTCACGACCCCGGTGCACCTCGGCCATGCCACCGTAGCCGAGCAGCTCGCCGACCTGATACCTGCCACCCAGCAGGCGGGCCTGCCCAGTCATCTCGTCGTTCGTCCTTCGCTCATCTGGTCACCCCGCCGGCCTGCACGGTGCGCTCCACCTGACGGTACGGCCCAACCCGCGAATCGTCGCCTTCGCTCCCAGTCTGCAACCTAGCTGTCACCGTTGACGGCGCTCGGAAGCTTTGATCCTGTGCATTGCTGTCGAGCGACATCCGATAGGAAATCATGCCCGCGCAGACCATCACCAGCACGCCCAACGCAATTACGAGGACGATCACCAACGGGCGATTCGCGAACCCGCCCGGTTCCGGGGAACTCGCTGCCAGCGGTGCCGCGTATCCCGGACCGGCCGCCTGCCGGGGCGGCGCGGACGGCACCGCCGCCGCGCCACGCGAGTAGCTACCGCCGGCAACCGGACTGGCCGGAGAATGCGCCATGCCCGGCGCGGATGCCGGCGGCCGGGGCGGGATCCCCGGCGGAGCCGACATCGGCGGCACAGCCCGGACCGGCGGCCTCGGCGGGATGGCCCGCCCCTGGGTCGGCAAGCCCATCGGGGAACCCGGAGTGCCCGCTCCCGGCCGGCCGGGCGGCGAGCTGACCGGCGGTGCTCCTGGACCGACCCGCCCCGGTTGCGCTGGCGGAACACCCACCGGACCGGGCCGGGCCGGTGTGCCGGGCTGACCGGGGCGCGGCTGGATGGCCGGCGGACCGGATACGACCACCGGCGCGCTGCCAGGTTTGGCTGCCGCAGCCTGTCGGGCGACCGCAGCCAACGCGGATGCACTCGACCACCGCGCCGCTGGATCCTTTGCCAGTGCCCGTTCGACGATGCCCCGGATGGTCGGGGGAATGTCGCCGGGCAGCGGCCGAGGCGCGTCCCGGACATGCTTCATGGCAATTTCGAGCGGATTGTCACCCTCGAACGGGCGGCGGCCGGCCAGACACTGGTAGGCCACGACACCAAGGGCGTACACGTCGGAAGCCGGTGTCGCGACGGCGCCGGATGCCTGCTCCGGAGAGATGTACGACGCGGTGCCGAGCACCGAACCAGCGGCGGTGAGCTGACCGACCATGTCCGACCGGGCAATGCCGAAGTCGGTGAGCACCAGGGTGCCGTTGGGCCGGACCAGCAGGTTGCCCGGTTTGACGTCGCGGTGCACGATGCCCTTGTCGTGTGCCGCCTGTAGGGCGTCCGCCGCCTGGGCTACCAGTGCCATGGTGCGGGCCGGGGTCAGCCGACCGACCCGACCCAGGGTCCGGGACAGCGCATCGCCCTCGACGTACTCCATGACCAGGAACGCGACCTGCTGGTCGCTGCCGAAGTCGTAGACATCGACCACCCCCGGGTGGTTGATGGTCGCCATCGTGCGGGCCTCGCCCCGGAACCGCTCGGCGAAGCCGGGCTCGTCCAGCAGCGCGGGCAGCAGGCTCTTCACCGCGACGGTACGGCCGAGCACCTGGTCGGTGCCGCGCCACACGTCACCCATGCCACCGCTCGCGATGCGCTCGTCGAGCCGGTATCTGTTGCCGAGCTCGACCCCGGGGCTGAGCATGTCACTTGCCTCCCCGGTCCTGGATCACCGCGCGCATGATCTGCCCGGCGATCCGGGCGGCCTCCGCGCTCCCGCCCTCACCGGCCGACTCCAACATGACCGTCACGGCGGAGATCGGCTTGCCGTCCTTCATCACGAAACCGATGAACCAGCCGTGGTCGTCGGTCTGCTCGCCGGCCTGAGCTGTACCGGTCTTGCCACCGACCGTGTAATTGTTGATCTTGGCGTTCCGGCCGGTGCCGTTCTGGACGACACTGATCATCATCTCCTGCAGGTCGCGGGCGACCGTGTCGCTGACCGACTGACGGAGCTGCTTGGGCGAGGCGGTGTAGTGCCGGGTGGTCCGGTCCGGGCCGAGCAACTGCTGGACCAGGTACGGACGCATCTGCTTGCCGTCGTTGGCCACCGCAGCAGCGATCATGGCTCCTTGCAGCGGAGTCATGCGAACGTTGTTCTGGCCGATCGACGACTGGGCGAGCGCGGCCTTGTCCTCGCTACCGTCCGGGTTCTGCATGGCACCGGTACGGCTGGCCGCCACCGGCAGGCCGCCCTCGTCGAGTCGGCCGCAGGTCATGCCTTCCTGTTCGAAGCCGAACTGCCGGGCCTTTTCCTTGATCTTCGCTGAGCCGAGGGCGACACCGAGCTGGGCGAACCCGGTGTTGCACGATTCGGTGAGGGCGTCGATCAGCGTCACCTGTGACTCTGGGCAGATGGAGGGCGCGGCGTTGCGAATGTCCGTACCGGCGGTCGGGGCCCGGTAGACCGGACCGGCCGGGATCGGCCGGTCCTTCGTGTAGCCGTTCTCCAACGCCGCCGCGGCGACGACCACCTTGAAGGTCGAGCCGGGCGGCAGTACCTCGGACAGCGCCCGGTTCTTGAGCGGGCCGTTCCGGTCAGCCTCCAGCTTCCGGTACGCGGCCTCCGCTTCGTCGCTGTTGTGACTGGTCAGGGGGTTCGGGTCGAAGCTGGGCATGGAGACCAGGGCCTGGATGGCACCGGTGGCCGGGTCGATCGCCACCGCCGCTCCCCGGGTGGCACCGACCTTGTTGTTGGCCAGTTCGGTGAACGCCTTCTCCTGCGCCGTACGGGACAGGCTGAGCAGCACGTTTCCGCCGGCGGTCTGTTCGCCGGTGAACATGTCCTCGATCCGGTCGCCGAAGAGCTGGACGCTGTTGCCGGCAAGGAAGTCGTTCTCGCTCCGCTCGATGCCGACCGCCGCGAGGTTGACCGGCTGGTAGCCCAGCACGTGGGCGTAGATCTCACCCTTCGGGTAGGTGCGCAGGAACTTCAGCTTTCCGCTGGTCTCCTTGCTCACCGCCACGGCCGTACCGCCGGCCTCGATGTTGCCGCGTTTGCGGTCGTACTCGGCGACCTGGACCCGGCCGTTGTAGTCGCTGTTGCGGTACTCGTCGGCCTTGTAGCCCTGAACCCAGTTGAGGTTGGCGAAGAGCAGGCCGAACAAGATCATGACAACCACGCCGACCCGGCGTAGCGGCGCGTTCACGGTCGAATCACCTCCGTCGGAGCGCCGTGCAACTGTTCCGGCACCCCACTCGGCCGCCCACCACCAGGTCGGGCTTCCGCACCCGCGACCGGCCGCCGGGCCGCATCGGACACCCGTAGAAGAAACGCTATGAGCAGCCAGTTGGCCATCAGTGAGGAACCACCGGCGGACATGAACGGCGTGGTCTGGCCGGTGAGCGGGATGAGCTTGCTGATGCCGCCGACGATCACGAAGACCTGCAACCCGAGGGTGAAGGCCAGACCACCGGCCAGCAGCTTGCCGAAGGAGTCCCGTACGGCGATTGCCGCCCGCAGCCCGCGCTCGACGATCAGCAGGTAGATCACCAGCAGGGCGGAGAGGCCGAAGAGCCCGAGTTCCTCACCGATTCCGGCAAAGATGAAGTCGTTCTGTACCTCGGGCACCTCAAGCGGCTGGCCACCGCCCGGGCCCGTGCCGAAGAGGCCACCCGTACCGAGGCCGAGCAGCCCCTGCACGAGTTGGTAGCCCTTCTCGTACGGGTCCTCGAACGGGTTGAGCCAGATTTCCGCCCGTACGTAGAAGTTGGCGAACGGGCTGCCCGGGAAGGCACCCCCGAGGAAGTACGCCAGGAACGCGCCACCGAAGAAGAGCACCAGACCGATGAGCAACCAGCTCACCCGTTCGGTGGCGATGTAGAGGGTGACCACGAACATGCCGAAGTAGAGCAGCGAGGTGCCCAGGTCCTTCTCGAAGACGAGCACCATCACGCTGATCAGCCAGACCACCACGACCGGGCCGAGGTCACGGCCACGCGGGAAGTCGATGCCGAGAAACCGGCGGCTGGCCAGCGACAGGACCTCGCGCTTGCGGACCAGGTAGTAGGCGAAGAAGACCAGCAGGGCGAGCTTGGCGAACTCGCCCGGCTGGATGGAGAAGCCGCCGATCAGGATCCACAGCTTCGCGCCGTTGATCTCGGAGTAGGCCCGGGGCAGCACCGCCGGGATCATCACCAGGACGATGCCGGCCAGGCCCAGGGTGTACGCGTAGCGGGAAACGGACCGGTGGTCCCGGATCACGATCAGCAGTACGGCGGCGAGGACCACCGCCACCAGGCTCCACACCAACTGCATTCCGCCGGTCCCGGCGAAGATCGGGAGGTTGATGCGATCGTCCGGGTCGGCCTTGGCCAGGTCGATCCGGCGCAGGAAGCCCACGCCCAATCCGTTGAGCAGGGCGACCGCCGGCACCAGCACCGGATCGGCGTACGGGGCCAGGAAGCGGTTCACCAGATGGAGGCCGAGGAACATCACGGTCAGCAGTGCGGTCGGCACCCAGAAGTCGGCCGTCACCGTGTCGAAGAGGTTGGCCTCGACCGTGGCCGAGTACGTCGCCACCAACGCCATGGCCAGCAGCAGCAGGGCCAGTTCAGCGTTTCGCCTGGACCTGGGCAGCCGGACGCGAGGCATCTCGCCCGTACGTGCGGGCGACGCCACCGAGCCAGCTGGAGCGGTCACAGTCGATACCTCGGATCGTTCGAGCTAATGCTCACTCCGGCGACCGGCATCCCGCAGGGTCGGTAACCGGCGGGACGGTGTCGGAGGGCATGGCTTCTGGTGTGTTCTCCGGAGCGGGACTCGCGCTTCGGCTGGCCTCCAGGGTCGGGGTCGCGGTGGTACCGGCGGCCGGCGAGCGGCTGCCCGGGGTGCCGGTGGGCTGGCTGGGAGCCGGCGTGTCACTCGGCGGGCAGATCGGCTTGAGGTTCGGGTTGCTCGGATCGTCGTTGGTCAACGCGGCCAGCCGCCGTTCGGCGTCGGGCCGGCTGTCAGCCTGGATGCCCTGCTTGACCTGTTCCTGCGCGGCGGCGGTCAGGTCGTCGAGCTTGGCCTCGCTGGTGGAAGCCACGGTGGACAGGTCCAGCCCGGCGATCTGGCCGGGTACGCCGCGGAAGACAGCGAGCTGTCCTTCCTCGGTCGCGCCCACGTAGTACTGCTGCTGGGTGTAGGCCCAGCCGGCCCAGAGTCCGCCACCGATGATGCCGAGCAGGACGACCAGGACGACCGCGGTACGTAACGGACGTCGACGGGGACGATCGGGTTCGTCGTCACCGTTGGCCGGGTCGTCTTCCGGCTCCGGACTCGCCGGCCTGGGCGCGGAGAGTGCGGAGGCCCGGGCGGCCGGGGTCGAGTCGTCGGCCGAGGTCGCCATGCCGCGATCCCGGGCCGCCGCGCCGCCCACGATCGGTGCTGCCTCGACGATGTCCTGGTCGGTGGCGTCGGCGACGACGACGGTGATGTTGTCCGGGCCGCCGCCACGCAGCGCGAGCTGTACCAGCCGCTCGACGCACTGCCTCGGGTCGTGGTATTCGCGCAGGGTGTCCGCGATGGTCTCCGCGCTGACCACGCCGGAGAGTCCGTCGCTACAGATCAGGTAACGGTCGCTGCGTCGTACCTGACGGACGGAGTACTCGGGGTCGATGTCACGACCGTCGAGCGCCCGGGTCAACAGCGACCGTTGCGGATGGCTGCTGGCCTCCTCGAGGCTGATCCGGCCCTCGTCGACGAGCATTTGGACGTAGGTGTCGTCCTTGGTGATCTGGGCGAACTCACCGTCGCGCAACAGGTACGCGCGGGAGTCACCGACGTGCACCATGCCGATCTTGCTGCCGGAGAACAGGATCGCCGTCAGGGTGGTGCCCATGCCCTCTAGCTGAGGGTTGGCATCCACGGTGTCCCGTAGTTGTTGGTTGGCGGTGTCGACGGCGGACCGTAACGCGTCGACGAGGGCGTCACCTGGGACGTCCTCGTCGAGCGGGGCCATCGCACCGATGACGATGTTGCTGGCGACGTCACCGGCGGCCATGCCGCCCATGCCGTCGGCAACGGCGAGAAGCCGCGGCCCGGCGTAGACGGAATCTTGGTTACCGTCTCGGATCAGACCGCGGTCGCTGTGGGCCGCATAGCGCAGGGTCAGAGTCATGGCCGTAACTCGAGAGAAGTGCGGCCGATCCGAATCGGCACGCCGAGGGGGACGGGGGTTGGTCCGGTGACCTTAGCGCGATCCAGATAGGTGCCGTTAGTCGAGCCGAGATCTTCCACGAACCACTGCCCGGCGCGGGGAACCAGCCGCGCATGTCGGGCCGAGGCATAGTCGTCGGTGATGACCAGGGTGGAATCCTCTGCCCGACCGATAGTGATCTGCGCTTCGCCGAGCGTGATCCGGGTGCCGGCCAGTTGGCCAGCGGTGACGACGAGCTGACGTGCCGCCCGCCCCTTCTTCACCTTCGCCGGCTTCCCGTGCACCAGCGACACCCCGACTCCCCGGGGGGCGGCGACGAGGCGGCTGGATCTGGCCCCGGCGAAGAGATCCCGCCGGATCACGCCGACCACGGTGAATACGAAGATCCACAGCAGGATGATGAACCCGAACCGCGCGACGGTGATGACGAAAGGGTGCAAGGTGGTTAGCCGTCCACTCGGAACGTGAGAGTGGTCGTCCCGAGCTGGATCATGTCACCGGGGTTGAGCGCCACGGCCGAAACACGCTGGCCGTTGACCATGGTGCCGTTGGTTGACCCCAGATCGGTGAGTACGACCTGGGCGCCGTCGAAGTCGAGCCGGGCGTGTCGCCGTGAGATGCCGACGTCGGGCAGGCGGAGGTTGGCCTGATCGCCACGGCCGATCACGGTCGAGCCCATCTGGAGGGGGTAGGTCCGACCGTCTCCGGAGACCAGTCGGATGTTGCGACCACCGACGTGTCCCGGGGGCGGACCGTAGCCGCCGCCCTGGTCGTAGTGCGGGTAGCCGCCCGGGGCGGGGGCGTCGTAGGGGGACGGCGCCGGCGCGACCTCGCCGCCGGTGTAGACCTCGGCGGTGACCCGGAACATGCCGGTGTCGAGCCCGTCGCCCCGCTCGATCTCGACGATCACGTCGCCGTAGACCGTCCACGCCTGCTCACCGATGAACTCGGCCTGCGACTGCGCCAGCTCCTGGGCCAGCGCCGCTGCGTACGGCGCCAACCGACTGTGGTCGTACGGCGACAGGTCGATCACGTAGCGGTTGGGTACGAGAGTGCGCCCGCCGGCCAGGATAGCCTTGTGCGCCTCTGCCTCCCGCTGCATCGCGTTGAGGATCTCGACGGGGTGGACAACACCCTTGAACACCTTTGCGAAGGCCCCCTCAACCAGGCCTTCCAGACGCTTCTCGAAGCGTTGCAGCACGCTCACCGGCTCCTCCTCGGGTCCCGAGGACATGATGGTATCCGGCCGTCGCCCGTGCAGCTCGCACGCCGCTCGACCGCCCTACTGCCGACCCGTCCTTGCGGGCCGAAATCGTCGTGCTAATGTTCCTCCCGCCGCAAGTGATAGCCACTCGCGGCGGCAGTAGGGTACAGCGTAATATGTTCCCGCACCCGCCGTTGGGCAGGTTCAGGACACAAGTTTAGATATACCCATGCTCGACATGGGCTGGTGGGCTTCACCATGTGAAGACATGGGGAAGTGGCGGAATGGCAGACGCGCACGGTTCAGGTCCGTGTGCCCGAAAGGGCGTGGGGGTTCAACTCCCCCCTTCCCCACCAAGATCGAAGGGCTCCTGCGGAAACGCGGAGCCCTTCCTTCTTTCGAGGTCTTCCTACGTTCCAGGACTCCCTGACCGTCGCGCTATGCTCCGATAGTTTCCGGCCCGAAACCCATGGAGTGGCGTGTGAGTGTCGCGTTGGTGACCGGATCTGGCGGTCTGATCGGTTCCGAGGCGGTTCGGCACTTCGCCGGACTCGGCCTCGACGTGGTGGGCATCGACAACGACATGCGCCGGGAGTTCTTCGGTGCCGAGGCGTCCACCGCCTGGAACGTGCTCCGGCTGACCAGCGAGCTCGGCGGGGCGTACACCCATCGGGACGTGGACATCCGCGACCGGGACGCGCTGGCGGAGATCTTCCGGCACTACGGCCGCGACATCGCTGTGGTCATCCACACAGCCGCCCAGCCGTCGCACGACTGGGCCGTACGCGACCCGTTCACCGACTTCGACGTGAACGCGGGCGGCACCCTCAACGTCCTGCAGAACGTCCGTGAGCACTGCCCCGAGGTACCCGTCATCCACTGCTCGACCAACAAGGTCTACGGCGACCGGCCGAACAGCCTGCCCCTGGTGGAGTTGGACACCCGCTGGGAACTCGAGTCGAGCCATCCGTACTACAACGGCATCAAGGAGGACATGTCGATCGACGCCTGCCTGCACTCGGTCTTCGGTGCCTCGAAGGTGGCCGCGGACGTCATGGTGCAGGAGTACGGGCGCTACTTCGACATGAAGACCGCCTGTTTCCGGGGCGGCACACTGACCGGACCGGCACACTCCGCGACCGAACTGCACGGCTTCCTGGCGTACGTGATGCGCTGCAACATGGAGCGCCGGACCTACAAGATCTTCGGCTACCAGGGCAAGCAGGTACGTGACGCAATCCACAGCTCGGATGTGGTGTCGGCGTTCGAGGCGTTCTTCCGTAACCCGCGCTCGGCGGCGGTCTACAACCTGGGCGGCGGACGGCACTCCAACGTCTCCAACCGGGAGGCGTTCGCGCTGGCCGAGAAGATCACCGGTGTGGAGATGATCACGGAATACCGGGAGGCCAACCGGATCGGCGACCACCAGTGGTGGATCGGGTCCAACGAGGCGTTCCAGCGGGACTACCCGGACTGGAAGCAGATCTACGACGTGCCGATGATCCTCCAGGAGATCTACGAGGCGAACGTCGACAAGTGGGTCCCGCAGGCATGAGCGAGCCCCGCGAGCGAGGAGATGCCGTGAGCGAGCGAACCAGCCAGCTCAGCCAGACAGATCACGGCAACGACGAGCGCAGCGAGGAGATGCCGTGAGCGAGCGGAGCGAGCGAACCAGCCAGCTCAGCAACACAGATCACGGCAACGACGAGCGCAGCGAGGAGATGCCGTGATCTCCCACGGTAAGCGGAACGTGCTGGGCGTCCTGGTCGACGCGGTGGACTACGAGGCCGCTGCCGAGCAGGTCGTGGCCGCTGGGCGTCAGCACCGCCCGTTCGCGCTCACCGCGCTGGCCGTACACGGGGTGATGACCGGTGTGCTGGACCGGGAACACAACGCGCGGCTCAACTCCTTCGACCTGGTCACCCCGGACGGCCAGCCGGTCCGCTGGGCACTCAACCTGCTGCACGGCGTCGGGCTCACCGATCGGGTCTACGGGCCCACGCTGACGCTGCGCGTACTGGCCCGGTTCGCCGAGGAAGGCCTTCCGGTCTACCTGTACGGCTCCACCGACGACACCCTGTCCCGGCTGATCCCGGCCCTGGAGCGGATGTTCCCCGCACTGAAGATCGCTGGTGTGGAGTCCTCGAAGTTCCGGTCGGTACGCCCCGGCGAGGACGCCGAGATCGCGAACCGGATCCGCGCCTCCGGTGCCCGACTGGTCCTGGTCGGGTTGGGTTGCCCCCGACAGGAGATCTTCACCCACGCCATGCGCCCGCTGCTGGACATGCCGATGATGGCGGTCGGTGCCGCCTTCGACTACCACGCCGGCCTGTTGCGCAAGCCGCCGCCGTGGATGCAGCGTGCCGGCCTGGAGTGGCTCTGGCGACTCGGCCTGGAACCGAAGCGGCTCTGGCACCGGTACATCGTGCTGAACCCGGCCTACCTGACCCGGTTGACCGCCCAGAAGACGAAGATCTGGAAGGCAACCCCGCCTCCGCCGGCCACCGAACGCCCGGCCACCTTCGCCGTCTGACCCTGCCCTCTCGCGGAAGGACCCGGTAGGGAGACCCCTACCGGGAAGAGGCCGGCCAGCGGCAATGTGCTGGCCCGCCCGCGCGGGTTGGCTTGGACCATGGATGTGGTTCAGCTCAACAACGCCCACAAGCGGTACGGATCGGGCGACAACACGGTCACCGCGCTCGATGCCGTGACCGTCGGCTTCGCCGTGGGGACGTTCACGGCGGTGATGGGCCCGTCCGGGTCGGGCAAGAGCACACTGCTCCAGTGCGCCGCCGGCCTCGACCGCCTGACGTCCGGCTCGGTGACCGTGGCTGGGATCGACCTGGGTGGCCTGTCCGAAACCGAGCTGACGCTGTTGCGCCGGGACCGGATCGGCTTCGTCTTCCAGGCGTTCAACCTGCTCTCCGCGTTGACCGCGGAACAGAATGTCGCCCTGCCGCTACGGCTGGCGGGCCGTAGGCCGAAACGTGGCGAGGTTCACGCCGTACTCGAGTCGGTCGGGCTGGCCGGTCGGGCCCGGCATCGCCCGGCCGAACTCTCCGGTGGCCAGCAGCAGCGGGTGGCCATCGCCCGGGCACTGGTCACCCGACCGGAGGTGCTGTTCGCCGACGAACCGACCGGCGCACTCGACTCCACCACCGGCCGTGAGGTGCTCCGACTGCTACGTACCCTGGTCGATCAGCACCGGCAGACGATCATCATGGTCACCCACGACCCGGTCGCCGCCGCGTACGCGGACCGGGTGGTGTTCCTGGCCGACGGTCGGGTGGCCGACGAGCTACGCGCACCCACCGCGCACTCCGTCGCCGAACGGATGACCGGTCTGGAACTGGGCGCACCATGCTGACCCTTTCCTGGCAGACCCTGCGGGCCCGCTGGTCCGCGTTCGTGGGCACTTTCGTCGCGCTGTGCCTGGGTGTCTGTCTGTTGGCCACCACCGGACTGACCCTCGCCTCGACCATCGGGGGCGGACCCCGGACACCGCTCTGGTATCCGGCCGCCGACGTGGTGGTTGCCGGGACGAACAGCGTGGCCGTGACCAGCGGCTCCGGCGAGGACAGGGTGACCGAGCGACGGGTCACCCTGGCGTCGGCGTCCCTGCCGGCGGAACTGCCGGCCCGACTGGCCGAACTGCCCGGGGTCACGGGCGTGGTGGTGGACCGGCGGATCCCGGTCGACGTCGAGGGCACCGCCGCCACCGCAGCCCCCTGGTCCAGTGCCGGGCTGCGTCCCTACACCCTGCTGGCCGGTGGGGCACCGACGGCGAACGACCAGGTGGTGCTGACCGGCCCCACCGACCGGGTACCGGGCGACCACGTCAGGCTGCACGGACCGGACGGAGCACGAACCTTCACCGTCAGTGGTGTGCTGACGGCGGACGTACCGGCGGTGTACCTGACCGACGAAGCGGCAGCGGAGCTGGCCGGTGGCCGGATCGACGCGATAGCCCTCGTCGGCACCGGGGCCGAGCCGGCCCGCGCGCTGGCCGAGCGGGTCCGCGCCACGACGACCGGGCTACGGGTGCTCACCGGCGACGCCCGACGCACGGCCGAGCCGAACCCGGATTCCGACGCGCTGGCCATGACGGCCTCCCTGTTGGGCACCACGGCCGGCCTCGCCGGTTTCGTCTCGATCTTCGTGGTCGCGGGCACCTTCTCCTTCGCCGTGGCGCAACGCCGGCGGGAGTTCGCGCTGCTGCGTACCAGCGGCGCGACGCCCCGTCAGGTACGGCGTCTGGTCCTCGGCGAGGCGATGGTGGTCGGGGTCCTGGCCTCGGTCGCCGGCTGCGGGCTGAGCGCGCTCACCGCGCCGCCGTTCGCCCACTGGCTGGCCGGGTCCGGCTTCGCGCCGGAGAACTTCACCGCACGGTTCATCCTCTGGCCACTGCTGGCGGCAGCCGGTGTCGGTCTGCTGGTCGCACTGCTCGGCGCGTGGGTGGCTGCCCGCCGGGCCGCCCGGGTCCGGCCGATCGAGGCGCTCCGCGAGGCGTCCGTCGACCAGCGCACGATGACGCCCGGCCGGTGGGTCTTCGGTCTGTTGTTCCTCGTCGGCGCGGCCGTCCTGTTGGCGGTGATGCCGGCCCTGGGTGCCACGGACGGTCTCGCCCTGATCCTCGTCGACGCGCAACTGGCGCTGATCGCCGCGGCCCTGCTGGCCCCGGTGCTGATCCCGGTGATCATCCGGGCGGTCGCCTGGCCGCTACGTGGGTGCATGGGCACCCTCGCCCGGTCCGGCGCGCTCACCGCCGTCCGACGGACCGCTGCCACCGCAGCTCCGATCCTGGTCACGATCGGTATCGCCGCTTCGGTCCTGGCCGCCACCGAGACCCTCCGCCGGGCCGAGCAGACCTCGGCCCGGGACCGGATCAGCGCCACCACGCTGGCCGTCCCGGCTGGCGCGGCCGGCATCGCCGACCCGACGGTCGCGGCGCTCGGGCAACTGCCGGGTGTCCGGGCCGCCGTCCCCACCCGCACCACCGAGGTGTACGTCAACGACGGCACCTACCCCGAGGAGTTCCCCGCGATGTACGTCGGGACGGGCGTGGACCGGGTGCTCCGACTGCCGACGGTGGCCGGCTCGATCGACGACCTGCACGGCACCGACACGGTGGCGGTGAGCCGCTCGATGGGCTGGCGACACGGGCAGACGGTCCGCGTGTGGCTGGCCGACGGCACCGAGGTACGACTACGCGTGGTCGCCGTACTCGCCGATGCGCTCGACCTGGACCGTACCCTGCTGCTGCCCTGGCAGCTCGGGGCCGGTCACGGCCCCCGGACCGGTGCCGAGGTCGTCTACGTCGACGGTGGCGCGGCTGCGGACGTCGCCCTGGTGGCGGGCGGTGGCGGTGGCCGGGTCGTCGGAGTGCGCGAGTACCTCTCCGCCGGGATCGCCGAACAGGAGCGGACCAACCGACTCGCGCTGATCGCCGTACTCGGGATGGCGTTGCTCTACACCGGCATCGCGATCGCCAACACCCTGGTGATGGCCACCGCCGACCGGAGCCGGGACCTGGCGACGCTGCGGTTGACCGGTGCCACCCCGGGCCAGGTGCTCCGGATGATCGGTCTGGAGGCGTTGCTGGTCGGCCTGGTCGGAACGGTGCTGGCGGGGGCGGTGGCGGCGGGGATGTCGGCCGGGCTGCGGGCCGGACTGGCCGATTTCGTGTCGCAGCCGCAGCTCGTGGTGCCCTGGGCACCGATCGGACTGATCGTGGCGGCCTGTCTCGCGGTCACGCTGGTGGCGAGTCTGGTACCCGCCGCACTCGCCATGCGCACCTCGGCGGCCCGGCTGGCGGGGGTACGCGACTAGGGGTCGGTACGTGACGGCCAGCCACCGTACGCTGTGGAGCCCGATGGCGACTGGCGTCCACCTGCAACTGCCCGACGGTCCCTTGGGGGTGGGACCGCCGGGCAGTTGCGCGGGTTGGAAACTGACTACAGGGTCAGCGTCCACCTGTTGAGGTAACCGGTGTCTCCACCACGGGCGTCGCGGACCTGAAGTCGCCAGGCACCGTTACCCGCCTCGGTGGAGAGGTTGACGGAGTACGTGGTGTTCACGTCGTTCGCACCGTCGAAGACGGCGGCGTTCTTCAACCGGTACGACGTACCGTCCGGAGCCAGCAGGTCGACGACCAGGTCACCACGGTAGGGGTGAACGATGTGGACCGCCACCTTCGAGGTGGCCGAGGCGCTACGGTCGCAGCCACTGATGCCGATCGTGCTCGTGACCGCGCTACCGCCGTCGGGGATCGCCAGGTCCGTGTCGTTGCTGCTGGAGCAGCCGGTTGGAGTGGTCACGGTCAGCGAGAAGGTCGCCGTCCGGGTGACCGACGTGCCGGTGCCGGTGATGGTGACGGAATAGGTTCCCGTCGGGGTGGCCGCCGTGGTGGCGATGGTCAACGCGGACGAGGCACCCGAGTTGACGGTGGCTGGGCTGAACGTCGCGGTGGTACCGGCCGGCAGGCCGCTGGCCGACAGGTTCACCGACTGGGCCGAGCCGTTGGTGGTCTGGGTACCCACGGTCACCGCGACCGATCCGCCCGGCACCGTCACCCCGGAGGTCGGCGAGACCGAGACGGAGAAGTCGTTGGCCGGTGGCGGGGGGCCGTTGACCACGTAGAGCAGTTTGTTCGGCGAGCCAGTTCCCGGATCGGCGATGACATTGTTGGTGGCGTTGTTCACCAGGTAGTCGCGTATCTGCTGCGGCGTCCACGTCGGGTTGGCGCTGAGCACCATGGCAGCGGCGCCCACCACGTGCGGAGTGGCCATCGACGTACCGCTGATGATGTTGGTCGCGGTGTCACTGGTCGACCACGTCGAGGTGATCCACGTACCCGGCGCGAAGATGTCCAGGCAGGATCCGATGTTCGAGAAGTCCGACCGGACATCGGTGCTGGTGGTCGACCCGACGGTGATCGCTGCCGGGGTCCGGGCCGGCGAGGCGCCACAGGCGTTGGCGCCGTAGTCGTTGCCGGCGGACAAGCCATAGGTGATACCCGAGTTGATCGAGTTGGTTACCGCAGCGTCCAGTGCGCTGTTGGCGGGGCCACCGAGGCTCATGTTCGCCACGGCTGGCTTGACCGCGTTCGCGGTCACCCAGTCGACACCGGCGATGACCTGCGCGTAGGTGCCATCCCCCTGGCAGTCGAGCACCCGTACACCGACGATCCGTACGCCCTTGGCCACGCCGTGCAGGGCACCGCCGACCGTTCCGGCCACGTGTGTGCCGTGACCGTTGCAGTCGTCGGCGCTACCGCCGTCGATCGCGTCGAAGCCGCTGACGGCGCGACCACCGAAGTCGGTGTGGCTGTACCGCACACCGCTGTCGATGATGTACGCGTGCACGTTGCTGGCCGTGTTCGGGTACGTGTATGAGCTGTTCAGCGGCAGGTTGCGCTGGTCGGTCCGGTCCAGACCCCAGGACGGGGGGCTGGTCTGGGTGCCGGAGAGCCGAACGGTGCGGTTCTGCTCGACGTACGCGACGGACGGGTGCGCCGCGATCCGGGCAGCTATTCTCGCGTTCACCTTGATTTCGAAGCCGCGAAGCGCGGCGGTGTAGGTGCGGGCGACGCGGCCACCGTACCGAAGAATCAGGCCACCAGCGGTGGCACGGACCCGGCTCCGGTTTACCGAACTGTCCTTGAACACCACGATGTAGCTGTCAGCGACAGCACCGACACCACCGGCATTGCGAATCACACCCTGTGGCGGCGCGGCGACGGCCGGGGTGGCCATCGACAGAACTGTCAGGGCAGCAACCCCGACAAGCGCCAGCCTTCCTGGGAGATGCATCTCCCTCTCTCCCCTCTGATCGGTACGTCCGTCCACTTGCTAGCGAAAACAAGAGGTACTCATCGACCGATCAAGGCGAGGCTACTCATAGACATGGGTGAAGGACATATGTCGAGACTGCTATATCACCGAGCGGTGCCCCCTAGGGGATCGTTCTGCGGGAACGTACCGGGCTGAGCCCGGATCCCTTCGTACCGGAATCCGACGACCCTGGTCGTATGGAACCCGACCTCGCCTTCCTGCTCCCGGCGACCGCCATCTGGCTGGCCGCCGGGATCGTCGCCGAGCGGCTGCCGGAGGTACGCACGGCGCGGGCGTTGCGTCGCCGTACCGGATGGCTCGGCGTGTTGGCCATCGCCGGCCTGGTGGCCCTGGCCGTGCCGATACTGGACGCCCTGTCGTCCCCGGGTCCCGCCGGGCCGGGTCAGGGGTTCACCAGCCTCGCCCTACCCGCCGCACCGGCCGTGGTCGTGGCGGCGGTCACCGTACGTCGGATCCGTCACCTGTGGACCGGCACCGGCACGTTCGCCTCGGCTCCGGAGACGCCGGCGGCACCGGCCCTACTGGCCGGTGCTGCTCATCCGCTGGTCGCGTTCCCGGTACAGCTGACCGGGTTGGCCGCCCTGGCCACGGCGGTGACCGCCGTCGGCCTCGTCCCGCTCACCGCACCGGACATGCTGGGACTGGCGCTGACCGGCGTGGTGCTGGCGGTCGTCGCCATCGGCGTACGGCATGCCCTGCGCCACAGTCGGCTGGTGGAACTGGCAGTGACCGCCCGTCCCGGCTCACCTCGGGCGGCCCGGGTCCTGCACGTATAGCAGTTCCAGGATCGACCGGGCAGCCTCGAACCACCGGTCGAGCCAGACCGGGGAGGGCAGGGTGCCCTTGGGGGGCAACTCGAGCAACAGACCACGCAGCAGCGGATGGTCGGCCAACGACTCCATCGAAGCATCCGGCCAACCGCTCGACGGAAACACCGGCTCGGTCAGACCGCTCAGATCGAGCGACGGCAGTGTCGGTGGCTGAAGCGGGGTCGGCGGGCTCTGTGGCTCCACCAGTTCGAGACCAGGTGTGACGACATCACACTGGTCGAGGTCGTCGTTGGGCGGCGTACCGTCCAGCAGCGGGCTGTTACGTCGGGCCCCACGGTACTTGCCGCCGAACCGTTCCGGCTTTCCCGAACCATTACCCAGGTTTTCCGGCTCCATCGTCATCCGTCTCGCCTACCTCGCTCGGTTGCGAACCCGTACGGCGGTGCGTTGCCGGCCGCCGCCGTCCGCCTCTTACAACGACGGGAACGGGAGGGGGCAACGACATGACGGAACAACACGTCAGCGGACGGTCCGCGTCCGGGTCTGAGCCGGCGCTCAGCGCGGGACACCTGCGGCCCGGGGCGGCGCGGGACCGGCCAAAGGTACGAAAAAATGTGGCCGCCCACTCCGCAGGAGCCGGATAGGCGACCACATCTTCATTCAGAGACCTTCAGCGGGAGCCCGTCAGTCCAGGTCGAACTCGCCGTCCTTGGCGCCGCCGACGAAGGCGTCCCACTCGCCCGGTGTGAACACCAGGGCCGGTCCAGTCGGGTTCTTCGAATCGCGGACCGCAATCGCCCCGGAGATAAAGGCGACCTCGACGCAGTTGTCGCAGTTGGGCCCACTCCGTGAACTCTTGAACCAGGCTGCCTGGTTCAGGTCCACGCGAAACCCTTTTGTCTCCGTTTCCACAACGGCTCCTTTGCCAAACTTGCGATCAGAGCAACGGACTCCTCCGGGCGTATTGCCGCCGCTCTGATGTAGTCGAAGATAAATATGTACTTCTGGAGGTCCTCAGGCTTCTCAAGGAAGAGACCACCTGTTGCGTTCTCGGCATACACCACTTCCGGATCACCCGGTTCCGGAAAATCGAGGATCGAGAACGTACCGTCCATCCCGGCGTGCGCTCCAGCCTCGAAGGGAAGTACCTGGATCGTCACGTTCGGCAGTTCGGCTACTTCGACCAGCGCCTCCAACTGAGCACGCATGACCGCGTCGCCGCCCACCGGCCGGCTCAGCACCGCCTCATCAAGCACCGCCCACAGGTCGATCGGATCGTCTTGGCTCAATAACGACTGACGTCCCAGACGGACACGGACTCGTTGCTCAACTTCTTTGGCGGTGATGTCCGGGCGGGCGGCCCGGATCATCGCCTTCGCGTAGTCCTCGGTCTGCATCAGGCCCGGCACCACCTGTGGCTCGTACGCCCGCAGCGAGGAGGCTGCGGCCTCCAATCCGACGTATGACCCGGTCAGCACGGTGCTGTACGGGTGCCACCAGCCCTTCTGCCGTGCTTCGCGGGCGATCTGCACCAGCTCGTCGCTCTGCTCGCCGACGATGCCGTAGATGCTCAGCATGTCCCGGACGTCGCGGGGTGTGGCCGAGGTGTGTCCGGTCTCGATACGTGAGATCTTGGAGGCGGAGCAACCCAGTCGCTCCGCGACCACATCGATCGTCACATCGGCCTCATCGCGCAGCCGCCGAAGTTCGGCTCCCAGCCGGCGGCGGCGAATGGTCGGGCTCCGGCGCTCGGACACCGGGTCACCTCCGGTCGATCGCGCACAAGTTAGCCGCCCGCCGAGGGCGCGACCGTCAGAACGGCGGGCGATCACTTTCGCGGCGGAAAGAATCAGCCGATCCCGACCGGCCGCGGCGGCGGGAGCGGCGTCCAGTTTGCCGCGTGCACAAGCCGGACTTCAAGCGCACACCGGTCCTCCACACTCGACAAAACTTGCAACTTGCATTGATCAAGCCCGTGCTGCACTCTGTGCGTATGGCCTGGGTCACACAGTGTCCCCCCGGTCGACCGAAGGAGTGATCTCGCTTTGCACCGGATCGACCGGATCAAGCCCACCCGATCCACAATCGGCGGCGGACCCGCTCCGGGGTAACAGACCCCGTCGCTGTAAGCCACGAAGCTGCGGCGGCGGGAGCGGTCCCGGAGTCGACGGATGTTGGCCGGGTCGGCGAATCCACGTCCAATTCCTGGTCGAGGTCTGCCGACCGGCCAACATCCCCACATCAACGGCCGGATTTCACATAACCGTGTGCCGACCGCTGGTCGTTGTTCCCTTACAACCAACTCCCGCCGGTTTCCGCCGGCCACTTCTGACAGGAGTCGATGTGTCTCCCCGCTCCGGTGATGTGTTACGTGTAACCCGTACGGCCAGCGCCCAGTTCGCCGAGCCGATCCTCTTCCGGGTGATCCGGGCACATGACTGGCCCACCTATCGGGGCTGGATCTGGCTCGACGGATACCAGCTCAACGCGGCCGGCGACGCGGTCGACCGGCGGTCGATCTTCGTACGTCTCGACGGGCTGGGCAAGGTGAGCAATGCGACGACTGTCCCGTCTCGGGGCCGTACGGTCGCCCGGCCGCCGGTGAGCACCCGGCCGCAGCCGGTGACCACCCGGCCGAGCCCCCGACCGATCGGCGCCACCACCGGCCGGACGACCGCCGGTGCTGCCGCAGTCGGCAGTGGCCGATCGGGCATCTGACCCCACATCGGCTCACCAGCGCGGTTGCCTGGACCATCAACCGTCCGCTGGCAGGGATGGTCACCTGGTACGGGTGGCGGTCGGTCCGGGCGATGGCGTGACCGTGGCGGTTGCCGTCGGCGGTGCCTCGGTCACCACGAGGGTGACCTCCTGCCCCGGCACCAGCAGCACACCGGCCCGGGGATCGGTGTCGATGACGATGCCCGGCTGCCAGCCGGGGGCGACCCGGGAACGCACCCGGTACGTCATTCCGTACTGGTCGAGAATGGCCCGCGCGGTCGACTCGGAGAGTCCGACGAGCGGCGGCATCGGCACACTCGCCACCGGCGAGGTGGTGCCGGGGCTTCCGCTCGGGGACGTCGTCGGACTCGGGCGGGTGACGGACGGCGAAGGGGTGGGCGAGGGCAACGGTCCCGGACCCGGTTCGCGTTCACCCGCCCCGACGATCAGCCAGATCCCGAATCCCAGCACCGCCAGCAGGAGCAACGCCACCAGTCCGACCAGAATCGGCATCCACCACCGGCTGTTGTCGTACTCGACGTCCTCGTCCCACTCCGTGGAGCCTCCGTCGCGTACGCCTCGGGCACCCGGCAGCGGCACCTCCGCCCGACCGGTCCACACCACCGGTCGGGTGGGTCGTGGCGTTGCGCCGCCGTCCCGGACGGGCCGGGTGACCTCGGTGTCCTCGTCGGCTTCCGCAGCGTCGTCGTCGGCTATCCGGTCGAATTCCCCGGTACGCTCCAGCGCGTCGTCCGGCTCCGGGCCACCACGACCGTCAGCGGGATCGTCCCGTGGCTGCTGACGGTCGTCGGCCATACCACGTACTCTCCCACCGCATGGGTGGTCGGCAGCGGCAATCGTGCTATTTATCCCGTGTCGCGCCGATTGCGGGATCTAGGCAGCGGGTGATCCGGGACCGTACGACGGCTGGCTACCGCAGTAGATCTTCACCTTGTCGTTCCACCGCTTCGTCTCCGATGGTTCCGGGTCCTGCCGGGTGACCTGGCCGATCTTTCCAGTCGGGTAATCCGGGTAGAAGCCGGCATCGACTAACCGGCTCTTCGCGTCCTCACAGTCCAACCCGACCAGATTCGGTACGGGAATCTCGGGCGCCGAGCCGATGACGTAGATCTTCACAGTGTGTCCGGGTCTGACGGGCGTGTCTGCCGGGGGAACGGTCCTCGATACCCCGAGGTTGTCCCCCACTCCGTCGAAGTACAACTGCGCGCCGAGGCCGCGCTTTCGTACCTCCTCGCGGGCCTGCCGGAAGTCCATTCCGACCAGGTTGGGCAGCAGAACGCCACCCGCAGCGGTCGACGGCGGGGTGGTCGGTGGGCGGTTCGGCTGTCGGGTCGTGGCGGACGTCCTGGTCGGCGCCGGAGCCGCGGACGGGGACTGGGAACCGTAGGCCGATGGCGAGCGGGACTCGTTCTCGGATCTGGCCAACAGCCAGCCGCCCACCGCACCGACGGTGGCAAACACGACCAGTGCCAGGGCGGAACCGCTCACCAGCATCAGCCGGGACGACTCTGCGGCGTTACCGCCCGACGACCTGTTCCAGTTGCCGCTACCGTCGGTCATCACGACCACCGCCTCGATTCCGCCGACCGGACCGCCTACTGCTTCAGGATCTCAGCCGGACCAGGATCCCGACCGGTCGCGTCTGCGCGGAAACGCGTACCGCCTCCCGCATTCCTGGGAATGCCGTGTGGCGCGACGCTCTGCCGGTGGATGAACGCTACGCGGTACCGGCCGGCCGCACCGGGCCGGGATCCCCGGTTGTCCACCGGCGTACCGCCGACCCACCCGGCCCCGCCCGGCGGCGTCGTACGGACCCGGTTGGCGACCGCGCTGTCCGGTGCCCGGCTCTGACTGCTGAACCACTGGTCAGGGCGGTTCGGTAGGGTGCGGCAATGTCGACACGGTCATCGGGACGTGGTTCGGGTGGCTCCGTTTGGCGGGCACCGGTGGAGCCGAAGCCGCCAGCCTCACTGGACCTGGCCACCGTCGAGGATCATGATCTGGACAACGAGGCGACGTTCCGGCGGCTGGGATTCTTCGATCTCGACCTGTCCGGGCGGTCTGCGGACTCGGTGGAGTTCGAACAGTGCCGGTTCAGGGGAACCGACCTCAGCGGCACGCAACTCGACCACGCCCGATTCAGTGACTGTCTGTTCGAGAGCACGAACCTCGCAAACCTGCGGCTGGAGAAGTCGTCGATGCTGCGGGTCAGGATCTCCACGGTACGGATGACCGGCCTGCACTGGATCAACGGTTCGATCCGTGACGTGACCCTCTCCGGCTGTCGGCTCGACCTGTCGTCGTTCCGGTTCACCAAGTTCCAGAACGTGGTCTTCGACGGGTGCAACCTGACCCGCGCCGACTTCCAGAACGCCGACCTGACCGGCGTACGGTTCACCGACTGTGACCTGTCGGGTGCACAGTTCTCCCAGGCCACCCTGACCGGGACGAGGTTCGCCAGTTGCTCGTTGGCCGGGATCGGCGGGGTGACCAGCATGGCGGGAGCGGTGGTGGCCCGTCAGGATCTGATCGCGCTGTCGTACACGCTGGCCGGGGCGCTGGGCATCCACATCGAGGACGACACGGACGACTGAGCGGGCGACAGCGACGACTGAGCGGGCCGGGCCCGGTGGATCATTCGACGGGCCAGGTGTGCACCGGTTCGTTCGTACGCTGCAACTCGCCGTAGCGCCGCAGCATGTGGTGCAGTGCCGCCGTACGGTCGAGCTTCCGGTGCTGCTCGGCAGCGAACACCGACTCGGTCTGCCACACCGCACCGTTACGCCCGGTACGGCACCGGCCCTCGATGATGCCGAGCAGCCGGTCCCGGTGGACGGGGTCGACACCGAACCGGTCCAGACCCGCTGCCGCCCGGGGCAGAAGCACGTCGAGGACCAGGTCGGCAACGCGGATGTCACCGAGCCGTGGCCAGTAGACGGTGGCACCGATACCGCGACGTGCGGCGGCGTGGAAGTTCTCCTCCGCCGTACTGAACGTCATCTGGCTCCAGATCGGACGGTCAGCCTCGGACAGCTCGCGCGCCAATCCGAAGTAGAACGCCGCGTTGGCCAGCATGTCGACCACGGTCGGTCCGGCCGGCAGCACCCGGTTCTCGACCCGTAGGTGCGGACGCCCGTGCATGATGTCGTAGACCGGGCGGTTCCAGCGGTAGACAGTGCCGTTGTGCAGGCGCAGTTCCCCGAGCTGGGGCACCCCACCGTTGTGTAGCACCTCGACCGGGTCCTCGTCCTCGCAGATGGGCAGCAGGGGAGGGAAGTAACGTACGTTCTCCTCGAACAGGTCGAAGATCGACGTGATCCATCGTTCGCCGAACCAGACCCGTGGTCGTACGCCCTGCGCCTTCAGTTCTTCCGGCCGCGTGTCGGTCGCCTGCTCGAAGAGGGCGACCCGGGTCTCGGCCCACAGGTGCCGACCGTAGAGGTACGGCGAGTTCGCCCCGACCGCCACCTGGATCCCGGCAATGGCCTGGGAGGCGTTCCAGTAGTTGGCGAAGGTGTCCGGAGCGACCTGTAGGTGGAACTGGACGCTCGTGCAGGCCGCCTCCGGAGCGATCGAGTCGGTGTGGGCCTGCAACCGCTCGACCCCCTGGATGTCCACCTCGAGGTCCTCGCCCCGGGCGGCCACGATCTGCTCGTTCAGCACCCGGTAGCGCTTGTCGACGGACAGGTTGTCGAACACCAGGTGCTGCTGGGTGAGGGTGGGCAGGATGCCGATCAGGAAGATTCCCACGTCGGACTTCATCGTGCGTTCCTCGGCCCGGCTGAGACTGGCCAGCAGGTCCTGTTCGTAGTCGGCGAACCCCGCTCCCTCGATCAGGCGCGGCCGGGCGTTGAGTTCGAGGTTGAACTGCCCCAGTTCGGTCTGGAACAACGGGTCGGCGATCTCGTCGAGGAGTTCCACGTTACGCATCGCCGGCTCGGCCGACGAGTCGACCAGGTTGAGCTCGATCTCCAGCCCGGTGGTCGGTCGGTCGGCGTCGAACCCGAAGTCGTCGAGCATCAACGCGAAGACATCCAGGCAACGGCGCACCTTCTGCCGGTAACGCGCGCGGTCCTCCCGCGAAAAGGTGCTCTGCGAGACGTCCCTACCCATGTGGCCTCCCCGACACAGCGCACCGTCGATCACGGCTGGACGGGTCGTACCCGGTCAGCGACGCGATGGAACTAACACGGTAGAAGCGCTGAAGACCTACGGCCAGGGACAAAGCGGACAGGTGTCGGCTCCGGGTGACCGGTCGACTGCGACGGGTTCACTGTAGACGCACGTAATGCGACGTCACGACCACCTATCGCAATCGCCTTGTGACGCAACGCACTCCGCCACATCACGCCACCGAGCAACGGAAAACGCGTAGGCGACCGGGGGTGGGGTCCCCGGCCGCCTACGCGTTGCTCTGGTTGTCGTTGCGATGCGCCGCCCTGGCTCACGCCTGGCGGATGGCCTCGCCCTCGATCTCAATCTTGATCTTCTTGCCGACCAGGACGCCGCCGGTCTCCAGCGCGACGTTCCAGGTCAATCCGAAGTCCTCGCGGTCGATTTCGGTCGATGCGGTGAACCCGAAGATGTCCTGGCCGAACGGGCTACGTCCGGCACCCTCGAACTCGACCTCAAGGTCCACGGACCGGGTGACCCCCTTGATGGTCAGGTCACCGGAGAGCACGAACTCGTTACCGCTGTGCGACTTGACCCCGGTGCTGCGGAATTCCAGCGTCGGGAACTCCTCCACGTTCAGGAAGTCACCGCTGCACAGGTGGTTGTCACGGTCCTCCTGACCGCTGGCGATGCTGCCCGCCTGGATCGTCGCGGTGACCGACGACTGCAACGGGTCCTCGGCGACGGTGACCGTGGCGGTCGCTTCGGTGAACTCGCCGCGCACCTTGCTGACCATCATGTGTCGGGCCACGAAGCCGACGCGCTTGTGTGCCTGGTCGAGCAGGTACGTACCGGCCGTCGGGATGGTGAGCCCGCTCCAGCTACGGGTGGTCTCGCCGGCGCTGGTCGTCATGATGATTCCTCCACGGAACAATAGTTGAGATTGCCAACGACTACGCCAGCAACTATAGCGACTGCAATATTCCCCCTGTCAAGCACTGCTACGATGGCCTGGTGAACCAAGACCTGCTCGACGACCCCCGCATCACCGCCATTGGCCTGCTCGTCGAGACGTACGCCGGACTGTCCGCCCGGTTTGCCGAGCAGTACGAAGAACACGGGCTGTCGCCGGTGGAGTTCGAGGTCCTGACCCGTCTCGCCCGGTCGCCCAGCCACCAGTTGCGGATGACCGACCTGGCCGCCCAGACCTCACTGTCGACCAGCGGTGTGACCCGGGTCGTGGACCGCCTGGAGCGCAACTCGCTCATCCGCCGTCGGGCCTGCCCGTCCGACCGTCGCAGCATGCACGCGGTAATCACCCAGGCTGGCCTGGACCGTCTCACCGAAACCCTGCCCGGCCACTTGGAGATCATCGAGCGCTGGTTCACCGGCCTGCTGGAGCCCGCCGCGTTGGACAATCTGCTCGGAGCGCTGCGCACCGTACGTGACGCGGTGCACCCGGAAGCCACGGCCGGGGCGGCCGGCGTGGACGTGCCGAAGCCGGGCCCACAGAAGTAGTCCCTACTGGCCGCCAACCCGGGGTCGCCTCAAGAACCGGCAGAAAAACCGGCAGAAGTCACGCAGCCCGCATCACTCATCGGATTTATCGGACAAACGGCCCCCAGTCGGCGGCTAGGGTTCACCGCACGGGGGGCGAACCCGGGGTGTGGCGCGAGCGGAACTGTGCAGAGGGCATTGTCGGGGGGCGGTTCTGCTCGCGCCGCTCCAGTCCGACCGCAGACCCATCCGAACCGGCCGGACCGATCAGTTCCCACTCCCTCGGCAGCAGGCTGATCCCGCCATCCCGGCAGACCTGCTCGAGCCGGCTCCGCTCCGCCGCCCGTACGGCCGGATCATCGGTGTTTGCCACCAGCCCGACCAGCGCCTCGGCCACGTCCCTGAGGTCGCCGCAACCGGTGTAGGCCTGCGCCGCTGCACCGAACCATTCGGCGGCGTACTCCCGGTTTCCCCGCCACACCGCCAGGGTCGCCTCGATCAGCGCGCAGACCCCATCCTCCCGGCGAGCCGCCACCGGACCGGGCGATTCGCCGAACGGCGGTGACGTGCCACGCCCGGTCGCTGCCCGTGCACAGGTGGGATCCGCATCGGACCGGTCACCACCACCCGCCACCCACGCACGAAGCTCGTCGAGCACCGCGCCGGCCTCGTCCAGTCGGCCATCCTGGGCCAGCGCCAGGCCGACCGTACCGAGCACCCGCCGTCGGTGCCCGGGATCCCCCAGGTCAGTCAACGTGGCGATCACCCGCCGGCCCAGGTCGACCGCGTCGGCGTACCGCCCATCGAGGCGGGCGACCTCGGCAAGGTTCGCCCGGGCCAACACCCGCAGTCGGTCCTCACCACACTGGACGCTCAACCGGTCCACGGCGGCCAGCCGACGACGGGCGGCCCGCAGGTCACCGACCCGGATCTCGTGCCAGGTCAGATTGTTCTGGGCCACGGCCACGTCCCGCACCAGACCGGTACGACCAGCCACGGCGAGTACGGCCAGGCTGTGCTCACGCGCCTCGTCGTGTTCGCCGGTGACGATGAGCAGTCGGGACAACATGTTGCGGGCAGCCAGTTCGCCACCCACGTCACCCGACCGCTGGAACTGTGCCAGTGCGGCCCGCACAGCCGGCAACTCCTGCGGGCCGGCATCGTGCTCCGCAGCCAGTTGGGCCAACCCCACCTGTGCCCAGGCCCGCGTGCCCGGATCCGCATCAGCCGTACGCGGATCGGCCAGCAACCGATGTAACCACTGCCGGCCAGCCACATCCCGCCCACGGAAGCGCCACCATCGAGGCAGGCTCGCGGCCAGCCGCAACGCGGTGTGTGGATCGTCGTTGGCCGCGTACGCCAGTGCCGCCCAGAGGTCACTGGCCACCTCGTCGAGCTGATGCACCGCCGTGGTGAGGCTTGCGCCGGTCAGTTTCGGGGCGACCGCAGCCGCCAGCCGCGCGAAGATCATCGCATGTCGGCGGCGAATCGCAGGCAACTCGGCGTCGACCGCCGCCCGCTGCTCGGCGAAGTCCCGTACCACGTCGAGCAGCCGGAACCGGACCGATCCGGTCCCGCGTGCACTGAGCAGGCCCAACTCCATCAGTCGCTCGAGCATGGGCACCGGATCAGCGCCCACCGGTCGGTCGACTGCACCCGGTCGGCCAACCGCACCCGGTTGGTCGACGGCACCCGGTCGGTCGACGGCCCTCGGTCGGTCGACGGCCCCCGGTAGGTCAGCGAGTACCGCCTCGGCCAGTTCCACCGACCACCGGTTACGGAAGGCCGACAGTCGGCGCAGCGCAGCCTGGTCCGCCGGGCTGATCAGGCCGTAGCTGGCCGCCACCGAATCACGGAGGGTGGTCAATGCCGCCCTACCGGTCGCCGCCTGTGTCGTACCCGCTTCCGCCAGCCAGGTCGGTGAGCTGCGGGCCAGCTCCAACAGGCGGTCTCCGTACCGGTCGAGGATCTGTTTGAGATCCAGGATCCGACCGCGCGCCGCAGCCAGCTCGATCGCCAGCGGCAAGCCACCGAGCCGACGTACGAGTCCGACGAGTGCATCGATTTCGTCGGCTCGCGGCGGGTCGCGCCGTACCTGCCGAAGACGGGCCAGGAAGAGTGCCACCGCCGGGTAGCCGGACAACACTCGCAGATCCGCTGGCGCGTCGGGCGGGGGCAGTTCCAACGGCGTGACCGGCCAGACCCACTCCCCGCGCAGGCCGACCGGATGCCGACCGGTCACCAGTACGCGCAACGTCGGCGCCATGACGACGAGCCGGTGCAGCGCCTCGACCACCGCCCCGGGAGCACGTTCGATGGCGTCCACCAGCAGCAGAGCCGGGCCGCCGGCCAGTCGGTCAGCCAGGTCGGACGCCCGGGCCACGCCGAACACGGTGGCCACCGCCGACAGCACGTCGCTGGCGGTGGAGATCTCGGTGACCACGATCCCGGCGACGCCGGCGGGATGCCACGCGCCGGTTTCCTGGGCCACGGCCAGGGCCAACGCTGTCTTACCGACCCCGGCCAGGCCGACCAGACTGACCAGCGCCGGGCCAGCCGAATCCGCCTGTGCCAGCATCCCGGACACCTTCACGACGTCCAGGTCCCGGCCGACCAGGATTCCGGGGGGTGGCAACCCGAGGGCCACCGGCAACCGTCCAGCCGGTGCCGTCACCGTACTGTCCTCGTCGGACCGCGCCGGCTCGGCGGTCCGGGCACCCCGAGCGGAGGCGACGAACTCCATCCGGCTCGGGCCGGCGAGGCCGAGCGCGGCGGCCAGCAGCTCGACCGTCGTACGCTGTGGCCGCGAGGACCTTCCCCGCTCAAGATCACGTACGGTACGTACGCCCACCGCAGCCCGAGCAGCGAGATCGGCCTGGGTCAGCCCGGCGGCCCGGCGTAGCCCGCGTAGCAGCTCAGGAAAGCTGGACGCGGATCCACCCGTAGACCCATGATCCGGAGTCATGGGCAGGAAGAGTACGCAGCCGAGATGATCCTGGGCAGGCATCCGTCGCGGTACTGACGTGCGGTGACACAGATACCCGACAGAAACTTCCATCGAAAGCGGCTAACGGGTAACAGCGTACGGTCATCGATCCGGCCGCAGACGGCTCAGTGGTCGACCCCGGCCGGGGTCGCCACCGGTGGGGAAACGGCGGTCCGCGTACGGTGGGTCGGCGACAGCCGGTCGGACAACCGACGCAGCGGTACCGGGGCCCACCAGTTCCACTCGCCGAGGAGGCTCATCACCGCCGGCAGCAGAAGCCCACGAACCACCGTCACGTCGAGGATCACGGCAACCGCCATCCCGAAGCCGATCTCCTTCACCGCGGTCAGGTCACCGAGCAGGAAGCCCAGGAAGACGATGACGATGCAGCCGGCTGCCGCCGTGACGACCGGCCCGGTACGCGTAATGCCGGCCAGTACCGCCCGGGCGCTGGCCTGGGCCCGACCGGCGGGGGTACGCAGACCCGGATACCGGTCCCACTCCTCCCGAATCCGGGCGAGGAGGAACACCTCGTAGTCCATCGAAAGCCCGAACACAAAAACGAAGAGCAGGATCGGGGTGGTGAGGTCGATCGCCCCCCAGGACTCGACACCGAGCAGCGCTGCGCCGACCCCCCACTGGAACACGACGACGAGCACACCGAGGGTGGCCAGCAGGGTCAGGGCGTTCATCAGCAGGGCCTTGACCGGAATCAGGACCGAGCCGGTCAGCACGAAGAACAGCACTCCGGTGGTCAACAGCAGCACCAGCACCGCCAGTGGCAGCCGGCCCGCCACCGAGGACCGGTAGTCCACCAGTTCCGCCGCCGGCCCGCCGACCAGCAGTCGGAACGGCGTCTCCAACTGCCGTACCTCGCGTACCAGGTCCCGTGACTCGGGACCGCCGGTCACCCCTTTCGGCGTCAGGTCGATCACCAGGGCCGCCCCCGGTACGTCCGGCCGTGGCTGCATCCGGATCACCTGCGGTAGCCGGTTGAGCTGGTTCAACAGGTCGCGTACGGCAGGCGAGGCGGGGTCGGCCTCCACCACCACGACAACCGGTTCGGCGCGTCCGGCCTGGAAGTCCCGCAGCATGACCTCGTACACCTGACGGGCCTCCATCGACCTGGGCAGCGCCCGGGCGTCCGAGTCACCGAGGTTGACCCCGAAGATGAACGGTCCCGCCAGCATCAACAGGCCGACGGAGACGGCGATCGCCACCGGGGCGGGCCGCCGCTGGGCGTACCCGGCAAGTCGACCGAGCAGGCCACCTCCGACGCGTACCGCCCGGGTGATCTGTCGATCCGGACCGGGTCCCTGGACCCGACGGTGGAGAACCGAGATCAGGGCCGGTACGGCGGTCAGGCCGGCGGCGGTGGCCAGCACGACCACCAGCGCACCGCCCAGCGCCATCGTCGCCAGCAGCGGCTCGGCGAAGACGTACAGCCCGGCCATCGCGGCGGCGACCGCCGCCCCGGACACCAGTACGGCGCGACCGGCGGTGCCCGTGGTGCGGGCCAGCAGTTCCGCCGGTCCGGCATCCGGGTCGGCGGTGTGCTCCTCCCGGAACCGGATGATCATCAGCAGGGCGTAGTCCACCGCAAGCCCGATGCCGAGCAGGGTGACCACGTTGACCGTGAACTCGCTGACCTCGGTGACGACGGTCAGGCCGAGCAGTCCGAGCAGGGTGCCCGCCACCGCGCCGAGCGCCGCCACCAGTGGGATGGCTCCGGCCGCCACCCCGCCGAGAACGACCACCAGGGCTACCGCGAGTACGACCAGGGCAACCGTCTCACCGATCGCCGCATCCTTGATCGCCTGGTCCGCGAACGCCCGCTCGGCCAGCGTCTTCCCGCCGACCAGCACCTGCGGGGCGTCGATGCGACGCAGCAACCCGGTGACCCGGTCCTCGACCCGTTTCCGCTCGGCGTCGGGCAGGCCGTCGGCGAGTTCGACCAGAACCAGGGTGCTGCGGTTGTCGGCACCGATCCGCCCACCCGGCGAGTTGTAGAGGTCCTCGACATCGGCCACGCCGGGAACGGCCCGCAGTTCGGCGGTCACCCGGTTGACACTCTCCACCAGCGGTGGGTCGTACGGATCCCGGTCCCGTACGACGGCGACCAGGGTCGGTCCCTCGGGCAGGAGCTGGTCGACCCGCTGCTCGGCCAGCCGGGACTCGGCATCCACCCGCAGGTTCTCCGGCTGTGCCATCCGGTCGAAGACCTGGCCCCCGAAGACTGCTCCGACGATGGTCAGCCCGAGCCAACCAACCAGTACGGGCCAGCGCCAGCGGAACATCGCCCGTCCGAGATCAGCGAACATGTCCGAAACCTCCGCCGCCCGGGTCGCGCGTTGCCTGTGCCGCAGATGCAAGCACTCTCCGGGGGCCGGGTCAGTCACCTATCGGTCAGATAGTCGACTTGGAAGGGGCGACCACAACCATCACCGACAGAGACGCCAGCCGAGTCGAATGCCGGCGAGCCGCAGCTACGGGCTGATTTTCGTCGAGTTCTAACGTAGAGTCGCGTCGGCATGTACGTCTAGCACAAGGGGACGGGGCAATGCTGTTGCGGTTCGAGGTCTCGAACCACCGCTCGATCAATGAGCCGGTGGAGTTGTCCATGATCGCCGTGGACGAAGACAGACCGGCAGCTCGATCTTTCGACCTACTCAACGAGCGGGTCCTGACAGTCGCCGGGGTCTACGGCCCCAACGCTTCCGGCAAGTCGAACGTGGTAGATGCACTGGCATGGCTATCGACAGCGGCGGCAACGTCCCTGCTTGCCTGGGACGAGATCATCCCACGGGAGCCATTCAAGTTCGACAGCGGCCCAGAAACACCATCCACCTTTGAAGTCGAAATGATGGTCGAGCGCGTACGACACACATACCGCGTCGAACTTGACGATGAAAAGGTGCTCTTTGAGAGCCTCCACAGCTATCCCGAGCGCCGTCCCAGGTCCCTGTTCGAGCGGGAAGGCGAAAAAATCCGCTTCAGGCGCGAACTGGGTAGCCTCTCAGCGATCCGCGAACTCCTGACCCCTACGACACTTGCACTTTCAGCCGCTATGAGGTTTGACGTACCCGACATCCGCCCCTTCGGCCGGAAGCTGGCTGACATCGGAACGCTCGGAAATCGGCCTCGCAGGTCGCGGTACGACTACTACCCACCCGCCAAGACTGGATCACCTACAACCGAGCGGATATTCCTTCAGGGCGGAAACGGCAACCAGTTGACGTTGTTCGAATCCGCCGAAACCGAACCGCTTTACAACCCCGCCTCAGCCCTGAGCCTACTGAGATTTGCAGATCTCGGAATCGATGATGTGCATATCGTCAAGGAACGGCTGTACGAGGGCGACGACACGCGGACACGTCGACGGATTCGCTTGATGCATCGGGTAGCCGACCAGCAAATCTCGTTCGACATGGCTGACGAGTCCGAGGGCACACGAACCTGGTTCCGGCTCATCGGGCCAACACTGTACGCACTGCGCTCCGGGCAGACCCTTCTGTTCGACGAGATCGACTCCAGCCTCCACCCACGACTGTCGGCGAAACTACTGGAACTGTTTCAGGACCCCAACACCAATCCGTACGGCGCCCAACTCATCTTCACCAGTCACGACACCAGTCTCCTGAATCACCTGAACCGAGATGAAGTCTGGTTGACCGAGAAGGGTGCGGATGGCACTACGACCCTGACTGCACTCGCCGAATACGGCGGCGACAAGGTACGCCGCTCGTTGAATCTTGAAAAGGCCTATCTCCAGGGACGGTTCGGCGCGGTGCCCGATTTGGACCAACATCTGTTGCGGCGCGCACTCGGACTATCACCAGGCACCGAATGATGGGGCGAGAACGTCGACAGCATCCGAAGCCTCTCAAACGCAGAGTCGCGTTCCGCGAACCCCGTAAGACGCTGACGGTATTCTGTGAAGGCCAACGCACCGAGCCCGAATATCTTGAGGCGCTGAAGAGAGATCCCGAGGTTCGGGACGTGGCTGCGGTTGACATCAGAGTCGAGACCCGCAACAAAGGTTCGCTACCTCTCGCGCTCGTACGGATGGCAATCGATGCCCGCGAAAGAGCATTGCGGGAGGAAGGTGAGGTCGACGAATTCTGGTGCGTGTTCGACGTAGAGTGGCCGAAGAACCATCCTGGGCTACAAGAGGCCCTCACCCTTGCCCGGGAAAACGACATAAAGCTTGCAGTCTCGAACCCATGCTTCGAGTTGTGGCTGGCTCTGCACTTCAAGGACCATCGGTCGTTCCTGAACAACGACCAGGCGCGGCGGCTCCGCCGCTCCCACGACGGACAGCTGGACAAGGGACTCGCCGGCAGCGTCTACATGGCGCGAAAGCAGGAAGCAGCCCAGCGGGCTTCAGCACTGGAGAAGTTGCACGCCAGGAACGGCATGGATTTTCCGAACGACAACCCGTCGTCCGGTATGCACCTACTTATCGCAACCGTAACGGCTCAACCGCGTACGGCCGGATGACCCCGGTGCTCGACCCACTCGTCGGCCAGGACCGCCATGCTGTGCGCGTCGACCCAGGCGTCCTCCCAGCGCAACGCCTGCCGCTGCGTCCCCTCGTGGACGAAGCCGGCCTTCTCATAGACGTGTCGGGCGCGTGGGTTGAAGTCGTAGACCTCCAGGGTGACCCGGTTGAGTCCCACGGTCTCGAACGCGTGGCCCAGGATCAGGCGGGTCGCCTCGGTGCCCAGCCCTCGACCGAAGGCTCGGGCACCGATCAACGCGATCCGGAACGAACATGACAGGTTGTTCCGGTCCAGCTCGTTGAGGACCACCTCGCCGACGTACTCACCGGTCGCCCGTTCGACGATCGCGAGGTCGAGCCGGTCGTCATGCTCCGCCCTGGTGGCGTACCACCACTCCAACGCCTTCACGTCGAACGACGCGTGCGAGCCGGTCAGACGGCGCACCTCGGGATCGGTGACCAGCTCGGTCAGCCCGGGCAGGTCGGCCACGCCCACCGGGCGCAGCAGGACCAGTTTCCCGGTCAGGGTGGGCTTCTCGGCGAGGGTGACGGTTGCGGACACATACCGGATCATGCTCGCCCGGGCGGACGCACGCGAGCCGTTTCCAGCGGCCGTCATCCACCGCCGCTGCGTCGGAAACCTCCGGCGACCTCAGAGACCGAGGTCGCGAGCGATGATCATCCGCTGCACCTCGGACGTACCCTCGCCGATCTCCAGAATCTTGGAGTCGCGCCAGAACCGGGCCACGGCGAACTCGTTCATGAAGCCGTACCCGCCATGGATCTGGGTCGCCTCCCGCGCGTTGTCCACCGCGACGGTGCTGGCGTGCAGCTTCGCGATGGCGGCCTGCCGCTTGAAGTCCTCACCGGCCAGCATCCGGGCCGCCGCGTCGTAGTAGGCCAGCCGGGCCGTGTGTGCCTTCAGCTCCATGTCTGCGACCTTGAACTGGATGGCCTGGTACCTGCCGATCGGCTGCCCGAAGGCCTGCCGCTCCTTGGCGTAGCGGATCGACTCGTCGACGCAGCCCTGGGCTAGCCCGACCGCCAACGCGGCGATGGCGATCCGACCCTCGTCGAGGATTCGCAGGAACTGGGCGAAGCCCCGACCGCGCTCGCCGAGCAGGTTCTCCGCCGGCACCCGGCAGTCGTCGAAGGTCAGCTCATGGGTGTCCGACGCGCACCAACCCACCTTGGAGTAGCCGGGTGCGACGGTGAACCCGGGGGTACCGGACGGCACGATGATCGTGGAGATCTCCTTGCCTCCGTCCGGCCGGGTGCCGGTGACGGCGGTGACCGTGACCAGCGACGTGATGTCGGTGCCCGAGTTGGTGATGAACGCCTTCGAGCCGTTGATCACCCAGTGGTCACCGTCCAGGACGGCGCGGGTCTGGGTGCCGCCGGCATCCGACCCGGTGCCCGGCTCGGTCAGCCCGAACCCGGCCAGGGCCTCGCCGCTGATCAGCTTCGGCAGCCACTGCTCCCGCTGTGTCGGCGTACCGAACCGGTAGATCGGCATGATGCCGAGCGAGACAGCCGCTTCCAGGGTGATCGCCACGCTGGAGTCGACCCGGGCCAACTCCTCCAGCGCCAGGCAGAGCGCGAAGTAGTCGCCACCCATCCCGCCGTGCTCCTCGGAGAAGGGCAGCCCGAAGAGTCCCATCTTGCCCATCTGACGGACCACGTCGTACGGGAAGGTGTGCCGTTCGTAGTGCTCCGCGATGACCGGCGCGACCACCTCGCGGGCGAATTCCCGAACACTCTGCCGCAGTGCCTCGTGCTCTTCGTTGAGCCGGAAGTCCATGTTCTGTCTCCTAGCCGTAGATCCGCCGTCGGCACTCGTGACGCCGAGGACGGGGACAGTTCGGGGTGGTCCGCTGGTCGGGCCGAGGGTTGGCCAGGACGGTCCTAGACCGGTGTGACTCCGTGCCGGCGACGCGAGAAGTGCCGGTCCTTGCCCCGGGCGGCGGTGAACCGACGGACGAGTTCGGCTCGCAGTTCGTGCGGCTCGACGATCGCGTCGATCACCAACTCGCTGGCCAGGCGCACGATGTCGATGTCGCGCTCGTACTCCTCGCGGCGGGTGGCGACGAAGGCGGCACGCTCGTCGGGGTCGGCGATCGCGGCGATCTTGTTGGCGTAGACCGCGTTGACCGCGGCCTCCGCCCCCATCACCGCGATCTTCGCGGTGGGCAGGGCGATCGTCGCGTCCGGCTCGAACCCGGGGCCAGCCATCGCGTAGAGGCCCGCACCGTACGCCTTGCGCACCACCACGCAGATCTTGGGTACGGTGGCCTCGGAGATCGCCGTGATCATCTTGGCGCCGTGCCGGATGATGCCCTGCTTCTCCACCGCCGTACCGACCATGAACCCGGGTACGTCCGACAGGAAGAGCAGCGGCACGTTGAACGCGTCGCAGAGCTGCACGAACCGGGTCGCCTTGTCGGCCGAGTCGACGAAGAGCACCCCGCCCTTGAACATCGAGTTGTTGGCGACCACGCCGACGACCTCGCCGTTCAGCCGGCCGAACCCGACGGTGAGCTCCTTCGCCCAGAGCGCCTGGATCTCCAGGAAGGACCCCTCGTCGAGCAGACCCTTGACGTATCGCCGCATGTCGAACGCCTGGCGCTCGCTGACCGGCACCAGGGCGGCGAGGTCCACCTTCGACGAGGCCTCGACCGCCGGTACGGACGGCGGCGACTGGGTCCAGTTGGCCGGCAGATAGGACAGGTAGCGCCGGACCACGTCCAGTGCCTCAGCCTCGGTCTTGCACAGAAAGTGCCCGACGCCCGACTCGGCACAGTGCACCCGTGCGCCGCCCATCGCCTCCAGCGTGGTCTTCTCGCCGGTCACCATCTCGACCATGCGGTCGGAGCCGAGGTACATGCTGGCGTTGCCGTCCACCATGGCCACCACGTCACAGAACGCGGGGATGTACGCCCCACCGGCCGCGCTCGGGCCGAAGAGTGCGCAGACCTGCGGGATCGAGCCGGAGGCGCGCACCTGGTTCCAGAAGATCTTCCCGGCACCCCGCCGGCCCGGGAAGAGGTCGACCTGGTCGGTGATCCGGGCACCGGCCGAGTCGACCAGGTAGACCATCGGTTGCCCGGCCGAGTACGCCCGCTCGATGATCCGGATGATCTTCTCGACGGTACGGGCACCCCAACTGCCGGCCTTGACGGTGGAGTCGTTGGCCATCAGGCAGACCTGTCGACCGTCGATGGTGGCCGTACCGGTGATCACACCGTCGGCGGGGAGCCCGTCGGCCAGCGCGTTCGCGTACAGCCCGTCCTCGACGAAGGAGCCCTCGTCGACGAGGAGAGCAACCCGTTCCCGGGCGAAGAGTTTGCCCTTGGCGGCGTTGGCCGCGTGGTACCTGTCCGCCCCACCGGCCCGGACCCGCTTGCGTAGCTGTTCCAGCTCCACCATGCTGTCCCGCTCCGGCGCCGCACCGTCGAGTGTCACACCGACCCCCTAGCCCGCACCGACGTCGGCCATCCCGACCTACCATCCCAGCCTAAACGATCGTTAGGCTATCGCACGGGAACGACTCCGGCCACCCAACCCGACTCCTACGCCGCCGCACGATGTGACCGAGGGAGACCGGGCGATCATCCTTACCATCACCGCCGCCGACCGGTGGGCTCCCAGCGCCCGGCGGCGGTTGCCGGGCACCGATGCCGGCCGTTGTCGTGTCCACCTCTCGACTGATCCGAAAGCAGGAATGTCCTTCCCTAGACGCGGGGTCCGGCACGGAGCACTCCGGAGGGCAACTGCCGGCCGACCAGTTTCTCGGCCAGTGCCGCCGCCACCAGCAGCGCATCCAGGTCGATCCCGGTGTCGATGCCCATGTCGTGCAGCATGTGCACCACCTCCTCGGTGGCCACGTTGCCGCTGGCCCCGGGCGCGTACGGGCAGCCACCGAGGCCGCCGACGCTGGCGTCGTACTCGGTGATGCCGAACTCCAGCGCGGTCAGGATGTTGGCCAACGCCGTACCCCGGGTGTTGTGGAAGTGCAGCAGCAGCGGGATCTCCGGTTGGCGGTCACGGACTGCGGTCAGCAACTCCCGGACCCGGCGTGGGGTCGCCATGCCGGTGGTGTCGCCGAACGCGACCCGGTCCGCGCCGTCGGCGACCACCCGGTCGACCATCTGCGCCACCCGGTTCGGGTCGATGTCCCCCTCGTACGGGCAGCCGAAGCTGGTCGAGATGATCACCTCGGCGATGGCCCCAGACCCGTGCAGCAGCGCGATCAGCCCGGCGATGTCGTCCAGCGACTCGGCGGTGGACCGGTTCACGTTGCGCTGGTTGTGCGTGTTGCTGGCCGAGACCACCACCTCGATCTCGGTGAACCCGGCCGCCAGGGCCCGCTGTGCCCCGCGCGTGTTCGGCACCAGCGCCGAGTAGCGGACGTTCTCGTTGCGCTGTGCCCGCGCCCAGACCTCGTCGGCGTCGGCCATCTGTGGGATCGCCTTCGGATGCACGAACGAGACCGCCTCGATCCGCCGTACGCCGGTGGCCGACAGCGCGTCGATCAGCCGCACCTTTGCGTCGGTCGGGATCGGGGCCTCGTTCTGTAGGCCGTCACGCGGACCGACCTCGCGGATCGAGACGGAGTCCGGCAGTTTCGTCATGTCCTCACCTCGCTGTGAGATCGACCGGTCGATCGTGTCCACCGTCGCCTCGGCTCACGTACCTCGGATCGCCGTTGTCCGGCGTGGTCCTTTCGGGCCCGGTCCAGTCGGACCGGGCGGCAGGGATCTGCCTTCCTTTGCGCTGCTTCCGGCTGGAAACAGCAACTGTCCGATAATCGGACATCGGGCGTCTCCTATAGGGAAGCAGAGCAAAGGGCCTGTCGGCCAGTACCGATGCGAAGCATCACTACCGCAGGCGCTGTCATCAGCAACCGTCACCGCCGCCAGGTCAGCGCGCCGCCGTCAGGTCAGCGCGCCGCCGTCAGGTCAACGCACTGTCGTCAGGTCAACGCACTGTCGTCAGATCAACTTGACGTCAAGGTGATCTGACGCAAGGCTGGACGGCGTGACGACCCCCGACGAGTTGGAACGGCGGTTCACCCTCCTCACCGCCGTCGCCCGCTACGACGAACTCCGCATGCGGGACGCGCTGGCACCCCCTACCGACGACGAGGCATCGGACAGCGAGACGGAGGCCCGACCGCTGAGCCGGAGTGAAGCGCTGGAACTCCTCGCCCTCGGAGAAGTGATCATGCGAAAGGCGAGCTACGGCCGACAACTGGGGGTCCGCACCGCCCGGGCGGCCGGCGCCTCCTGGACGCAGATCGGCGCAGCTCTCGCCACCAGCAAGCAGTCCGCCTGGGAAACCCACAACCGATGGCTCCAGGAGCAGGCCTGATGGACACCCGCACCGACCCCACGATCCGCCCGTTCCGGCTCGACATCCCCGACGCCGACCTGGTCGACCTGCACCGACGGCTCGACAGCACCAGATGGCCCGGTGAGGTGCCGGACGTCCCATGGCGGCGCGGGGTGCCACTGTCCTACCTCAAGGAACTGGTCGACTACTGGCGCAGCGAATACGACTGGCGCACCCACGAGGCACGCCTCAACCAGATCCCACAGTTCACCACCACGATCGACGGGGTCGAAATCCACTTCGTCCACGTACGGTCCCCCGAACCCGACGCACTGCCGTTGATCGTCACGCACGGCTGGCCGGGCTCGATCGTGGAGTTCCTCGACATCATCGAACCGCTCACCGATCCACGCCGGTACGGCGGCGACCCGACCGACGCGTTCCACCTGGTCCTACCCTCCATACCCGGGTTCGGACTCTCCGGACCGATCCGCGAGCCGGGCTGGGACGTCCCACGCATCGCCCGGGCCTGGGCCGAACTCATGCGACGTCTCGGCTACCACCGCTACGGCGCGCAGGGCGGCGACTGGGGACATGCGATCACCCGGGAACTCGCCGTCCTCGACGCCGGCCACGTCACCGGTATCCACCTCAACACCCTGCTCACCCTGCCCTCCGGTGACCCGGCCGAGGCCGCCGCCCTCACCGACGCGGACCGGGCCCGGCTGGATCGACTGACCCGCGCCGAGCCGGAGATGTCCGGCTACGCCAGGATCCAGTCGACCCGGCCCCAGACCCTGGCCTATGCCCTGACCGACTCACCGGTCGGTCAGCTCGCCTGGATCATCGAGAAGTTCAAGGAGTGGACCGACTCGACCGACGCACCGGAGGACGCGATTCCCCGGGACCTGCTCCTGACGAACGTGATGCTCTACTGGCTCATGGCCGCCGGCGGCTCCTCGGCCAACGTCTACTACGAGGCGGCCCACCCGACCGGTACGCCGCACCCGCCCTCGTCGACGGTGCCCACCGGCGTCGCCGTCTTCGCTGGCGACGTGGCCGCACCGGTGAGGCGGCTCGCCGAACGCGACAACAACATCGTGCACTGGTCGGAGTTCGATCGCGGCGGGCACTTCGCCGCCATGGAGGAACCCGACCTGTTCATCGCAGATCTGCGTAGGTTCTTCGCACTGCTACGTCGACCGGTTGCCGGGTACGACCCGGCCGGGTGACACGCTTCGGCGTCACCCGACCGGTCCCGACCAGGGGTGGCCGGCGCGGTCAGCGCATCCGGCCCACGATGCCGGTGTCGTAGTCGCCGCTGAGGAACTCGGCGTTGTCCAGCAGTTCGGCGAAGAACAGCAGGTTGCACTTCGGGCCGACGACCTCGAACCCGGCCACCGCAGCCCGGGCCCGGGAGATGGCCTCCGCCCGGTCGGCACCGTGCACGATCAGCTTGGCCATCAGCGAGTCGTAGAACGGGGTCACCGTCGTGTCCGGTGCGTAGCCGGAGTCGACGCGTACGCCCTCGCCGGAGGGCTCCACCCAGGACCGGACCGCCCCGGGGCCGGGCAGGAACCGCTTCGGATCCTCGGCATTGATCCGCAACTCGATCGCGTGCCCATGCGCCGTCAACGCGTCCGGATCGAAGTTGGGGGCCAGACCGGCCGCCACCCGCAGCTGCTCCTCGACCAGGTCGACGCCGTAGACCAGTTCGGTCACCGGGTGCTCGACCTGGAGCCGGGTGTTCATCTCCAGGAAGAAGAACTCTTCGGTCCCGGGACCATCACCCTCGAAGTCCCGCTGACGCGGGACCAGCAGACATTCGACCGTACCGGCGTTGCGGTAGCCGACCGCCTCACCGGCACGTACCGCCGCAGCCAGCAGCCGATCCCGCAGCTCCGGGGAGACCGCCGGGGAGGGCGACTCCTCCACCAGCTTCTGGTTGCGCCGCTGCACCGAGCACTCCCGCTCACCGAGGGCGATCACCCGACCGTCGGCCAGGCCGAGGATCTGCACCTCGACGTGGCGTACCCGGGGAAAGTAGCGTTCGATCAGCACCGAGCCGTCGCCGAACATCCGCTCGGCGAAGGCGCGGACCTTGTCGTACTCGGTGCGCAGTGCGGTCTCGTCGGCCGCCACGCCCATGCCCATCCCGCCACCACCCGCGGCGGCCTTGACCATCACCGGATAGCCGATGCTGGCCGCTGCCGCCACCGCCGCGTCGACGTCGGCGGCCGGGTCCGTCGTACCGGGGGCCACCGGCACCCCGGCCGCCGCCATCAGGTTACGGGCGTTGATCTTGTCGCCCATCGCGGTGATCGCATCCGCTCCGGGTCCGACCCAGATCAGGCCACTACTCTCGACCGTACGGGCGAAGTCGGCGTTCTCCGACAGGAAGCCGTAACCGGGGTGGATCGCCTGGACACCGGCGGTCTTGGCCGCGGCGAGGATCGCCTCCGTGTTGCGGTAGCTCTGCGCCGGGTTGGCCGGGCCTACGCAGATCGCCTCGTCCGCCTCCTTGACGAAGGGCAGCGCCTCGTCCGCTTCCGAGTAGACCGCCACCGCCCGTACCCCCAGTCGTCGGGCGGTACGGATGATCCGACGGGCGATCTCGCCCCGATTCGCGATGAGCAACGACTCGATCATGTCTACCTCTCCCGGGGTGTCCGGATGTCTTGTCGCGCACTAGAACATCACGGATGCGGCGCGATCACGAGTCCGGATTCGCCAGCAGGGCGGCCAGGGTCGCGGCCCGCAGCAGGGCGGCCCGCCGCTGCCGGTCGACCTCGCCACCGAGGAACGGGGTGGAGTTCATCAGACCGAAGGCGGAGTGGGCCAGCACCCGCGCCTCGGCAGCCGACAGTCCGGCGTGCAGGGCGGTCAGCGTGGACACCCACTCCTCGACGTAGAGCCGTTGCAGCCGACGGATCTGCCGACGGGGTTCCTCGGGGAGCCGGTCGAGCTCGTTGAGATGCAGCGCGATGACCGCCGGGTTGGCCAACGCGAACTCGACGTGGAAGTCGATCAACGACTCCAACGCTCCACGCGGGTCCGAGGGGCGCTCCGCCACGCGGCTGCGTCCCCCGGCCAGCAGTTCCTCACTCACCGGAATGAGGGCGGCGACCAGCATCGCCTCCTTACCGGCGAAGTGGTGGTAGAGGGCGGGGCCGGTGACCCCGGCCGCCGCACCGATGTCGTCCATCGAGACGCCGTGATAACCGCGCGCGGCGAACAGACCGACCGCGATCTCCAGAATCTCGTCGCGGCGTGACCGCCGCCGCGGGGCAGCGGGAACCGCCTCAGCCACCGCTCCTGTCACCTGCTGTTCCACCGTCACCCGGCCAGCCTAGTCAGCCATCGATCGGCCGACGCCGGCCGGTTTACGCCTTTCCGCTCGTCAATCGTCCATATCCAGGTCGTGCTCCTCGCGCAACGCCTGTGCCTCGTCGGTTCGCCCGAGCCCGGAGAGCGCCTGTGACAACAACCACGCCGCCTGCCGTACGGTCCCCGAACCGGTCGGCAGCCCGCCGAGCGTGCGCCGCAGCAGCTGTTCGGCCTCGGGCAGCCGGTCCAGTCGCAGCAGTGCCTCGCCCGTCAGCAACTCGACCTGTGCCGCCTCCCCGAACGCCTCGATCTCCCGGAGCTGCTCCGGCACGCCGGCCAGCTGACCCATCGCGTCCTCGGAACGGTCGAGTCCGAGCAGCAGCCGGGCCACGGTGGCGGCCAGCATTCCGCGTTCCCATACCGCTGCCGGTTCACCGGCCAGGTCGTCCGGCAGCGTCGCCGCCGCCCGCTGGGCGCGTTCGACCGCAGCCAGCGCCGCATCCGCCTCACCGGCCCAGTTCAGCGCGTCCACCTCGCGACGACGGGCCCGCAGCTCGTCGAGGGCGAACCCGGCGAGCTGGTAGGCCCCGGCCGCTGCGGCAAACCGCTGAGCAGCCAGATTGTCGCGATCCTTGCGGTAGAGCAGGTCGCCGGCCTCCTCCAGCATCTGAGCCCGGGGGCCCAGGTTGTCTGGTCCATCGAGATTGTCGGCAAGCTGGTCCAGCAGGGTCAGCGCCAACTCGTCCTCACCGAGCGCGATGTAGATGTTGGCCAGCAGGTGCCGACACCGGTCAGCATCACCCTGATGCCCCAGTTTGTCCAGCTCGGCAACGGCTTCCTCCGCAGCCTCCGCCGCGTCCGACGGCCGCCCGGCCTGCCGGTAGGCGTTGGCCAGTTCCCAACGCAGGTACGCCGCACCTTCGGCGATGCCCTGCTCGGCACAGATCGCCACCGCCTCGACGAAATCGTCGACGGCTTCCAACGCACGATCCGCGGCCAGCAGTGCCCGGGCCCGACCGGTCCGGGCCGGTAGCACGGCGTCACCCGCCGGCACCCGCAGCGCATCGGTGAGCGCCGCTACGGCGGCAGCCGGTTCGTCCAGGCACTGCGCGTAGCAGATGCACGCCCCCGCGTACTGCTCAGGCAGGCCCAGCTCGTGGTACTGGTCGCGGGCCCGGATCGCGAACTCGGCCGCCTCCTCGGTCTGGTCCAACGCCTGGAGGGAGATTGCCCGCCGCAGGGTGATCCGGGCGTCGAGGTAGGGATCGTCGGCACCGACCGAGGCACCGGCAGCCGCTTCGACGGCGGCGAACGCCTCCGCCCACCGCTCCGTCATCAGCAGGGCGACCGCCAGCCGGTCGTACGCACTGGCCCGCTCGGCCGGATCGCCGTACTCGCCGAGATAGGCCGCTGCCGCCTCCACCAGTGGTACGCCCTCGTCGGCCTCGCCGGTCCGACAGAGCAGCACGCCGAGCCGGCCGGTGACGATGTGCTCGCGGACCGGATCCGGCAACGACTGGTAGCAGCTGATCGCCAGCCGGTTCGCCTCGATCGCACCCGGCAGGTCGTCGGCGATGCCGCACTCGACCCCACCGAACTCGGCCCGCCAGGCAACCAGCCGGGGCTCGAGTTCCTGCTGACCGAACCGCTCGTCGAAGACTCGCAGCACCGCCACCACTTCCTCGACCCGCTCGGCCCGCCACCGCTGCTCGGCCACTGCCAGCACCTGGTCCGGGGTGGCCCCGACCGGCACGTCGACCGGCTCCGCCGGCCGTACGGGGAAGGGCGGAACGACCTCGACGGACGCCGCCGGATCGGCCGTCGACGCCGTACCCTCGGCGGGCGCGGTTGCGGCGGGCCGGCGGCGGGCGGTGGCCGACAGCGGCAGGTGCTCGCCGATCGGCTCCACCGACATCCGCTGACGAACCTGATCCGACTGGGCGGACGTGCCGTTGCGGGCGTCGAACCGGGCGGCGATGTCGATGGCCGTGCCGGCCAACTCGGCAGCCAGGGCCGCGACGGAGACGTCACCGGCCGCCCGATCGGCGTGTGCCCGCCGGTGGACGGTCAGCTCACCGTGGCCGGCCTCGTCGAGCCTCCGGAGCACCAGCGCCGCCCCGGAGGCGAAGGCCATCGCCGCAGCCGGCGAGGGTGCCCGGTCCAGCCAGTCCAGATGCCGCTCGACGATCTCCAGGCCGCGCGCCTCGTTTCCGGTGAGCCCACAGAACTGGACATGGTCCCCGATGTCCCACAGGTCGGCCAGGTTGCCCCGGACCGCCCGGTACGCCCGCTGGTGCGCGTCTCGGGCCGCGTCCCGCCGACCGGTCCGCAGATACGGCATCAGCAGCGAAACGAGGATGCCCTGCGGTTGCTCGGTGCAGGAGAGTCGACCGGCCAGCACCGGTTCGGCCAGCGCGACCGCCTCCTCGTCCCGTCCGTTCGCCGCCAGATACTGAGCCTGGGCGGACGGGTCGCAACCGGCGCAGTCGGACAGGTCGTCACGGGGCGTGGTGGTCCACTTCCGGTACCACTCCTCGGCCTGCTCGTCGTCGCCCAGATGCCGGGCCACCCGGTGCCGGTACTTGTAGACCGCCTGCAGACTGTGCCCGCCCTCCCGGTACCGGCGCTCCATGTCGTCGAGCACGGCGTACGTCCGGTCCAGCGGCACCTCGGGGAAGTTGAGCAGCGCGTTGACCATGTACTTGAAGTGCCAGAGCAGGTTGTGCGCGTACCGCTGGTGATGCGGTTGCGGGCTGCGGTCGAAGTCGGCGAGGCACCACGAGAAGGTGACGAACGACTTGACCGGCTCACCGCCGTAGACGTACGCGTTCGTGCCGAGCATCCGGGTGGCGAAGGCCAGATGGGCGTCACCGGCGGCGTCCGCCTGCCGGATCAGCTGTTCGACCGCGGCGATCTGCCCGGCACCGTACGGCATGTTCGCGGCCTGGCTGAACCGCCGCCACAGCTCCTCACTGTTGGTGGTCATCGGATCACTCCTGTCCCGGGACGGCCCGGCCCAGCAGGCCGAGGAACGAACTGTTCAGCAGCGCGGCGTCCGCCGGACGGATCGGGTGGTAGCCGAGCAGCAGCGCCTGGCCGTACAGGGCCTCCACGGCGAGCCCGACCAGCTCCGGGTCGCCCAGCGTGGTGATCCGTCGGACCAGCGGGTTGCGGTGGTTGAGCACCAGCTGCGGACGCTCCGGCGGACCGGAGTTGGCCAATGCGTCGAGCACCCCGGCCCACACCTCGTCCGCCTGGTCCCGGGTCGACTGGAGCTGGTCGTGGAAGGCCGCCGACCGGCTGACCAGGTAGAGCGCGGAGAGCGACGGCGGGTCGTACGCCCGTACCACCACCTCGCAGCCGAGCCGGTCCAGGGTCCGCTGGGCGGTCTTGACGAACGGCCGCAGAGCCAGGTCGACTGCCGGGTCGAGACTGTCGAACCGGGTGGTCAGATCGGTCGGTTCGAGCCGCTCGATGAGCGCCGACCGGTCCACCCCCGGCAGCCGCTCGATGATCTCGGTGTCGTACGTGTAGCCACCGTTGACCACGGCCAGATCCTGGGCGGCTGCCACCGCTGCCAACTGCCGGAACTCGTCGATCGTCGCCGCGTAACGGACGACGCCGTGCCGCTCCCGGAACTCCGCGAGGGTCATCTGCCCGGTGTTGGTCTCCATCGGCCACCACTGCTCGACCAACCGGAGCATCTCGTCGTCGTGCAGCGCCAGCGCCTTCACGCCGAGGTGGTGCACCTGGAGGAACTCGCCGAGCCGGTACGGATCCTGGCTGGCCAGCCGGACCAGCCAACCCCGCAGTTGCTCGCCGAGCGCCTCCCGGGTGCTCTCCAGGAGGCTGTCCTCGTACAGCGCCTCGCGACTGGCGGTCGGGCGCAGCTCGCTGGCGTCGACCACGCACTGGGCGAAGAACGCCCAGTCCGGCAGTAGTCCTTCGGCCCCCTCGGTGAGCAGCATGTGCTTGAGGTAGACCCGGTGCCCGGTACGGGCCGCCGGGTTGACCGGAACCGGCAGCACGAACGCCGCGCCGGTGAGTCCGGCCTCCGGCACCGACAGGGGCACCACGTCGAACGGGGTGAAGCCGAGCGTCTCCCGGGCGTACTGGAAGAGGGCGCCGCGCGTCTCGGCGGCGGAGGTCCCGGCGGGCGCTGCCCACGGCGGTGGTCCGGTCGTCGTCTCGGTGTCACCGACGTGGACCGAGACCGGCAGCAGCGACCCGAACAGCCGGGCCAGCTCGACCACGGTCGGCGTCGCGAACCATTGGTCGGCGTCCCGACGCGGTACGAGGGTCACCGTCGTGCCCGGCTCCGCCCGCTGGCTGCCGGCCGGTGCCAACTCGATGCCGTAACGGCCGTCGGAGTAACCGGTCCACAACACGGTCGGTTCGTCGGCATGCCGGGTCTGTACCCGGATCTCGTCGGCGACCAGGAAACAGGAAAGCAGCCCGATACCGAACTGACCGAGGAACTCGTGCCGCGCGAACCCCAGCTCGTCGCGTTTGGAGCTACGACCGATCGTGGCCAGCAGCTCGTGCACCTGGGCCTCGGTGAGCCCGATACCGGTGTCGTGTACGCGTAGGGTGCCGTCGCCGGTGAGCGAGGGTGGCTGGATCCGCACCACCGCCGGGGCCTTGGGATCGGTGGCCCGGCGGGCGGTGATCGCGTCGACCGCATTCTGTAGCAGTTCGCGAAGGTAGACCCGGGGGCTTCCGTACAGGTGATGGCTCAGCAGGTCGACAACGCCACGCAGGTCGACCTGAAAGGTGTGGTCCACGTTCTATCTTCTCTCCCGGTCCGATGCCGGTTTCTCCGGTCCGACGCCGGTACTTCTTCCGGTCCGATGCCGGCGCCTACCGTACCGGTGATCGCTGACAGTCCGCCGCCCTGATTCCGCGCAAGATCGCAAGTCCGACAACTGGCAATGCGCTGCTGCTTGACCCTCGACCTACTCCATCCCCAAGGGTCACCTGCCGAGGCAAGTCACCCACGGGTCGGCAACAGGGGGCAATCAGCCATGACAGATACGGCGGCAGCGGTCGACGCGACCGGCGACACGTCGGACCCGACGAAAGGTGCGTACCGGCGGCTCGGTGGTGCGTACCGGCGGCTCGGTGGCGGGTACTGGCGGCTCTGGTCGGCTGCGGTCCTCTCCCGCCTCGGTGACGCCGTACGCACTCCGGCGCTTGCGCTGCTGACGGCGTCACTCACCCGTGATCCCCGGACGATCGCCGTGGTGGTCGTCGCCGGTCAACTGCCCCCGTTGCTGTTCGGCCTGATCGGCGGGGTGTACGCCGACCGTTGGGACCGACGCCGCACGATGGCGGTGGTGGATGGTCTGCGGGCGGTCCTGGTCGGCGCGTTCGCGGTGCTGGTGGCCACCGGTCGGACCAGCATCGCCGTACTCGCCGGATGCGCGTTCCTGCTGGCCACCCTCGGTACCCTCTTCGACGCCTCCGCGTTCGCGATCCTGCCCGGGCTGGTGCCCGCTGACCGACTGGCCACCGCGAACGGGCGGCTACAGGCCGGTACGGCCCTGGCCAGCGGATTCGTCGGTGCTCCTGCCGCCGGCGTGCTCTTCGCGATCGCAGCGGCGCTGCCCTTCGCGGTCGACGCGATGTCGTTCGCGGTCGCCGCACTGCTCGCGCTGACCCTGCGCCCGACCCGGCCGACCGGGGCTCGACAGAACGGGGCTCGACGGAACGGGGCCGGGGCAGGTTCCGTACCCCGTGGGCGGAGCCTGTGGCGGGAGGCCGGCGACGGGCTGCGGTGGATCCGCCGGGACGGCACGCTCTGTCGGATCACCGTCCTGGCCGCTGTCACCAACCTCGCCATCAGCGCAATGATCGCCACCCTCGTGCTGTACGCGCTCGACGTGCTGAAGGTCAGCGAAGCCGGGTACGGCGCCTTCATGGCGGTAGCCGTCGTCGGTGCGCTGATCGGCGCACTCGGGGCGGGCCGCCTGGCACGACGGTTCGGCGCTCTTTCCGGACTGCGTTGGGTGCTGCTGGGTCAGACCGTGGCGCTGGCCGGACTCGCACTGTCCCGACACCCGGTCCCGGGGGCGCTGACGCTGGCCGTCTTCTCCGCCGGTACGGCCGTGTGGAACGCGTTGTGGGCCGCGTACGGGCAACGCAACGTACCGGCCGAACTGCTCGGGCGGGTGGGCAGCGCCCAGCGGATGGCCGGAATGCTGACCGCCCCGATCGGTGCCGCGCTGGGCGGCTTCGTCGCCGAGGCGTACGGGCTGCCGGTGGTCGTCTACGCGGCGGCGGTCATTCTGGCCCTCGCCACCACAGTGGCGTGGCGGACGCTCAGCCGGGGTGGGGAGCCGGGCCGGGTCGACTCGTCGGCTTCAACACCTACAAGCTAATTGCCCGATCAGCCTGGGTAGCCCGCTTCGATGGGCGTGGGCCGACGGTCCGCCGCAACCGGCTCGCGGGATGCCCACCACGGCCGGGACACGAGACCGGCGAGCGCCGCGCCGACCGCGTTGATCAGCACGTCGTCCACAGAGGAGACACGTCCGATGTCGAGCACGAACTGGAGGGTCTCGACCAGGGCCGACCCGGCAGCGCCGAGGGCGAGGAGTCGCCACACCCCGGCCAGGGCGGCGAACCGGATCGGCCCGAAGAAGCCCAGCGCGGCGAAGACCAACAGGTTGCCGCCGACCTGCACCGTCACGAACGTGGGCGAGGTGGTGGTCACCTGGAGGAACAGGTCCCGCAGCGGGATCAGATGCACCTGTCGGGGTGCGGCCAGCGGGGTGAGGATCATCCACACCCAGGGCAGCGTGCCGACCACCATGCCCACCTCGGCGACGCTGTGCCACCACGCCTCACGGTTGGGCAACCCGTTGCGCCGGCGCAGCCGGGCCAGCAGAAGGGCGATCAGGGCAGCCACCGGCAGGCCGGCCAGCGACACCACGACCACGCCACCCCAGTCCCGCCACACCTGCCCCATCTCCGCAGGCTACCGATCAGTGCGGTCGGGCGCGCCGCAGGAAGGCCAGCAGACCGCCCTGCTCGAAGTTCACCAGCTCCCAGCCCCGGGTCTCCAGCAGCTCGACGGCGGACAGCATCTGGTCGACCGTCACCTGGGCATCGCCACTGATCGGCCCGGCCATGAACACGGAGGAGACCGGCGGCCGGAGAAGCACGTAGCGGAACGGATAACCGTCGAGCGAAGCCCGACCGGAGAGGATGTCGGTGCAGTAGAAGATCCGCGGGGGGCGTTGGGGCTGGGGCTGCATCTGGCCAATATGGCAGAGGCCAGCCACTATGGAACCGACGTCAGGGTCGGGGCAGGCCGCCGGGCCGGTCGCCCCGGACCACCGGGGCCCGGACCAGGTTGCCCCACTCGGTCCATGAACCGTCGTAGTTGCGTACCTGCGGGTAGCCGAGCAGGTGCCGGAGCACGAACCAGGTGTGGCTGGACCGCTCACCGATCCGGCAGTAGGCGATGACGTCGTCCGTGGGTGCCAGGCCCAACTGGTCGGCGTAGATCGCCCGCAGTTCGTCGACCGGCTTGAACGTGCCATCGGGGTTGGCGGCCGACTTCCACGGCATGTTCACCGCACCCGGGACGTGCCCACCACGCAGTGCCCCCTCCTGCGGGTAGTCCGGCATGTGCAGCATGTCGCCGGTGTACTCGGCGGGCGAGCGTACGTCGACCAGGGGTCGGGCCGCCGCGATGTGGGCCATCACCTGGTCCCGGAAGGCGCGCAGCGGTGCATCGTTGCGCTCGGGGACCGGGTAGTCGGCCCGGGGCCGGCTGGTCCGCTCCCGGGTCAGTTCACGGCCCTCGGCGATCCACTTCTGCCGGCCGCCGTCGAGTAGCCGCAGGTCCGCGTGGCCGAACAGCGAGAAGACCCAGAGCGCGTACGCCGCCCACCAGTTGAAGTTGTCGCCGTAGAAGACGACGGTGTCGTCCCGGCTGATGCCCTTGGCGGAACACAACTCGGCGAAGCCCGCCGGGTCGAGATAGTCCCGGGTCACCTGGTCGTTGAGTTCCAGATGCCAGTCGACCTTGACCGCGCCGGGGATGTGGCCGGTGTCGTAGAGCAGCACGTCCTCATCGGACTCGACCACGACCAGACCGTCCGTGTGCAGATTGGCGGCCAACCATTCGGTGGTGACCAGCCGCTGCGGGTCTGCGTACGCCTGAAGGGCGGGGGCGGGGTCGCTGGGCACTGCCATCACCCCACGGTACGCCGCCGTGCCCGGCTCAGTCCGTGAACGGCGCCAGCACCGGGCGTTTGGCGGTGACCGTGTCGCCGGACGAGCGCCCGGTCAACCGGCGCTTGATCCACGGCGCCAGGTGCTGACCGGCCCAACGCAGGTCGGCACCGCGCGCCGCCAGCCACGGCGTCGGTGCCGGCTGTGGCGGTACGACCAACCACTGCTCGTCCGGGGGCAGTCCGAGGGCGCTCAGCACCCGGGCGGCAACCCGCCGGTGCCCGGCGGCCGACAGGTGGAGCCGATCTTCACTCCACAGCACCGGGTTCAGGAACGTGTCGTCGGCATACAGGTCGACCAGGATCGCGCCATGCCGTTCGGCCGTCTCGCCCAGTGCCTGGTTGAGTATCGACACCCGGGGTGCCACGAGTCGCTGACCGGGCAGGCGCGCCATCACGTCGGCGAACCGGAAGATCAGTACGTCGGCTCCGGTACCGCGCAGTTGGCCGATCACCTCGTCGAAGCGTTCGACCAGGGCATGCGCGTCGAAGTTGCGGCGCAGTACGTCGTTGCCGCCGGCGGCAAAGCTGATCAGGTCAGGGCGCATCGCCAGCGCGGCGGGCACCTGCTCGGCCACCACGTTGGGGAAGAGCCGCCCCCGGATCGCCAGGTTCGCGTAGCCGAACTCCGGGCCTGCCTCGACAGCCAGCCGGGCCGCGACCAGATCCGCCCAGCCGCGATAGGTGCCGTCCGGATACGCGTCGTTCATGCCCTCCGTGAAGCTGTCCCCGACCGCCACATAGCTGCGCCAGCGCACCCGTACCTCCCTGCCGATCGCCACCGTCCTCCTGTCGGAGTGTGCCAGCCAGTTTGCTCCGGTCCTCCCAGGGCTGCCAACGAGTGGCGGCACCGACATTCCACTCGACCCCCGGGGCCACGACATCGATGATCTCTGGTTTCGGATGCGGCACCAGCGGAATCATCGGCGTTAACCTACGGCGATGCCGCTGACCTTCCCCTCACACGCGGCGCTGCCGCTGCCGCTCAAGCTCTGGCGGCCACGTTGGTTCGATGGGGTCGCCCTCGTCGTCGGCGCGGCGGCACCCGATCTGGCGTACGCCCTCGACGGCTCCGGCCTACCGGTGTTCCCCCTGTCGCACCAACCAGCCGGGCTGATCCTGTTCTGCCTGCCGGTCGCCCTGCTGTGTGGGGTGCTCATCCGCTGGGCCGCCCCGACCATCGCCGTGCACCTGCCGCCCTGGCCCGCTTCGCTGGCCCTACGCGACTACGGCGTACTGGGCCGCTCCCGCCCGGCGATCGTGGTCAGTGCCGCCTCAGCCGTGCTGGCCGCCGCAACCCACCAGGTGTGGGACCGGCTGACCGAGCGCATGCCCGTATTCGACGCGGCTTCGACCGTGCTCGGTGCGCTGGCGGCGCTGGCGCTGGCCGTACACATCGGGCGTCGCGGGCTCCTGCGGACATGGCACGGTGCTCCCCCCGAGGCCCCGAGCCAGCCGGCGCTGTTCTGGACGGTCGCGGCCAGTGTCACCATCGCTGGCACGATGGTCGCGTCGCGACTGCCGGGCGCGTTCCTGCTACACACCACCGGGGTACGGATGATCGGGTCACTGGCCCTCGGGCTGCTGGCCGGTGCCGGTGCGGTGGGCCTGCCCAGACGCCGCAGGGTGACCGGACGACCCCACCACTTCCGGTAGCAGGTCTACGCCTGCGTCCGCAGGGACTGGTAGAACCGCTGGCATTCGTCGTACGACGGCAGCAGTCCGGCGTCCCGGAGTTCGGCCAGACCCGGCCCGTTGGCATCCCGCTCGGAGAGGATCGGCGTGACATCGGTGGGCAGCGGCAGCGCCAACTCTTCGTCGCGTACGTTCACGATCCGCTCACGGGCCGGCGCGTACCGGGCCGAGCAGAGGTAGCTCAGCACCGTGTCGTCCTCCAGCGCGACGAACGCGTGCCCGAGGCCCTCCGACAGGTAGACCGCCCGGAAGTCGATCGTGTCCAGGCGTACGACCTCGTGCTGCCCGAAGGTCGGTGACCCGACCCGCAGGTCGACGATGATGTCCAGCAGTGCGCCCTGCGGGCAGTAGACGTACTTCGCCTGCCCGATCGGCACGTCGGCCCAGTGCACGCCCCGGACGACCCCCCGCCGCGAGACGCTGTGGTTGGTCTGGGCGACGGTGAGTTCGAAGCCGAGGGCATCGGCGAACGCGTTGGCGTCGTACCACACGACGAAATTGCCACGGTCGTCGGGAAACTGCTGCGGAAGAAACTCCCATGCGCCGGAAATCGACAGCTCAGTGGCCTTCACCTGTTCACCTCTCGCGTATGCGGCAATCGCACACGATACCGTCCGCCCGGGTCCCGCCCGCGCGTCAGGAAGACGATGTCCCTGGGTGGCGTCAGGGTCGGTCGGGATCGACTCGTCGTTCCTTGGACGCCCGTGCCGATGCCACTCACCGGGAGGATGCGGCAACGGGGCGCCGGTAGCCTGGGGCCATGTCACCTGGGTCGACGCCGTCTCAATCCATGCCGCCGAAGCTCGCCGGGATAGTCGAGGAGTTCGCGTCCGCACCTCGGGACGTGGTGCTGGAGATGCTGTTGGAGTTCGCCGACAGTGTCCCGCCGCTGCCGGCTGCGCTGGCCGACCGGACCGGGATGGAACAGGTGCCGGAGTGCCAGACCGTGTTCTTCCTGCGCGCCGAGGTGGCCGCCGACCGTACGGTCACCACCTGGTTCGACTGCCCACCCGAGGCACCGACGACCCGCGCCTTCGCCGGCATCCTCGCCGAAGGGCTGGCGGGCGCCAGCGCTGACGAGGTGCTGGCCGTACCGGATGATCTTTATCAGCGGATGGGGCTCGCGGAGGCGATCAGCCCACTGCGGGTACGCGGGGGCACGGCGATCCTCGCCCGCCTCAAGAGGCAGGTCCGGGAACAGATCAGCTGACCTGCGATGTTGTCTCCGGTCATGGAGATTGAGATCTACGCCGACGTGGTCTGCCCGTGGTGCTACATCGGAAAGCACCGCCTGGAGCGCGCCCTTGAGTCCTTCGAAGGGGACGTGACGGTTCAGTTCCGGCCGTTCCAGCTCGACCCGTCACCCGTCCCCGAGCCGCGACCGCTGGTCGAGTCGCTCGCCGAGAAGTTCGGCGGGGCGGAGAAGGCCGAGCAGATGCTTGCGCACACCACCGCCGTCGCCGCCCGGGATGGCCTGGAACTGCGGTTCGACCGGGCGGTCACGGCGAACACCTTCGACGCCCACCGGCTGGTGCGGTTCGCCGACTCGCGCGGCCACGCGGCCGGGACCGTCGAGGCGCTCTACCGCGCCTACTTCACCGACGGCGTCGACATCGGGTCGCGGGACGCGCTCGCCGCCGTCGGCGCCGGGGTCGGCCTCGACGAGACCGAGGTACGGCAGTTCCTCGACTCCACGGCTGGCGAGTCCGAGGTACGGGCCGGGTTGGCCGACGCGCGGGCGCTGGGCGTGACCAGCGTGCCGACCTTCGTCCTGGCCGGAAAGTACGCCGTCACCGGCGCCCAGGAGCCGGACGTGCTGCGTTCCGCCCTCACCGAGGTGGCCGCCCGCGAGCAGTCGGGCAGCTAGCCGACCTGGCTCCAGACACCCAGCCGACCTGGTTTCACGTGCAACAACATCGACAGCCGTCTGGCCGGACCGGTCCCTGGACCTTCAGTCGACCGGTCTGGCCAGGCCCTCGATGACCTGAGCACCCGGCAGCGCGGCCAGCGCCGGGCCGGGCAACGCGATCTTGCTACGCCGCAACCCGGATCCAATGATCACGTACGGCGTGGCGACCACCCGTGGGTCGACCAGAATCGGCCACTGTTCCGGTAGCCCGATCGGCGTGATCCCGCCGTACTCCATTCCGGTCAGCTCCACTGCCTCCGCCATCGGCGCAAAGCTCGCCTTGCGTACGTTGAGCTGTCGCCGTACCACGCCGTTGACGTCCGCTCTGGTGGTGGCCAGGATGACGCAGGCCGCGTAACGGATCTCCCCCTCCCGCTTACCGGCCACCACGACGCAGTTGGCCGAGGCGTCGAGCCCCACGTCGTACGCCGCGCAGAAGGCGGCCGTGTCGGCGAGGTCCGCGTCGATGGCAGCAACCAGCACCGAATCGACAGCCACCGCAGCATCGGCCGGCCATCCTTCGACGGCGGCAGCCACCGAAGGTGCCAGCAGCTCGGGGCGGGTACGGGCGGGCTCGGTCCGCAGGGATCCCATCACAACGGTGATCCTCGCACCGGCAGCACCGACCATCCCGACCACCCCACCTCGGCGGGCAGCTCAGCCCCCGGGGAAGAACACCTCTTCCGGTGTGACCGTCCGATGACGCGCATGGGTGGCGTCCTCGATGCCGTGCTTCACGGCCAGGCGGACCACCCCGTAAAGGAGAATGAATCCGAAAACGTACAGAACCAACACGAAAAAGACTTCGAACATACCGGCAACTTTAGGGCGCATGGGGATCAGAAAATCTCTCGGCCAGGCCGGGATCGCCCGTACGTGTTGGACTTGACGAGCAAAGCTAATGCCATTAGCTTTTAAGCTATGAACGTTAGCTACTTGGAACGTGGTACGGGTCGGATCGCCTACGAGGTGCGGGGCGACGGACCGCTCGTCGTGGCCCTGCCCGGCATGGGTGAACTGCGCTCGGCCTACCGGTTCACCGTGCCCGCCCTGGTCGACGCCGGCTACCGGGTCGCCGTCATGGACCTGCGCGGACACGGCGACAGCGATGACGGCTTCACCAGCTACGACGATGTCGCCGCCGGCACCGACGTGCTGGCGTTGATCGACCACCTGGGCCAGCCGGCAACCATCGTCGGCTCCTCCATGGGAGCCGGTGCGTCGGTCTGGGCCGCCGCCGAGGAACCGACAAAGGTCACCGGCCTCGCGCTCCTGGGGCCGTTCGTCCGCGATCCACAGGGCAATCCGCTCATGCCGTTCCTGCTCAGACTGCTGTTGACCAAGCCATGGGGACCTGCCGCATGGCGGGCCTACTACCGCACGCTCTACCCCGGTCGCCCCCCGGCGGACCTGACCGAACACCTGGCCCGCATCCAGCAGAGCCTGCGCCGAGGCGATCACTGGCGATCCTTCGTACGGACCACCCGGACCAGCCACCGGCCGGCCGAGGAACGTCTGGGTCAGGTGGACACGCCTACCCTCGTGGTGATGGGCGAAAAGGACCCGGACTTCCCGGACGCCACCGCCGAGGGTCGGTTCGTCGCCGACCGTCTGAAGGGAGAACTGCTGTTGGTGCCGAACTCCGGGCACTATCCGATGGCCGAATATCCCGAGATCGTCAACCCGGCGCTGGTCCGCTTCCTCGACCGGGTGCACGGCCGTGGCTAGGGCCGGACTGACCCCGGAGAAGGTCGTGGCCGAGGCGGCCCGCATCGCCGACCAGGTCGGCCTCGACCGACTCACCCTGGCCGCCGTGGCCCAGCAGCTCGGTGTCGCACTGCCCAGCCTCTACAAGCACATCCGGGGCCTCGAAGCACTCCAGCGGCAGATCGCCGTTCGTGCCCTGACGGAGTTGACGGACCGGCTGACCGAGGCCGCCCTGGGCCGCTCCGGCCGGGACGCACTGTGTTCGCTGGCCCACGCCTACCGGGCGTACGCCAGGGAACACCCGGGCAGCTACGCGGCCACGCTGCGCGCCCCCGACGCCGCCGACGCGGCCCATGTCGCCGCAGGTGAACGGAGCGTACGGGTCGTCTACGCCATCCTCGCCGGCTACGGACTCTCCGACGATCAACTGGTGGACGCCACCCGCGGCCTGCGTAGCGCGTTGCACGGATTCGTCTCACTGGAGATGGCCGGCGGCTTCGGACTGCCGCAGGACGTCGACCGGTCGTACGACCGACTGATCGACGTCCTGGACCAGGCGTACGCCTCGTGGCCGCCCGAGCGGCAGATCGGCTGATGGTCGCCGGCACCGGTCCGGGACAGCAGACCGACCGCCCGGGACACGGTCACGTCGGCGTACGCCGGGACGGTCAGGTCGTCGAACGCGGGTCGACCCGTCCCGAGATGACGGCACCGAGGAGTGCCAACCCGGCGGCGACCGCGAACCCGGCGAGGTAGGTCCCGGCCCCGGGCACGGTCGTCGCGGCGAACATCGCACCCCCGAAGGCAAGAACCGTGGCGGCGAAAAGCGAGTCGCCCAGTTGCAGGGCCGAACTGTTACATCCCTCCTCACCCGGTGCGGACAGTTCGAGGGTGAGTACGGACAGCGTCGGATAGACCATCCCCATCCCCGCCCCCGCGACGCCCCAGCCGGCGATACCGATCAGTACGGGAACCGACTCCGACACGGTCAGTGCGACGAACCCGATCCCGGCGGCGACACAGAGCATCCCGACCCGGGGAAGGGCCGCCCGCAACCTAGGTTGCGTCAACCGACTCTGCAACGCCGACCCTGCGGACCAGGCCAGCGCCCCTGCGGCAAGGGCGAATCCGGCGGCAGCCGGGGACAGCCCCCGTTCCCGGGACAGCAACAACGGAATGAACACCTCTGCTCCGGCGAATGCGGCCGAGGCGAGACCGCGCAGTGCGATCACCGTCGGTAGCCCACGCCGGAGCCGGAGAAAACCGGCCGGCAACAGCCGGGGAGCACAGAGACCGAGCCCGACGACGGCCACGGCCAGCAGGACCACCGCCGTAGCGCCACGCTGCTGCCCCCCGTAGTGCAACAGCGCGGCACTCACCGCCGCCCCGAACGCCCAGGCGATGCGTCGGAACGTTCCCGGTGCCGTCCTCGGGCCGGAGACCGGGGCGTCGATCCGCCGTAGGCCGGGCTGGATCAGCAGCATCGCCGGCACCGTCAGCACGGGCACCGCGAGGAAGACCCAGCGCCAGCCGACGTACTGCACGATCAGACCGGCGATGGCCGGACCGACCAGCGACGGAACCACCCAGGCCGCCGCGAACGCCGCGAAGATCCGGCGGTGCAGGTCCTCGGGGTACGCCCGACCGACCGTGACGTACAGCGCCACCGAGAGCAGACCCGAGCCGAAGCCCTGCACGATCCGGCCGGCCGCGACCCACCCCATGCTCTGTGCGCTGCCGGCGATCAGCAGGCCGACCACGAACCACAGCACACCGTGCCGCGTCGGGGTCCCCGGGCCACGGGCGTCGCTCCAGATGCCAGAGACGACCATGCCGACCACCCCGGAGGCAAAGGGTCCACCGAAGGCGAGGGCGTACAACGCCAGCCCGTCGAGGGAGCGGGCCACCGTCGGCATCGCGGTGGTGACCGCCAGTGACTCGAACGCCAGCAGTGAAACGAGGGTGACCGTACCCACCGTCAACGCCCGGAACCGTCCGGTGAACAGGCTGGGTGCCGCCGGGGCCAGCGTTGCCGGCTCGGTCGCCGTCACCCTGCGGTCCCGACGGTACGGGCCGGTTCGACGCCCGATGCAGCCAATACTCGTACGGCTGGACCGTCAGGTCCGCCCCGTACCACCCCACGGGCAATCACCCGGCTCAACAACAACCCGATCGACACCACACAACTCTCCGACCTCAACCGCCGTTCAAGTCAAGGTGGGGTTCCGGGCCGGCCGGGTGGCCCGTCGCGGCACGGGTGGTGCCACGACGGGCCGATGCGGCTAGTACCAGCCGGTATAGCTGTGCGAGTTGCCGGCCCGTGCGCCGGTTTCGCCGGTGACCATCAGCGTGTAGGTGCCGGTCACTCCGCTCGGCACGTACGTCTGCTGCGAGTGGCCGTACTGGTTCTGTACGTAGAGCCAGGCCCCGGCGTACGAGTTGCTGACCTTGGCCCAGTTGGCGTTGCAGCTCGGGCTGTAGCGCAACTCGACGTAGCCGGCCGCTGAGCTGAAGGCCGCCCCCGTGGGCGTGTACGCGTCACCGGCACAGCCCTCGGTGTACGGGTTCTTGCCGTAGCAGCTGGCACCATTACAGGTGGCGGCCTGGGCGGGCGATGCGCCGACGAGCGCCCCGACTGTCACCAGGGCCGCCACCAGGACGGCAGGGAAGAACCTTCGCACTGATGCCTCCTCTTGGTCGTGGTTGCTGATCCGGAGCCCGGCCGGGCAGGTCCTGTCTAGCCGTTCAGTAGTTGTCCCGACACCCCTGGTCCAGGTAGGACAATCAATGCGGACAACGGAGCGGGGTTGGTTTGCGATGGGTCGACCGGAACGACGCATTGATCCTCAGGCTGGCCCGGTCCAGGCCTTCGCCGCCGAGTTGCGGGCGCTACGCGAATCAGCCGGCATGCCCAAGTACGCCACCCTGGCGCATCGGACCGGAAAGTCGAAAACCGTACTGACCGAGGCGGCAGGGGGTCGACGGCTGCCGACCTGGGAGACCGTCGCAGCGTACGTGGAAGGTTGCGAGGGCGATCCGCTCCACTGGCGGCAACGTTGGGAGAACGTTTCACGCCTGGTAGCCCCGGACCTGGTCGAGGCGGAGCAGCCGGACACGGCAGCGGACCTGGCCGAGGCGGAGCAGCCGGACACGGCAGCGGACCTGGCCGAGGCGGACCAGCCAAACAGGGCAGCGGACCTGGCCGAGGCGGACCAGCCAAACAGGGCAGCGGACCTGGCCGAGGCGGACCAGCCAAACAGGGCAGCGGACCTGGCGGGCGGAGCTGCCACCGTGACCGGTACGGCCACGACCACCTCGTCCGCCAACCCGGGCCGGCGACCGTTCTGGCTGCTGGCCGGTGGTCTGGCCGGACTGTTGGCAATCGTGCTGGGCGCGGCTGCCGTCGCGGACGGACCAGGGCCCGAGCCGCAGCCGGAGGCCGACACCGGGCTGGTGGTGGCGGACGAAGCCGATCCCAAGGACAGTGGCTGCGCGGCCTTCCCCGATGTCCTGTCGCTGGACCATGTCGAGATGGTCCATGACCAGCGTCCGATAGGAGCGTTGGAACTGCGCTACTCGCCCCGATGTGGTGCGGCCTGGCCGAGGTTCACGCCGTACGGGAACAGCCCGGTGCCGGCCGAGACGGTCGTGCACGTCGACGTCGTCCGGCCGGCGGACGGACGCAGGGCCAACTTCGCCATGCCGTACGCCGGAACCTCGGTGTTCGGGAACGTCCTGCGCAGCACCGAGAGCTGTGTGCTGGCCGAGGCCCGGGTGGTACGGGCACAGGCTGCAGAACCGCAGGTCGTCGCCTCAGCCCGTACCGCCTGCTACCGAGGACGGACCAGGGAAAGCGACAGCGGGTCGGCCAGTACCGGTCCCTGACCAGCTCCGGTTCAACAGTGCGGAATGCCGGGTGAGTAGCCGTCCGCAGCAACGAGCGGGGTGTCGAGCCAGTAGTCGTAGATCCAGTTCCCGTTGGAAAGCTTCGCCCAGGTACGGAACTGACTGCCGTCAGAGGCGTAGTGCTGGCCGTCCCACCCGCCGTTGTTCACCTGGCACAGAATGCCGACGCTCGCGCCATAGTTGTGCGCTGCGCCGCGGGACGCCTCGGTGCGGGGCTCGGTACGTTCGAACACGCCGTCGGTGGCGGTGATGCGGAAGGTGATCGGTTGCGGTTGCTGCACGGCCGTCGGCTGCGACGCTCGGGTCGGTGACGGTCGGGACCCTGGTTCGGTCCTGGCCGTGCCACCGGCCGACGGGGTCCGGATCGCCGGGCTCGTCGGGGGTACGGACGCTGCGCTCGGGGACGCCGACGATGATGGGGCCGGCTCCGGCAGGGCCGGGGCGTCGTCGAAGGTCGTCGTGGGTCGCGGCAGCGTGGCGGATGGCTGCTCACCCGGGTCGTTGTAGCTCTCGACCATCTTGTACGCCGTCAGTCCGCCGCACGACACCATGACCAGGACGGCGGCCACAACGAGTACGCTGCGCCACCAGCCGGGACGATACAGATGATCGGGGTCGCCGCCGGCTCGGCGGGGCGGCACCGGCGGTGGCTGGCTGGGACCCGCAACCCCGGCGTGGGCATCCTCGATCCGCTGCAACTGCTGGTCGATCCGGGCGGCCTCGACCGGATCGTCCACTCGCGTGCCGACGACGGGCTCGGACGGAGTGGACGTGACCGCAGGGGTGCCGTCCCCGGTGGGAGCCGTACCCTCGCTCGGAGCCGTACCAGCGGTGGGATTGGTGCTCGGGGCGGGCGCGGTCCGCGCCTTTTCCTGCTCCTCCTGGAGGCGGCGGATCGCATCGAGGAATCCGGTGGCGGTGGCCTCGTCGGCGCCCAGGGTGCGAAGCAGCCGGGCAACAACGGCCATGGAGTTACGGGCGGGAACCCGTCGGCCCTGCAACAGGTTGCGTACCGATCCTTCGCTGTAGCCGGAGGACCGGGCCAGCGACGACACCTTGTGCCGTTGGTATCCGGGCAGTAGGGCCAACTGCCTGGCAAGCTCCTCCTTGCTGGTGATCGCAGCAGGGTCCGGTAGCGGCCGGGTGGGTTCGTCGGATGTCACCAGGACCTCCATTCAGCACACCGGACAACGGGGAGAGGTGCCGCCGCAACCATACCGACGGCGGCCAAACGGATCCATTGTGGAGCACCAGCGCCAGGTACGTCGTCCCTGCTCAACCGGCGTTGTTGCGCGGTTTCGTCCGTGTTGTTGCCCGGGTTCGCCGGCGTTGTTGCGCGGTTTCGCCCATGTTGTTGCCCGGCGGGATCCGGTGGTTGCGGCGATTGCCGCGCTTGCGGCCTGCAACGTCTGTTGGTTGCCGGAAAGCGGTTCGATCGTGGTGACCATGAATTCCATGGAGGCTCCACCCGAACTGCAACCAGCCCGGCCCCACCGACGGCGACTCGTACACACGGCGATCGGATTTTCGGCGGTCCTGCTGAGCTTCACCGCGGGGCTCATCGGCATGCACACCGCCTCGGCCGACCAGTCGAGGTCCGTAACCGGCACGGTCATGGCCCAGCCAACTGCGAATCTGCGGGACAGCCCGCAGGGGAACACGGTCGGCACCGCCGCGTACGGCGACAGGCTCACCGTCGCCTGCTACGCGGAAGGCCCCGGTCTGGTGGAGGGCTGGGGTGGTTCCAGCCGGTACTGGGACAGGGTCACCGACAGCAACGGCAACAAGGTCGGCTGGATCGCCGACGTATGGCTGGACACCGGGGGCGAAATCAACACGCAGGTCGACACCTGCGACCAGCAGCCGACCTCCGACGCCACCAACGGGACCACCGACAACAGCGAGAACAGTGGAATCGTGACGCTACGCCGTCCAGCACCGCAGGACGAACCGACCAGGCCGTGGCAGGCCGAGGAAGCCCTGGCCACCGGTAAGGCCTGCGTGTTCTACAACCACTGGGGTTCACTTCCGGGCCTGGACGCCACCGGGAACACACAACCGATCGGCCACGTAGCGTTCGCGTTCCAGGTGTCCACCACCGGCCTGTGGCTGCTCGGCTCCGGCGACAACGACAGCGTCACGTACCCGAACGGGACGTTCAACGACAAGCCTGGCAACGGCGTGTGGATCATGCGCAGCTACACCGTCGACGAGGTGGTACGGATCTTCTTCGAGGACCGCGGTTACGAAAGCATGAAGTGTCGCGACGTCACCAACGCCAAACCGCGCGCCGCGACCGAGAAGGTCCTCAACAACCGGGTCTGGACCAAGACCGGCAACAACTGCCTCGACCACACCTACCGGGCGCTGGAGGCGTACGGAGTCGACTGGACCTTCGCGCTGCCCGTAACCCCGAAGTTCTGGTTCGACGAGGTCCTCGCCTGGGAGGGCTTCGGCTGGCACAAGGTCCCCAATCCTCCGGTCCAACTCTGGTAGGCCGACGCCACCTCGTAGCCCTCGGCTCGTGACGGAGAGGGGACGGCCACCGTACTCATCGGGGCCGTCCCCGCCAACTGCCGACAACGACGACACAACTCCTCCGATCCGTCCGTACGGGAGTCGCTAGGGTGGCACGGTGGCTGAACTACAGCGGCTCGATGTCCATTACGCCACCGCGTCTGCGGGTTGGCCCGCGACGAGTACGGGCTGCGGCACCTGATCGCGTCGACCACGCTGGACAACGTCGGCTCGTTGGCGGCTCTCCGGCGTACCGGGTTCACGCCGGTCGGTGAGGTCGTCCTCGACGGCCGGCCCGGGCTGCGGCACGTCTGCGGGCTCGCCCCCGACAGGTAGCCGATCCGGTCGTGTCAGCGCACCGTCATCTGCCGGCCAAGCATGATCTCGTACGGCGGCGCCGGCTGTAGCTTCACTCCGGTTCCCAGCGGAGCCAGCGCTGGTCGTGCTGGAAGCCCACCCGCTGGTAGAAGCGCACTGCTCGTTCGCTGGAGTGGACGGTCACATGCTCCAGACCCAGCTGACGCGCCTCAGCGAGTACGGCCTCCAGCAGGGCCGCGCCGATTCCACCGTCACGCAACTCGGGTACCACATACACCGACTGGACGTCGCCGCTGCGCCGATGTCGCCGGGTGGGAGCGGGGACCCGGTCGGCGACCATCAGCCAAGCCATTCCGACCACGTCATCGCCCACCTCAGCAAGGAAGGGCACATGGGTCGAGCGATGGTCGGTCAGCCAGGCCGAAAACTGCTCCAGAAATGCGGTACGGTCCGCAGCGGTACAGCCGGATCGCTCGGTCAGCCGACGCCACCGGAGGCCACCCAGGGCCGCAGCGTCGTCCGTAGTCGCCCTACGAATGGTCACCTGCATTTCGCTCCTCCTGTAGTCCGCGTCTCGGACCGGCGGATGGCTATCCGCGTCGATGTCTCAGCCCTTCGCCGACGAATCAACCCCCACAGGTCCGGGGGTTAACCTCCGGCCCGGCCGGGGGGTTAACCCCCGCACGCATGCGGGGGCATGTCGGATGGTTGGGCGGGACGAATTCGCTGAGGCTGGTGGGCACATCGGCAACGTCCAAGGCCGGCCCGTTCAGATAGCTACGACCGGCTGATCCTCGTATGGAGCATCCCTTGACCATCCTTGGAACATGTTTCAGCGCGCTGCGCGGCTGGCATCGCCCGTTGGTGGCGAACGCGACACTCATGTTCACCCTGACGTTGGTCTCCGCCGTCGGTCTGTTCGTCGACGATCGCCTGCTCATGGACGAATCGGTCTGGGTTAAGCCGATGAAGTTCGGCTTCGCCATGGGCGTGTACGGCCTGACACTGGCGTGGCTGCTCAGCAAGCTGAGCAAGGGCAGACGTTTCGGTTGGTGGCTCGGCACCTTCTTCGCCGTCGCCGGTCTGCTGGACGTCGGTGCCGTCGCCTACGCTGCGGCTCACGGCACCTTCAGCCATTTCAACAACAACGACGAGCCGGTCGCTCAGACCGTGCGGACGGTGTTCTCCATCGGCGTCGGGCCGCTCCTGCTGATCACTCTGATCATCGCGGTCCTGGTCCTGATCCAACGCACCGGCGATCGTGCCATGGCCCGCGCCCTACGCGCCGGACTCGGACTTGCCGCCGCCAGCATGGTCGTGGCGCTCTGGCTCAGCAACTCCGCAGGCGCAACCCCCCGCACGGTTACCGACGCCAACGGCCACCCGGTGTCCATGAACGGCGGCCACGGGATCGGCGACCCCGACGGCAACGGAATGTTCCTCACCAACTGGAGTACGACCGGCGGCGACCTTCGCGTACCGCACTTCTTCGGCATGCACGCCATCCAGGTGTTGCTGCTCGTCACCGCGATCCTGGGCGTACTCGCGGCCAGTCACAGTTGGCTCCGCGACGAGCGGGTCCGGGCCCGGCTGGTCGGCGTCGCCGGCCTCGGCTACACCGGTGTCTTCGCGGTGCTCACCTGGCAGGCGAAGCGAGGCCTGCCGGTGACCGGACTCGACCGGCAGACACTGATCGCCTACGCGGGGTTGGTGGTGTTCACCCTCGTGACGACCGCCGCGATAGTTGTCGCTGCGCGCCGGCGATCTGCTTCGCCCAGGGACGGGGAGCAGCGCGACGAAGTATCGGCAGCGGCCCGGCCGAGCACACCGGTGAAGCTTCCGTGACGAGCCAGGTGCGCGCCTGATGCCGGATTGCGCTCAGGCGCGCACCGCGACGGTCAGCAACAGTTCGATGCGGTTTCGCTGGTCACGGGTTCCTTCTGGTCGGTCGAGGTGCAGCAGGCACTTTCGGTCGGCTTCTGGAGTTGCTGGGAGTCGGCCTTGACGGTGTAGACCTCCCAGGGTTCGTTGCCCGGCCCGTGGACCCAGACCTTGTCCTGGAGGGCGTAGCAGCACTCGGTGTCGTTCTCCTCAAGGGTGATCAGGCCGCTGTCGGTCAGTCGCCGGGTGGCGGCGTCGACCTCGTCCGTGCTGAACACTTCGACGCCGAGGTGGTCCATGACGGTGGGCTGGCTGGGCTCGCCTTCGAGTAGAACCAACTTCAGGGGCGGATTCTCGATGGCGAAGTTGGCGTAGCCGGGACGTCGTTTGGCCGGCTCGGTGTCGAAGAGCTTGGAGTAGAAGGCGATGGAGCCTTCGAGGTCGGACACGCGTAGGGCGAGTTGGACACGGGACATCTGGTTTCCTCCTGTGGTTACGCGGTTCAGCGAACGTAGAAGCTGGTCAGCATGGCGGTACGGGTGTGCTCGTAGCGGGTGTTGGCGCGGCAGGCCTGGGTGCAGACCTGCCCGCAGGAGTCGCACACGGTCACGTTCCGGGCAGCGGGGCCGTAACGGCGACGGAAGATTCTGATCACGATCGCCCCTGTCTAGATGATTTTCGAAGCAGGGCCACTGTTGCACCCTGTTTCGACATCTGTCAAGGTAGACCCATGTCGAAGCAGACTCTTCCGGTGGTGGATCTTCAAGCGGTGGCTTGCTGCTCACCGCTGGCAGTTCGCCCGCTGGATGCGGACCAGGCGGCCGTGGTCGCGCCGATGTTCAAGGCGCTCGGCGACCCGGTCCGGCTACGGTTGATGTCGATGATCGCCTCGGTTCCCGAGATCTGCGTCTGCGACCTGACCTCGGCATTCGACCTGTCCGGGCCGACCATCTCCCACCACCTGAAGGTGCTACGCGAGGCCGGACTGGTGGACTCGGAACGTCGGGGCACCTGGGTCTGGTACCAGGTCAAGCCGGAGGCGTTCCGCCAGCTCGGCTCACTCCTGGAGATCGCCGTACCGGCGGGGACCTGAACCGATGGCCGTCGTGGAACGTGGCATCGCGCCTGCCGTCGTCGGCCGGCTGTCCCGCCTGGATCGACTCCTACCGCTGTGGATCGGTCTGGCCATGGCTGTCGGGCTGCTCCTCGGCCGACTGATCCCTGGCCTCAACCGCGCCCTGGAGGCGGTGAAGCTCGGCGGAATCTCCCTGCCGATCGCTCTGGGCCTGCTCGTGATGATGTATCCGGTGCTGGCCAAGGTCCGCTACGACCGGCTCGACACGGTCACCCGCGACCGCCGACTACTGCTGTCCTCGCTGATCCTGAACTGGGTCATCGGCCCTGCGGTGATGTTCGCCCTGGCGTGGATCTTCCTGGCCGACCACGCGGAGTACCGAACCGGGCTGATCATCGTTGGACTTGCGCGCTGCATCGCCATGGTGATCATCTGGAACGATCTCGCCTGCGGCGATCGGGAAGCGGCAGCCGTACTTGTCGCCCTCAACTCGGTGTTCCAGGTGCTGACCTTCGGCCTGCTCGGCTGGTTCTACCTCACCGTGCTGCCCGGCTGGCTCGGTCTTTCCGGCGCTGCGCTGCACGTCTCCGGGTGGGACATCGCCCGCAACGTACTCGTCTTCCTTGGCATCCCGCTCATCGCCGGTTTCCTGACCCGCCGCCTCGGCGAGCGCTCCAGGGGCCGAGCCTGGTACGAACAGCACTTCCTGCCGAGGATCGGCCCCATCGCCCTGTACGGCCTGCTGTTCACGATCGTGATCCTGTTCGCCCTCCAGGGAAAGGCAATCAGCGGTCGCCCCTGGGACGTCGTCCTGATCGCGGCACCGCTGCTGGCCTACTTCGCCATCATGTGGGCCGGCTCCTACGCCCTGGGTAGGGTCATCGGTCTCGGATACGAGCGGACCACCACCCTGGCCTTCACCGCCGCCGGCAACAACTTCGAACTGGCCATTGCCGTGGCCATCGGCACCTTCGGAGTGACCAGCGGACAGGCCCTCGCTGGCGTCGTCGGACCACTCATCGAAGTCCCGGTGCTCGTCGCCCTGGTCTACGTCAGCCTCGCCCTACGCCGCCGGATCTTCACGGACGAGCCCGTTTCCCGTAGTGGGCAGCCCTCCTAGGCGACAAGCCCGAACACCCGCCAATGGCCGCCGGCCGGCTACACCACCTGGCTGACGACACCATCGAAGTCCGCTCCGCCGGCAGCGAACCCACGTGACTGCCCGATAAGCCTTCGCCGAGGTGCGCTGCCCCGGTCGGGGGTCATTGGCGTCGAGTGTCATGCAATCGAAAGCCGAGCCTGGCCTACCGCGGTGGTTCCTTGGCTGAACGGCCTCTTCGACAGCCTTCAGCTGAGCTGCTCGGCCAGCGCGACGATGATGCCCTCGGGGCCGCGGACGTAACAGAGCCGGTAACGGTCCTCGTACTGCGCCAGCTCGCCAACGAGTTCGGCGCCATGGGTGCGCAGACGGGTAAGGACTTCCTCGATGTCGTCGACGGCGAACATGATGCGACGTATGCCCAGCGTGTTCGCCGGCGCGATCTCCGGCTCAGCGCCGACCGCCGTCGGCGTACGGAACTTTGTCAGCTCAAGCCGCCCGTGCCCGTCCGGGGTCCGCATCATTGCGATGTCGACCCGAACGTCGTCGAGCCCGACGACACGGTCCACCCAACGTCCCTCGACTGGTGCCTCACCCTCCAGTTCCATACCAAGTTCGACAAAGAACGCGGTAGCGGCCGCCAGGTCGTCGACGACGATGCCGACGTGGTCCATTCGCTGAATTGCCATATTCCCGAGCATAAGGGTCGACTGTCGGACTGTGTCGGTGCGAGACGGCTCCGTCTGCTCGTGGATCTCGGCGTCAGCGGAGCGGTTGAGACATCGCTGAGCACCTGCCCGGGCAGCGCAACACCCAAGGAGCGGTGCACTTTGGCTGGCCGCCTTCGGGCACGACCGCAGGGAGCACCACTCAGGTTGGCAACTGGCCGCGTCCGCCGTACCCGGACAATCCGGCCCGGTGGCCATCACATCCGTAGGAGTGTGGTCCGGTGACGGCGCTAGCATCGGCTACCCGTCACCGTTGCGGCGGGCTCAGCGGTAGGGAGCGGCAATGGCGGACGTGTCGGTCGAAATACCATCGCCGCTGAGCAAGTGCATCATCTTCTGCGAGATCGAGTGTGTCCGCGCGTGCTGCGGGATCGACGCCGTCTCTACCGATCCCGCCCTTATCGAGGCATGGTGCCGTCAGGTGGGGTCGGGCACGGCGGTCGAGGCGCGGCTTCAACTCGCCGAACTGGTCGAGGTGGTCGAGGACCGCTCGCACATCGTCACGTCGAGATTCCTGAACCACCGCACGCACGACGATGCCGCACGGCGTCAGTTGCTGGACTTCCTGGCCGCATTCGAAGCGGGGCTAGCGGCCGGCGAACCGTCGTGAGCGGTCAAGGTGAAAGATCCGTACTGATGGCTTAAGCACTGGCTGGCCGCCCCTGTCCTGAAAGGCCTGACTTAGCCCCCTGACGAGTTGCCAGCCCTACCTAGCAAAGATCAAGACTGCTGTCGGCTGGCGTCGGCCACCGTCGCTGACCTGCGCACCGCGTCCGGCAGCGTCGATCTTCACCGTACGTCTTCAGCCGGCTTGGCTGTACGAATGGCTGCACTGCCGCTATCCAACCTGTGCGGCGGCTTCCTCGGCGAGGGCCGGCGGCCAGATCGCGATGAAATCCGCCATCATCGGATCCCAGGGCCCGACGGCTTCAACGAAGGACACCGCCACGAGTTCCCGCAGGCTGGGGTCCGGGCTGGCCATAGCAGCATCCAGGAACGCGAGGCATCGCGCGAGAGCGTCGGCTCTCCCGTGCTTCCACGCGTTCAAGACGAAAGGCACCATGACACAGCCGAAGAAGACATGCGGGAGGATCTCGTCGTTGTCCCGGATGTGCTCGTCCAAGGCGTCGCGCAACTCTGGGACGACCTCGATCAGCGTCGGCACGACGCCGCCATACGTCAGGTCAGTGGTCGCCACCCGGTAAGTATGACCGCTAGTGACAGGCCACCCGGCCTGGTCGGGAACCTCAGTTTGGAAGGGCGAAGATCACGGCCGACAAGGCCCTGGTGGGGCAGGCCAGCCGCAGGATGTGGGGACCGTTCGTGCCCGTTGGCGACCGCCGGGGGTACCGGCTACTGGCACGTGGTTGGCACGGCGACCTACGCGTTACGAGATCAAGTTGGTGACCTGTGCCTACCTGGCCTCGATTGGCCTGACGTGCGGAAATACCTGTCGGCATCTCTCAGCGTCGGTGGTCCGACCTCTTGAGGACTAGATGAGGACTGCTGCCGGCCGCGCGCGACAGGCCCTAAGCCATGATTGTTGCGGCCGACCTGGCCACCTGCTCGATCTTCGCGCAGTAGGCTGCACGGGCTTCCTCGTCGATCTGCTGCTCGTTTTCGGCGCGCACCCCTGTCCGGCCGTCGAGGCCCTCGCGCAGGATATCGGCGTGCCCGGCATGCCGGATGGACTCGCCAAGGACATGGACCATGATGGCGAACAGGTTCGTGTTGGGATAAGGCTCCGGCCACCACGGCACGTGACCGGGGGCGTCGAGGGGAAGCTCGTTGATCGTCGCGTCCGAGTGTTCCCACGTGCGCCGGTAGAACGCGATGATCTGATCGCGGGTCTCGTCCTCGGTCGCCCACAAATCGTTGCCGTTGGAGTCCTGCCACCGGGGCAGCGGTTCCGGGGAAGGGCGGTCGAAAACCTCGCCGAAGTACCGGGCCTCGACGGTGGCCACGTGTTTGACCAGGCCGAGGAGGTTGGTCCCGGTCGCTGTCAAAGGTCGGCGGGCGTCGTATTCGGACAAGCCGTCGAGTTTCCAGAGCAGCGCCTTGCGGTCCCGCCGCAGTCTCCCGTGCAGGTTGGCTTTCGCGAATTCATCGTTCATACGGCACGAGCCTGCCATGGGCTACTCGTGTCCTCAAGATCCCGTACCCGGTCCGCAACGACTGGCAAAGCCGAGGCCAGATAGCCGATCTATGCAGCGTGGTGTTCTTGCGCTAGCCGGTCGGGCGGATGTAAGCGGCCATGTGATGAGAGCGGATCTCCTCGCCGGGCAGTTGCCAGACCGTCCAGCCTCCCCGGACAGGGTCCAGGTGGAGCGCCCTACCGGACGTACGATCTGGACCCTGTCCGGGGAGGCTGGTAGCCCTTGTGGTGCCCGGCGAGGTGATCTGCGGCGGCATCTCTGAGGAGGGTCGGGGTTCGGGGCGGAGCCCCCGTGGCCGGCCGGCCCGGCCGATGCCGGCCGGAGGTCGCCAGCAGGCCGGGGTCGGGGCGGCGCGGCCCGCTTGCG